>NZ_JARIDH010000050.1 GCF_029267215.1 Clostridium sp. | reverse complement strand
TTTTGAAAGAGGTGAATTACATGAGACAAGGCATACATCCAGAATACCATCACGATACAGTGGTTAAGTGTGCATGTGGAAACACTTTCACAACTGGTTCAGTTAAACCAGAACTTAAAGTTGAAATATGCTCTAAGTGCCACCCATTCTTCACAGGAAAACAAAAAATCGTTGATGTTGGCGGAAGAGTTGATAAGTTCAACAAGAGATTTAATCTTAATAAATAATTT
Source organism: Clostridium sp. (assembly GCF_029267215.1). Classification (GTDB taxonomy): domain Bacteria; phylum Bacillota; class Clostridia; order Clostridiales; family Clostridiaceae; genus Sarcina. Next base: position 24,591 of record NZ_JARIDH010000050.1, on the reverse strand, counting down.
CTTTATGGGAAAGACTCAAATCTTTCCCATTTTTCTTTATGAAAAATATTTTTTAATTAATATAAATTAAAATATAGTTAATAGAAGTGAGTGGATATAATGAAAAAAGTTCTTATTTTAAGTACATCTACTGGTTATGGACACGATCAAGCTGCAAACTCATTAAAAGAACTTATAAAAAATAATAATACAGAAATCGTTATACATGATTTTTTAAAAGACAATCGTCTTTTTAACTCATCAATAATTAACGGTTATGAGTTATGTGCAAGGTTCCTAGGAAATATTTATGGATTTTTTTATAGACTTATTAATTTTAATTCTATAAATAATATTATGAGTATTTTTTTCTTACCAGTTTCAAAAAAATTAGCTAAATATATTTTAGATTTTAATCCAGATGTAATAATTTCAACCCACCCTCTAGCAATAAATATTTTATCTTATTTAAAAAAGAAGAAACTTATCAATGTACCTATCATTTCTATAGTAACAGACTTTGAATGTCATGCTACTTATGTTTCGAAGGAAGTTGATCAATATATTGTTGCTAGCCAATATACAAAAAAAAGTCTTATTTCTAAAGGAATAGATGAAAATAAAATTGCTCCTTTTGGAATTCCTGTTAGACAAAACTTTTATGAACATGATTACCATAAATACATACCCCATCTCCTAGATGGACCAATTAAAATACTATTAATGGGCGGTGGAATGGGTTTAAATAATATATCAAAAGTACTTAAAAAATTATCTGAAGGAAATATACCTTTAGAACTAACAGTAGTCTGTGGAAAAAATAATAAACTTAAAAATCATTTATTAAAGGAATATAATAATTTTAAGGGTAATAAGAAAATAAACATTTTAGGATATACAACTAATATTCCTGAAATCATGAAAAATTCTGACCTTATAATAACTAAACCAGGTGGCTTAACAACAACTGAGTCCTTACTTAGTCAGCTGCCAATGATTATTCCATTTATAATTCCAGGCCAGGAAAGTGAAAATCGTGATTTCTTAGCCCAAAACAACTGTGCTATTCCAATAAGAAATTTAGATGAATTGAACATAGAACTTTCTAAATTTGAAAGTGATAAAGATAAATTAATGAATATGAAAAAAAGTATTTTAAAAATTTTAGAGCCTTATTCTCACGAAGATATAGTTAACCTTTGTAATAAAATAATAGATAATTCTTATAAAAAAAGAAGATATTAAACTTAATTGCTTAATATCTTCTTTTTTATGTTTTATAATTGTGAAATAATCACCTTATATAATATGAATAACCTTCTAAATTTTGGTTTAATTTCACTTTATCTACTCTAGAATACTTTTTGATGCCATTTGTAAGAATTCTTCATTATTTTTTGTTTTTGATAATAAACTTATAAGCTTTTCTGCAATATCTTCTATATTATTTTCTTTTTGTAACATTCTTCTTATTTTAAATGACACATCTCTTTCATCTGGACTAAATAATAAATCTTCTTTCCTTGTACCTGATTTATAAATATCTATAGCTGGGAATATTCTTCTTTCTTGAAGTTTTCTATCTAAATGAACTTCCATATTACCAGTTCCCTTAAATTCTTCAAAAATCATATCATCCATTCTACTTCCTGTATCAACTAAAGAAGTAGCTAATATTGTTAAACTTCCACCTTCTTCAAGATTTCTAGCTGCTCCAAAGAATTTCTTAGGCATTGTAAGGGCCGCTGGATCTAATCCTCCTGAAAGAGTTCTTCCTGATGGTGTAACAGTCAAGTTATAAGCTCTTGCAAGTCTTGTTAGAGAATCCATAAGTATAACCACATCTTTACCCTGTTCAACCATTCTCTTAGCTCTCTCTAATACAATACTAGAAACCTTAGCATGATTTTGTGGTTCTTCATCAAATGTTGAATAAATAACTTCTCCATCAATGCTTCTCTTCATATCAGTTACTTCTTCTGGTCTTTCATCAATTAAAAGAACAATAAGTTTAACTTCAGGATTATTTTTTGAAATATTTTGAGCTATTCTCTTTAAAAGAGTTGTTTTACCAGCTTTAGGTGGTGCAACTATCATACCTCTTTGTCCCTTACCTATAGGACAAATTATATCCATAAGTCTTGAACTTAAATCATTTCCATTATTAGTTTCAAGTCTTAATCTTTCCTTAGGATATATAGGTGTTAATTCCTCAAACTTATTTCTTCCTACTGCTTTTTCTGGACTCTCTCCATTTACTTTTTCAACATAAAGAAGTGCTTTAAATTTTTCTCCTTCTTTAGGTATTCTAACTTTTCCTTGAACTTCATCACCAGTTCTTAAGCCAAATCTTCTTATTTGTGAAGGTGAAACATATATATCATCTTCACTAGTTAAATAATTTCTACATCTTAAGAAACCAAAGTTATTATTATCTAAAATTTCTAATATTCCCTTTGCAGAATCTGATGAACTTATCATATTCTTTAACTGCTCTTTTTTACCTTCATCATTATTATTTCCATTATTATTTAAATTGTTGTTATAATTATTATTTCTAAAGTTTCTTTCCGTTCTTTCTACTTTGTCATTTCTCTCATTAACATTATCTCCATTAAAATTTTGTTCCTTTTGAGATATTTTTTCTCTTAAAACAACTCCATCTTTATGTATTACTTTAGTATTGTTATTTTGATTATTATCACTAACTTTTAATTCTTCAATTAACTCGCTTTTTTTCTTTTTGCTTATATTTTTTACACCTAATTCTTTAGCCTTCTCTTTAAGTTGAACTAAAGTCATGCTTTCATATTGCTTTACAGTCATTTAAGCACCTCCTGCTTATTTTTAATTAATGGAATAAGGTAAAGAAAAGTAAATTTAGATTGCCTTAAAGGCTTTAATTATATAGAAACTTTTATGTCAACACTTTCTTTAATTATTTTAAATAATTACTTTAAGAACTTTAATTATTTTAGAAACCTTTGATTATAATCCGGAATATATGAACTAATTATGTTAAATATTTATATTATTATCCTCTAACATAAAATCTAATCCTATATATATAGTATATTCTTTTCATTTTTATTTCAATATATTAATTAATAAAAAAGGATATCTAACTCTCTTGTTAGATATCCTCATATTTAAATATTAATTATTTATTGTTTAATGCAGCACCAACAAATCCTACGAATAATGGATGTGGTCTGTTTGGTCTTGATTTTAATTCTGGGTGGTATTGAACAGCTACGAACCATGGGTGATCCTTAACTTCTACACACTCAACTAATCTACCATCTGGTGATGTACCAGCTATAGTTAATCCATTTTCTATTAATTGAGCTCTATACTCATTATTGAACTCATATCTATGTCTATGTCTTTCGTAGATTAAATCTGAAGCATAAACCTCTTTACAATTAGTATCATTTTCTAATTTACATGGATATAATCCTAATCTCATTGTTCCACCTAAATCTTCTACATCCTTTTGCTCAGGCATTAAGTCAATTACTGGGAATGGAGTTTCTGGATTTAACTCTGATGAATGAGCTCCCTCTAATCCTAATACGTTTCTAGCATACTCAATAACAGCACACTGCATTCCTAAACATATTCCTAAGAAAGGTTTCTTATTTTCTCTAGCCCATCTTATAGCTTCGATTTTTCCTTCTACTCCTCTGTCTCCGAATCCACCAGGAACTAGAACTCCGTCTACTCCTTTTAACAATTCATCAACATTTTCTTTAGTTACATCTTCAGCGTTTATCCACTCTATATCAACATTAGTATCGTTACTTAATCCACCATGACTTAAAGCTTCAACAACTGATATGTATGCATCATGTAACTCAACGTACTTACCAACTAAAGCAATCTTAGTTGTATGAGTTAAGTGAGTTAATCTATGAACCATATCTGTCCATTCTCTATTATCTATATCTCTGCATCCAAGACCTAATTTTTCACAAACTAATCTATCTAATCCTTCTTTATGTAACATTAGAGGAACAGCGTATAAATGCTCAGCATCTAAGTTTTGAATAACTTCGTTAGCGTTTATATTACAGAATAATCCGATTTTCTTTTTGATATCTTCTGATAATTCTTTTTCTGATCTACAAACTATTATATCTGGTTGAATTCCAATACTTCTTAACTCTTTAACTGAGTGTTGAGTTGGTTTTGTTTTTAACTCACCAGCTTTTCCTAAGTAAGGTACTAATGTAACGTGTATGAAACAAACATTTTCTTGACCTACATCATATTTGATTTGTCTTATAGCTTCTAAGAAAGGTAATGATTCGATATCACCAATTGTTCCACCGATCTCAGTGATTACTACATCTACATCTCTTTCTTTTCCTACTCTATGTACTCTCTCTTTTATTGCATTAGTGATATGAGGTATAACCTGTACAGTTCCACCTAAGTATTCACCTTTTCTCTCTTTTGATATTACTGACCAATAAACTCTACCTGAAGTAACGTTTGAGTTTTGAGTTAAGTTTTCATCTATGAATCTTTCATAGTGACCTAAGTCTAAGTCAGTTTCAGCTCCATCATCAGTTACGAAAACCTCTCCGTGTTGGTATGGACTCATTGTACCTGGGTCAATGTTTAAGTATGGATCGAATTTTTGAATACTTACATTTAAACCTCTATTTTTTAATAATCTTCCTAATGAAGCAGCTGTTATTCCTTTTCCTAACGAAGAAACAACTCCACCTGTTACAAATACGTACTTAGTCTTTTTGCTCATATTCTTTCCTCCTAATGTAAATTTTCACTTGACATCGTTCTTTTTTTCATTTATAATGATAATTACCTCATTTAGAATGGGTTTTTTATTGCTTGATTTAATAACATAATAGATATTCTATCAAATAATGTTATTTAAGTCTAGTGTTTTTTTGCGTTTTTTTAATTTTTTATAAAAATAACGTTTTCTATTTTTATTTTGCTCATAATTAGCAAATTTAATTATTAATATTAGAATTATTACTTTCAAATTATACTGTAATTTGAAAGTTTTTTATTTTTAAAACTAATATTTCATTTAATTCAAATTAAAAATAAGCACAGGATAATATCCCATGCTTATTCAAATTATTCTTCTACTTTAATTTTCATTTCTAAGTTAGTTTTTATTGGCTCTTGTCCTCCAGCAACCAGATGATATTCTATGGATATATTTCCTCCATTTTCATTTACATCTAAATCTAACTCTTTTGTAGTTGTTCTAAGTTCCAACATTCCATAAGGAGTATTATAAAGACAAACTGAAGTATTATCTTTTTCAAACTCCATTTTTGTACTTGTTGTACCCTCTCTATGTAAGATAACTTTATTACCATTTATTCTTAAGGTAGTTTTAGTACCTTCCATGCCTGATATTTCAGTTTCATCATAAGTAGCTATAAATTCGTCACCCTCATTAGAGAATTCTCCTACAGTAACAACCTCTATTTTTTCTTGTCCCTCAATTTCTTGAGCACTACATATTGATATTATAGCTTTCTTTCCCATAACAATATTCCTTTCAACCTAAAATTATTGGTTTATCATATATTGTTTAAGATCTGCATCTTTAAATGGAGTTATAGTTATAGTATTTATTTCTCCATTTCTCTCGTAATTTATCTCAACTGATTCATTTTCTTTTTCTTTACAGTATCTTCCACATATTTTAGCAGCCACTTCTAAATCTTCTTCATTAAACTCTCCTCTTAATATAACAGGAGCACCAGTTGAATTTTTAGGAGTAACTAATACATCTGAATCTTCTTTAAATTTAACTATTTCACTCCACTCTTCACCATTTCTAGCTATTATGGCTTTATTCTTAGGTGATATTCTCATATGTCTACCATACTTAAGGATTTCTATTTCATCCTTAGCCACCTCTTTTTGATTATCAAGTAAGTCGCTTAATCTTATAGCATATCCAGGCTCTGTTAACTTACATCCACCTGCTGGTGATGGATAATCAACTATGTTCCACTTTTCCGCAAGTTCCATTTGAACTTTTCTGCTTCTACCTGATATCTTTAATAATTTTTCTCTATCTACTAATCCATTTAACTCCATTTCTGTTGGTTCTAAATTTAAAGCACATAAAGGTCTTAATATTTTATCACTAAATCCTGATTCTTTTTTAACTGTATTTAAGGCTTGTCTGTTTTGAGACATAGGTCTTTGATTTAAAACCTCTCCTGTTATTATGAAATCAGCATTGAATTTTTCTAATAACTTTCCTGAGTATTTCATCATCATAGAGTGACAATCTATACATGGGTTCATATTTTTTCCTCTTCCATACTTTGGATCTTTAACCATTTCAAAATGTTCTTCTGAAAAATCTACTACCTCTAAAGGCATGTCTATTTGTTTACACATTCTTCTAGCATTTTCTTCATTAAAGAAATAAGATCTGAAACATATTCCTATTACTTCAATTCCTTGTTCTTTTATTAATTTTGCAGCTAATATACTATCTAAACCACCTGAAACCATTGCTAATGCTCTAGTCATATTTTACTCCTCCTAAAATTTGTTTTATTATCCTATGTTAATTCTTTTGCTTAAATAAATCAAATACCTTAAGCTCGAACTTAACTTCATTTTCTTTTTTATTAACAGCTTTAAATTCTTTTTCTGACAAAATCTCTTTCATCTGTTTATCAGTTTTATCATAGGAAACTTGCCCTTTAGTAATATCTACAAAACATAAAGGTGGAAACATAACACACCACCAATTTTCACCCTGTCCATTTCCTATTAAAATCCTATATGCTTCATATTCACCTTGTGGTAATACTATATTACCATATTCTTTAACTGGGAAATTTTCTCTTGTTAATGTTGTTTCAACAGAATAATTAAATCCCTCTTTTTTTATAAATTCTTCTGCTATATTTATAATATTATTATCTTCTTTTTTTAATATCTCTCTAGATTCTTCTAAGCTTTCAGATTTCTCTAACATAGGTGATATATATTTTAAAACTTCATCCTTAACCTTCATTTTTAATTCTTGATCTACATCTGTATTGCTATTAGCTAAGACATGAAATCTAATTAATTTTTCACTTATATTTTCTATAATTTCATTATCTTCATTAGTAGCTTGTCTCTTTTCTAAAGTTGCCCCTATTAATAAACTAAACACTAAAACTCCACAAAATAAAATTGATAATACTTTCTTCATAATAAACACCCCCTGATACCTTAATTATTACCAAGGAGTATTTTTTTATACATACCAATTTTTTATTGAGTTATTATTGATTATTGCTTATTGTTCTTGTTATATAAACATCAGCATATTTATATTTACTTTTTAAAAACTCAAAAGATTTTTGAGCAGTTAACATATTATCAAAAAAAGCAAAAACAGTAGGACCACTTCCACTCATCATAGCCCCTAAAGCGCCACTTCTTTTCATATCTTCTTTTATTGTTTTTAAAACACTATGTTTTTTAAGTGTTACATTTTCTAAAACATTTTTCATATTTCTTGAAACATATCTTAAATCATCATTTTCCATAGCACTTATTAAACCTTCTATATTAACATGTTTTTTTATTTTATTTATATCTAGGCTTGTATAAACCTCTTTAGTTGATACTCCAAAATTAGGTTTTAAAACTACTAAAATTTTATTTTCAAAAGGTTTTAATTGAGTTATAACCTCACCTATTCCTTCGCATAAAGCTGTTCCTCCTTCTATGCAATAAGGAACATCGGCTCCAATCTTAACACCTAATTCTTTTAATTCATCTAAACTAGCATTAACATTAAAAAGTTTATTCATAATAACTAAAACTGCGGCTGCATTTGTACTTCCACCAGCCATACCTGCTGCAACTGGAATATTCTTTTTTATACGTATATTAATTCCTTCTTTTATATTAAATCTCTCTTTAAATAAGGCTGCTGCTTTATAAGCTAAATTTCTTTCATCTGTAGGGACATAATGCTTATTACAAGAAATACTTATACTACTACCTTTGCTTTTTGTTATATCTATAACATCATACAAATCAACAGTTTGCATTATCATTCTTAGTAAATGATAGTCATCTTCTCTTTTTCCAATGGCATCTAAAGCTATGTTTATTTTCGCATAAGCCTTCATTTTCATATAATCACCCTTCTCACATTATTAAAAGCTAAATATAATTATATTATTTTCTGCTAAAAACATAAAGGGTTAATTAAAATAAAGAGAAATCTCCTAAATTCATTAGAAGATTTCTTAAAATACATCAATTATAAATTTACTTTTTTAAGCTCTTTGTTATCTCTATTTTTAAAGTCATTTATTATTTTATAAAGAGGCTCATAGTCTTCAAAAAACATTACTATTGTTTGCCCTTTAATAGCCTTCTTTAAGGTAGCTTTTAAAGCCTCTTCTTCTGATAAAATTATTGAAATATTTTTATCATCTTTAGAAGTCTTTCTTACACCTTCTAAAATCAAATTAGCTACTTCTCCACTTTTCTTTCCTCTTAAGTCCTTATCTTCTTTTATTACTACTGAATCAAAAAATTCTCCACTGATTTCTCCAACCTTAGTAATCGTAGTAATATCTCTATCTCCTGGAACACCAATTATTCCTGTTATGTTTTTAAAGCCTAAGTTTTTAAGAGAATTTATAACAGCCTTATATCCATCAACATTATGACCATAATCTAAAATAACATTCACTCCATTAACATCAAAAATATTAAACCTTCCTCTATTATCCTCTGCTGAAGATTTAAAAGTTCTAAATCCTTTTGATATTATACAGTAGTCCATATTTATACCAACTAATGCTGCACATGCTGCCATAGCATTTTCTATGTTATGAAGTAGTTTTCCATCCATAGTAAATTTCATTTCTTTTGATGTTGCTATCTTATATTCTTTTCCTCTATTTTTCACATATATAGTTTCATCCCTATAAAATACTATTGGATTTCCCTCTTCTAAATTCTTTTGTAAATACTCATTATTTTCATTCATTGAAAATAAAATTTTCTTACCATTTATTCTATATAATATATTTTTACTCCATTCATCATCAGCATTTAAAACTGCATACCCATCATTTTTAACTGCTTCACCTACTAAGGATTTAACAAATGATAAATCTTCTAAATCCATTATCCCATCTATTCCAATATGATCTTCTCTTATATTGGTTATTACTCCTACATCAGCTAGATTATATGCTAATCCTCGTTTTACCATTCCTCCTCTAGCTGTTTCTAAAACAGCTACATCTATTTCTCTATTAAGTAAAACTGATTTAGCACTTTCATAACCAGTATCATCACCTTGATGAATATATTTTCCATCTATCATAACACCTGATGTAGTTGTACATCCTACCTTATATCCCATAAGATTAAGTACATGAGATATTAATCTAACAGTGGTAGTTTTTCCATTAGTTCCTGTAACAGAAATTACTGGAATATTTTTATATCCACTTTTAAACATATTATTAAGTATGTATTTGCCTACATTTCTACTTTCACCAATAGTAGGATAATGATGCATTCTTATTCCTGGTGCAGCGTTTATCTCTAATATTATTCCACCAGTTTTATCTAAAGGCTCATCTATTGATTTTGCACATATATCGATACCACATATATCAAGACCTATAGCTTTTGCTGCTCTTTCACATATCTCTATATTTTCCTTACATATTATATCTGTACAGTCCTCAGCACTTCCTCCAGTTGATAAATTTGCAGTTCCTCTTAAAATTAACTTTTCTCCATAATTTAAAATAGTTTCTAATGAATATCCTTTTTTAGTCAACCTACCTTTTAATTCATCATCTATTTTTATCTTAGTTAATGGTTTTTCATGACCCTCTCCTCTAAGTGGATCTGAATTTAAAGCATCTATTAAATCTTTTATGCTTCTTGTACCATCTCCAATTATGTATGGAGGTTTTCTTAAAGAAACTGCTACAACTTTATAATCAACAAGCAGAACTCTATAGTCATTTCCTACTTTAAATTCCTCTATCATAATCTCTTTATCTTTACATTCTTTTATAATTTCTGAATATGCTCTTAGTAATTCTTTTTCATTTTTTATATTTAAAAATACTCCACATCCTTTACTTCCCCACTGAGGTTTTAAAACGGCTGGATATCCAACTTTATTTATGACTTCTAAAAGCTGAATTGTACTAACAACCTTTTCTCCCTTAGCAACAGGAATACTTTGAATTTCTAACAACTCTTTTGTGAGCATCTTATCACAGGCAATATCTATTGCAATTCCATTTGTATTATTTCCTACAGTTGCACTAAATCTTTTTCCGGCTTTACCATATCCTATTTGATAAAGACTTCCATTTCCTATAGACATGACTGGTAACCCTTCTTCTTTAGCCGCATCACATATAGCCTTGGTTGAAGGACCAACCATTTCTTCTCTCATAACTTTTTTTATTATTTCTAATCTTTCATCAAAATTAATTTCTTTTTTGTTTATAATTGTATTCATTAAATCAACAGCTAACTCTGCAATTAAAAGTGCTGTTTTCTTTAATTTATACTCAAAAATTATATAATAAAAGTCCCCTTCTATTTCTCTTGCTTTACCATACTTTACATCTATACCTAACTTATTATGTATTCCTATTATTGTATGTTCACAAACATGAGCTAAATAAGTTCCCTCTTTTAATCTTTCTAAAAATCCACCCTCTATATCTATTCCACATCTATGAGTATATAATTCTGGAACATATCCTAATAATCTTTCATTAAACCCATCAATACATTTTGTAGGTGTTTCACAATATCCTTCTAAGTCAACATCTAGTCTTATACAACTTTTATGAGAATAGATATTTCTTCCTTCAAAGATACGTTGATTATTTATCTTCATTTCTACTTCTTTCCTCCTCAAAAGGCACCCTAGTTTCTAAATTTAATTTTTTGCCTGATGTTAATACATGTAATTTAACATTGAAAATACTAAAAACCTCATCTTGTTGTTTCTCAGATATATTGCTATAAGTAATTTCTCTTCCATCTACAATATATACAGAGCCGCTTCCTATTACAGTTAATTCATTATCATTTATAACAATGGCTGTATCTTCATCTATTCCAATACCTAAAACCTCAGGATTTTGACAAACTCCAGCCAAAAGTCTTCCTATTCTTCCTCTTTGAGAAAAATGTTGATCTATTAAGGTGTTTTTTAAAAGCCCTAATCCACTAGACATATTCAAAGTACTCTTCTTAGGAGATTCCTCCTCTTCTCCACCTACAATCATAATATCACTCATAACAGATGCACCAGCTGAAGTTCCTACAAAATAACATCCTTCACAACTTCTTTTCTGTAAAGTATCGTATAAGTATGTACCTCCTATTAAACTTGTTATTCTTAGTTGATCTCCACCTGTAAAAAATATAACAGAGGCATTCTCAACTAACTCTAGATTTTTAGTATTAAAAGCCTCTTCTCTTTCAGTAATATGAAGTTCTTCTACCTTATTTATTCCCATACTTGAAAATATATTTTTATATTGTTCTTTTACAACATTAGGACACTCCGTGGCTATAGTAGCTATAACTAAATTTCCATCTGTTTCTTTTAATTTATCTGCAACAAAATTTAGTATTACTTTGTCTCCTTCTTTATCCTCTGCTCCTCCGATTATTATCAAGTTTTTCTTAATATTTTTTTTCAAAACTCTTCACCTCAAATCATGTATTTTTTATTTTTACCACATTTTATATATTTATTCATATAAAAAGAGCTTTGTAATTCAAAAATTACAAAGCTCTAAAAATTATAATAATGCTCTACCTGGAATAATTAATTTATCTCCTTCATAAATCATATTCTCATCTTCTATATCATTAAGTTTTACTAAATCATCAATAGTTGTTTTATATTTTTTAGCTAAATCCCATAAAGTATCCCCATGTTGTATAGTATATATTGTTACAGATGATTTTTTTTCAACATTCTCTTCTAATTGTTCAATATCTTCAATATAATCTTTTTCAAATATATCTGAACATTTAGCATGGAAATACATTATAGCTTTTATTGCTATAGTATTTGCTTCTATATTTCCATTTAACTCCTCAATATTTGCTTTTATATCAAAACTCATGCCACTTTCAGCCTCTGGCATATCTAAAGCTATTTCAAAAGGAATTGTTCCACTTGCTTTACTTAATAACTTTTCATCATCAGTTATTTTATATATAGACTCAACATCTATATTACCCTTAATTATAATTCTTGAATCCTCAAAATAACTTTCCATATCTGAGATGTTACAAGTTGTATCTAGAACTTGCATAGCATCTCCTGTATCTTTTCCTAAATCAATATTTCCCTTTACTATAACCTCATTTGAAATTTCACTTACTCCCATATAAACATTACATTTCTCTCTTAAAGGATTAATATTTTGAGTTGGAGAGTATAAATCCTCTATTGTTTCAATAACCTCAACCTTTGATACTTTAACATTAGCATCCACAGTTAAATCCACATCTATTATTCTGCTTTCACCTAAATCATTTTGAGAAATTTTTGCATTATAATCCTTAATCTCAAAATATCCTGAACAATCCATATCTGCATTTACACCTAAAACTTCTTCTTCATTAGATAAATATAAATCCTCTTCTAAGGATATTATCTCTCTTGAATCGTAAGCTCTATAAATAGCATTTATTTTAACTAAACAAGAAGCTTGTATTTTATCTTCACTTAATTTTATTTCTTGTTTGTGAACCATATAACTACATTTTATTATTTTACCTATTTGTGGTTTGTCCATTCCAATATTTATTGGTAATGCTCCACTCATAGAAGAAACTATATTAGCTATTGTTTTTTCTATATTTTCAGGCTTTTTCTTTATTTGAACATCTCCTAATCCATCTAAATCTTTTATAAAGTCTATTTTTTCTTCCTTATAAACCTTATACTTTGTTTTGAGTTTTCCTTCAATTTTTATCTTTCTTTCATTGATTATGTTCACATTGATATGAGCTAGATTACACTCCATATCACACATCATACTATGTTCAGCACCTGATATGTCAATAAAGCTAGATTTCTCCTCTTTATAACTAACATTATTTATTCCTAAACCTTCTTCTTCTCTAGCTAAATATATAACATTACATTCAACCTTATATACTAATAATATCCTCTCATTTTGAACCTCTTTGTTTATTATACAAACATTAGAGTTTACAGAAAGCACCTCATAAACATCTGGTTGAGTATCTGGTATTAAGTATTCTTCCTTAAACGGTATGTCTTCTGAATTTTCTTTTAAAATCTTTTCAAAGTCAAGACTCTCTTTTATAATATCTAAATTCACCATTTTATCCCTCCTAAATAATTTACTACTATAATATATATGTATGATAGTTTTATTATGATAATTCTTCCTATTAATTACTTAAATTAAATTTATTTGAATATTTAATATTTTACCTATTTTATAAACGTTTACATAATATTTTAAAATAAAATTAAAAATTTTCTTATTTTTTTCGACATTTTTATATAAAAAACTGTTGACATGTCGAAAAATATGTCGTATTATAAAGATGGTTATTGACCATATAACCTCTCATAAATTCTCAATACCCTTTTATACCATAGTTGAAAGATGGAAACCCACCATCTTTCTTTTTTTTACCTTTCAAAAATACTATAAAATTCATTGAATTTTCCTAATTTATCTGTCTTTGTTTTAAGCTAGTATTGATTTAATATGGAACTTTCTAACCATATTAAAATAGAACAATCTATTTAAATCTCTAAAAATATATTTAATTGTCAATTTATTTTTATAAATAAAAAAGCCAACTAAGAAAAACTTCTTAGTCAGCCCTTTTATCTAACCAACAAAATCTAATTGAACTGTTTTTGTAAGTACATCTGAATAACTGTATGTCACTTTCCTTTGGGTGTCTTTTTGTAATCTAACTACAAAAATACTTGGGTGAACACTTTCTAGTATTCCTTCATTTTCTAAAATCTTTTTTCTTCCACCATTAGCTCTAAGCTTAACTTTTTCACCTACGTGGTCCTCAATGTTTTTTCTGATGGAGTTTAATGTAATTTTAGTACTCATCTTAACACCCTCTTTCTTATTATATATTATACACTAAAAAAGATATTTTTTCAAATAAAACAAAATATTTTACTATATAATTCCCTGATTTGTCAATAAAAATATACTATATTTAATCTAAAACATTCAATTATATTATTTACAAAAAAACTTAAAATTATTCTTGATCAATTATATATGATGATTTAGGATATCCTTCTCTATATTTTCCTCTTGTTTGAAGTCCTCCAATTCCCTTTATTCCTGTTATTGTATTTTCTATAACATCCTTTATTGATACAATCTCATCAATTCTTGTGTAAGCTATTCTTTCACATACAAGTACTGGATCTAAACAATGTATTAAAACTCTGCTTGGAGAGCTAGCAAAATTAGCCCCTGCTTCTAAAATATTTTCATAACAAGATTGGCAAGCTCCTGCAAATATAACAAGTTCATCATAACTAGAATTATAACTTCTAAGTAGCTTAACTGAATCTATGAAATATTTTGAGTTTCTATAGTTATTTAAATCAAGCATTCCCTTTTTATCTTTTAAAACACCATCATGACCAGTTAAAACAACTATGTCTGGATTATATTCTTTTACTAGAGATAAAATTTTTTGAGGTTGTTCTTTTTCTGGTATTGCTACCCCAATAGCATTTAAGTTTAATTGTTTATAAACCTTTAAACAAGTTTCCATATATGTTGCATCACCATCTATGTGAAGTATTCTCCCAGGACGACCAAATACTAACTCCTGTTTATTATCATTTTTTCTAATATCCTCATCTAAACCTCTCAGCATATTTTTTTCACCATTTCTTTCTTCTCTACTTAAAAGAACTTTATTTATAATATCATTAACCTTAGAATCAAAAGTTTTATCTTTATCCCCAGCCATACTATCTTCTACTTTTTCTAAATCATCCTCTTTAGAATCAGCTATTATTCTGATATGAAGTCCCTTTAAAACATAAATTATTTTCCCATCAACTTCTTTTATATCTATAATTTTAAAAGTTACATCTTTATCATAAGACTTTCTAACTACAAAATCTCCAACTTTCATATGTTATCTCCTATTCTATTAATCCTAGTACATAATATGATTTCACCTTATCAATTGTGAGATTACGATTTTTATAAATACAAATCAACAAAATAAAAAACTCTCTTTTAAATGCCTTTTAAAATTTATATAAACTATTAATTTAAAACAAAGTCTAAAATAAAAATGGTGCCTATAAAATAGACACCTAAAAGAAATTATCCTTCTTGATTATATTTTTCTTTAAAATCTGAAATAAATTTAACATATCTTTCTTTCTCATTAATTATGTTGTTTATCTTATTTAAAAATATATTTTCTCCCCACATAACTTCATTGTAATAATACCTATTTGCCAATCTCCAATATCTTTGTGGGAATAATAAGAATGCATAAATAACTTTATATTCCTCTTCTTTTAAAGGACTAACTGAATTGTATGCATCTAGTATTGCCTCTGCATATTCAATGTTCCAATCCACTCTCTTTAAAACCTTTTTCATAAAATTAGCTATGTCATATGTTCTGATTTCTCTTTTACAATAATCAAAATCTATTATATTTACTTCATTATCTTCCCCAATTATTATATTGTGATAAGTATAATCATGGTGGCAAAACACCTTTTCATTCTCAGCTTCATCACATAACCTTAAATATTCTGAACTGTTTAAAACTTTTGCCGCCCTTATAGCTAATTCTTTATAAAATTCTATGTTTGTTATATAAAGTAGATCAAAATCCTTCTTTAAATTTTTCTTTCTAGCCATCCCTCTCATTTTTTCAAGAGCTTTACCCCTCTTTTCCATTAGATATGGCCATCTTCCTAAATCAGTTTTAAGCTTAGAATTTTCAGGTGGATCATACCCTTTACTAGCTTCATGTAATTCTGCTAATTTAATGGTAGCTAACTTAACCTCATCAATATTAGTGAAATCACATTCCCTTCCACCTATCCAATTAGATAAAGTATATAAATCCTCATTTACTAATGCATATGGCTCATCTTCTGTATTTAAAAAATATCTATCTACATTCTTAAACCCATTTTGGGCTAAATGCTCCTTAGCTCCATATACAAAAAGTAGTTTTTGAGTTCCATAATTTATTTTTTTTAAGCATCTTTCTCCCTTATTAGTTTTAAGATAAAAAACACCTTTTTTAGGCTTCATTTTTTCTATTTTCATATTAAATTGTCTTTCTATTTCAAATTCTCTCATCATATCTATTCACCCCCTACCATATTTATATGTCATAATACAGTGTTTTATTAACATTTTATTCCACATACAAATATAATAATATATATTTATTTATACTGAAAGGATTTTACTATGAAAATTTGTATAGATGGACGAGCAGCAACTCTTTATAGAGGAACTGGTATAGGAAATTACACATATCAAATAATAAATAATCTTAATCAAATAGATTTTTTAAATAATTATAATATACTTATTCCAAAAAATTCATCACTTAACCTTTCTAATAAAACTAATTTTACTTATTTAAATTCAAGTTCAAACACAGAAAAAAATTTTTGGGAATTTATAAATATCCCTAATCCTAAAGAAAATATTTTAGGAGATGTATATCATATCCCTCAAAATGGTATAGGCTTGTCAAAACCCCAGGATATAAAAACTGTAATAACCCTTCATGACATAATACCAATGAAGATGCCTCATACAGTTAGTGATACCTTTTTAAGAATATTTAATTCAAACATACATTCAATATTAGATAATATAGATGGAATAATCACAGTATCAAATTATTCTAAAGAAGATATAAGCAAAACTTTTTCTTATCCAAAAGAGAAAATCTTTGTCACTCATTTAGCAGCAGAAGAAATTTATAAACCTTTAAATAAATTTCATTGCAAAGAATATATAAAAAGTAAATATGGCATAGATAAAGATTTTTTATTATATGTAGGTGGATTTAGTCCTAGAAAAAATATTTTAGGTCTTATAGAAGCTTTTAACTTAGTAAAAAATTCTCATAAAAAAGATTTGAAATTAGTAATAATAGGAACAAAAGGACCTTCCTATGAAATATATAAAAACAGGGTTTGTGAATTAAATTTAAATTCTTCTGTTATATTTCCTGGATTTATAGATATAAATGATATGCCTATATTCTATAGCGCTTCTAAAGCCCTAGTTTATCCTTCTTTTTATGAAGGATTTGGATTACCACCATTAGAATGTATGGCTTGTGGAACTCCTGTAATAGCTTCAAATGTGACATCTATACCAGAAGTTTGTGAAGACTCAGCTCTTCTTGTAAATCCATCTGATATTGATGAATTAAAAGAAAATATATTGATTCTTTTAAATGACTCTAAATTTTATTCTATGATGATTCACAAAGGACTTGCTCATTCTAGTAAATTTAACTGGAAAAAAACAGCCTATAAAACCCTAGAAACATATGCTGAAATAAAAAAATAAAACTTTATATTAAATTCTGTTTTAATAAAGTATTGATTTTAGCTGTCCCATAAGACCTTCTTATTAAGAGGGTCATAAAGTTTTATCTAAAATCAATAATAATTTAGAATAGAGCCTTATATTAAAAAGGCTAGTACATTTTTATATGCTGTACTAGCCTTTATGCTTAATTGTTTATCTTCTCATTTAAATAATTAATAAGAATTTCTTTTTCCTTTGTGTATTCTATCTTCTTAATAAACTTATTAAGAAAAGATTCGTATCTCCAATCTTTAAGTTTGTAATAGTACTGGGTAGCTATTGTATAAAAGTCGTGAGGAAATCTTAAATAAATATAAATTAATTTCTTTTCATCCTCTGAAAGATGGTTTACATAATCATATTTTTCAATTATTGTATCACACATTTCTAAATTGAATCCAAACTTTTTAATACTCTTAATTAAAAAATTACAAAAATCAACTACTCTAAGATTTATATTACAATAATCAAAATCAATAAAACTAACCTTTCCCTCCAAGAAAAGAATATTGTGATATGCCAAATCATTATGGCAGAGAGTTATTTTCTCTTTATCTTTACAAAGTTCATTATAATTACTCTTTTCTAATGCCTCTATACAAAAATCTATATCATTTAGATGGTAATCAACCTCTCTTAAAAAATTTTCATCAAACTCATTTTTATATTTATATTTTAATACCCTCTCTTTAATTTCCTCTAATTCTCTTTTACTATCCCTAAATTTTTTAGTTAGAGAAAATAATTCGCTATTATTCTTAATAATATTTTCATGAAAAATATCAGTTATTCCATATCCAGCCTTATGAAGATTTGCAATAGCTTCTACTATTACTTCAAGTTCTAAAGGATTTGCTATATTAAATTCCGTACCTTCAAAACAATCTAAAAGTATATAATCTTGCCCTTTCCAAGTAAATTTATTTTCTCCATTTGGAAGTCTATTTATTTTTAAGACCCCCTTATAATTATTTCTTAAATATTCAGTTACCTTAACTATAAAGTCTAACCTTTCATCTCCATAATTAATTATCTTTAATATCTTTTTTCCTTCCTTTGTATCAAGTAGAAATACATTCCTACTTGGTCTTAAATCTTCAATATTTAATCCTAAACTTTCAAAAAGTTTCATATCCAAATCATATCTACATAAATACTTCTCTTCACTATACCTTATTTTCCCCATTTTCCTCTCCCCTTTATATTAAAAAATCTTTATTCATAAAAGTTTCAAGCTTTTCTAAGTCTATACCATTATCCTTTAAATAAGCATTCTGCAAATACTTTATAGAATTATATGGATATGAGATTAATGATTCTATATAAATAAAGCTTTCTTCCCCTAATCCTTCCTTTTTTAGTGCGTAATTTATTAACTCATCTGAAAGCTTTCTTTCTATTTTAAGCTTTTTAAAATACTTATAATAATCATCTTCAATCATTCTAAATGTAATATTAGAACTTTTACTTAAAACAATAGTATTATTTTCATTTTCTTTTTGAAAATATATTCTTTCTACACACACTTCTTTCCTGTCCATAGCTCTTTTTATTAGCTCTTTAAAATCAATATCATAAATAGTCCTTATACTTTTCCTTGCATATTCTTTAACCCTAGAAATTTTTTCATCTTCAAAATTAAGTCTTTCAACTCTTTCATTCCACACCTTGAAATTCTGAACTATTTTCCATATTTCATTAGGAAATTTAAATCTAATAGAATTTTCTTCTTTAAGAAAGATATGATGAAAATAAAATAAACCCTCTATATAAATTTTAGAATTTCTTCTTCCTTTACATAAATCTTTTTCATTAACCACATTAATATTATTGTTTTTCAAAAAAAATTTTACTTCTTCATTCACAAAATCTCACCTCAAAGTAAAATTACTAAGTTCATTTACAAAATTTTCTCTCTCTTCCCTGTCTTCAGCATACCTACTTAATTTCTTCATAAAATGCTCCTCACTCCAAGGTTGTTGCTCCCAATAATACTGTATTCCTAATTGCCAATAAGCCTGTGGAAACTCAATAAAAGATGCAATAATAGGAATTTCACAATTAAATACTTCTTTATTTTCTCTATATGCATCTAAAATAAATTCAAAAGTTTTTAAATTCCAAGCTCCCTCTTTCATTGTTCTTACAGAAATACTGCTTAAGTCATGTAAGTGAGTATCTAATATACAATAATCAAAATCTATTATATTCACTTCTCCATTTTCAAGCATAAGTACATTATGATTAGCAAAGTCGTGATGACAAAATCCTAATTTCCTAACCTCTTTCTTCATCAAATCAAAATATTCACTTTTTTTTAAATCACCCAATGTTTTCTGAACCTTTTTTAATTCCCCATCCATTATACTTAAATATAAATTATCAAAATCAGATTTATATGCCTTTTGATTAATTCTCTTCTTAAAATCTAAAATCTCTTTTCCTCTTGTCTCAAAATTTTTGTACCATCTTCCCCAATATATTCTTGGATTTAATTCTTTACTTATAGTAAATCCCTCACTACAGTTATGTAGTTCACTTAATTTATTTGCAGCTTTTTTTAAATCATTCAAGTCTTCATAATCACATTCTCTACACTTTAACCATGGTGTTAAATAAGCAAATTTACCATCTAAACCTATATAATCTTTTCCATCTAAGGTTTCAATAATTTTAGGTATAGAATTAAATCCTCTTCTCATAAGGTGCTTTTGTGCTGAAACTATAAAATAAAAATGAGGATATTGATAACCTATTACCTTTAAACAATATTCCTCATCATAAGTTACAATCTTATATGTGTTTTTAACCTTAATTATTTCCTTGCTTTCTATACCATAGTTTAAAAATACTTTATTCTTTATATACTCAATTTCCATAACCCCATTGATAAAATCTATAAGATAATAATCCTTTCTCCTAAATACAAGCATTCTAGCTAAACTAAGATTTTATAAGCATGTATCAGAGTTATAGGACAAACTTTTTAACCTTAGATTTTAACTAAACTAAGATTTTATAAATATTATTATCTTTTTATAGATTCTTACCAACAGTCACCTCCCTCCTAAAAAATGATTTCACCTTTAAAGAAAATTTTACCTTGCTAAAAATAAAAATATGTTCTTATTAACTCTTCCTAAAAGCTTTTTAATTATTATATGTAGATGAAATTATTCTTGTTACATGCACATTTTATATTCTTAATTAATATTATTAATTATAGTAATTATTTTTTTAGATTGGAGAGGATTAATTATGCATACCTTAATAGATGCAAGGGGAGCAACTTGGTATCGTGGAACTGGAATTGGAACTTATACTTATAACTTATTAAACAACATATTTGAAATAGATAAAGTTTCTTCCTATGATCTTATTTGTTCTGGAGAAAAAATTAAAGAATTTGACTTAAATAATACTAAATTAATAATGTCTTCTAGAAAACATCAAAAATTTTTTGAAGATTATTATATTCCTTCCTATGGAATAAAAGAAAATATAGACTTACTTCATATTCCTCAAAATGGTATTGGACTTAATCCAAAAGGAAATTTTGCAAAACTTGTAACAATTCATGATTTAATTCCTTATATATTGCCAGAAACTGTTGGTAAAGGTTACTTGAAAAAATTTCTACAAGCTATGCCAGAAATAATTGATAATTCTACTGGAATAATTACAGTATCAGAATACTCAAAAAAAGATATTTTAAGATTCTTTCCACACTTTCCAGCTGAAAATATTTTTGTAACCCACCTTGCTGCTAATAAAAACTTTACTCCACTTGATAAAGAAAAATGTTTATTTGATGTTAATAATAGATTTAATTTCAAAGGACCTTTTGTTATGTATATTGGAGGGTTTAGCCTTAGAAAAAACGTAAGAGGATTAGTTGATGCCTTTAATAAAATTCATAAAAATATAGATCCTAATTATAAACTTTTAATCGTTGGTGGACTTAGAGATGAAGGGCTTAAATTAAAATCATATACAGAAAGTCTTCAAATTGCTGATAAGGTTATATTTACTGGATTTATAGAAGATGATTATCTTCCAACACTTTATAACGCCACAGATTTATTTGCATATCCTTCTCTTTATGAAGGTTTTGGACTTCCTCCCTTAGAAGCTATGAGTTGTAAAACAGCTGTTTTAACCTCAAATATAACTTCTATTCCAGAGGTTGTTCCTTTCAAAGAAGCTTTAGTAGATCCAAATAACTCAAAAGATGTTTCCTTAAAATTAGAAGAATTGCTAGTAAATGATTCTTTAAGACATAA
Organism: Clostridium sp.; assembly: GCF_029267215.1. Taxonomy (GTDB): domain Bacteria; phylum Bacillota; class Clostridia; order Clostridiales; family Clostridiaceae; genus Sarcina. Next base: position 2,669 of record NZ_JARIDH010000050.1, on the reverse strand, counting down.
ACTTGAAAACTTAGGTTTTGAAAGAAGTAAAGAATTTACTTGGAAAAAAACTGCGGAAAAAACTATTGATATATATAAAAAAGTTATAGATATTTCAAATTCATCTCTTGCTTGTGAAAGATGAGAATTCTCTAAAGTTTAGTTAAAATCAAATTCCTTATATCAAAAAAGTCCTATTAAAAATTTTACTATTAATAGGACTTTTTATTTTAAAATTAAGTTATATTTTAAAAGAGTATTGATTTTATCTATCCCTTCAGACCTGCTTAATTTCGCAGAGAGTTTCTATTGAATATTACAGAATAATAGCTAAAGCGAAGAAACTCCCTTTGGTCAAACAACTTCGCTTCTTAACGCTATTATTCTTCCATATTCAATGAAACTCTAAACTGCGTATTAAGATGGTCATAAAGTTCTATCTAAAATCAACACTAGTTTAAAACAGAGCCTAAAAATTAAATATCAATAAAAAATAATGGTTTTATCTTAATATATTAAGCATAAGACCATTATTTTTTTTATGTATTAAAAACCAGATTAATTAGTTTTGAAATTAAGTGTATTATAGTATAATTAGCAAGGATAAAATTAAAAGATATATTTTACTTAAATTAATAGTATTAATATTTTATGCCTTCAGAAAGGAATGAATAAATATGATAAAACCAATTGTAAAAGATATATTGTTTTTAAAGCAAAAATCAGAAGATGCAACTAAGGAGGATATATCTGTTATTTATGATTTAGAAGATACATTAAAAGAAAATTTAGAGTATTGTGTTGGTATGGCTGCTAACATGATAGGAGTAAAAAAACGTATATTAGTATTTGTCTTAGGAAATTTTATAGTTCCTATGGTTAATCCTGTTATATTAAAAAAAGAAAAGCCTTATGAAACAGAAGAAAGTTGTTTATCTTTAACTGGATTTAGAAAAACCAAAAGATATGAAAAAATAGAAGTAGAGTATCTTGATAGAAATTTTAAAAAACATAAAGAAACATTTAGTGGATTTACAGCTCAGATAATTCAACATGAAATAGATCATTTTGAAGGAATAATAATTTAATTTTTATTATGACTTTTTAAATAAGAATAAAAATAAGGGGATGTATCAAAATAAATTTTATTAGTATATTTTTGATACAGCCCTTATTACTTTTATTGATTTTTTATCTTAAAGTTAGATAAAAGTAATTTAAAGTCAAGCTCTATTCTAGATTTTAGATTGTAACTTCCTTTATGAAGACACCAATCAAATACTGTACCTCTTGACATTCTCATAATTATCATAGTCAACTCTAATGAAGAAAGAGAGGTGTCTAATTCATTATTTTCTAATAAGTCTTCCACAATAGATTTAACTTCTAAAGTTATATAACGATCAGGTTTAATAGTGTAATTTTCATTTATAGAAAGCAAGTTTTTATATATTTCACTTACAAATACCCACCCAAGTTTTTCTAAAGTAGTTGCACCTTCAATTAATAGAAAAAATAATTTATCAATGTTTGAAGAGAATTCTTTTGACTTAAAGTTATCCATTACTAAAATATCAACCTGTTCATAGGTTTTATTTATTATTTCTGACTTTGATTTGAAGTGATGATAAAAAGCGCCAGTTGAGATATGAGCTTCTTTGCAAATATCTTGTATTTTTACAGAATCAAATCCATTTAATTTAAAAAGTTCAGTGGCAACTTGTGTGATTTTAAGTTTAGTATTAATAGCTTGTTTTTGTCTATCAGTTAGTTTTTTCATTATAAAAACCCCTTTAAATAAAAGATATATAAATTTGTTTAATATATGATTATTTAGTATAGCATAAAAATAAATTTAAATATATTTGTTAATTTTTTTAAAACAATACGTTTAAACCTTTGAAAAACAAAGGGGAGCATGATATATTTTAGTTGCAGAATTAGATTCGGTGAATTTAATTCTGTATAAGGTTTTATAAATTTAAAATATAAACAATTTAAAATCAAAGAACTAATTAGAATCATATGAAAAAATAATTGGAGGTGTAATATGGGAATATTATATGAAAGAATGTCTTTTGAAGGATTTGCAATAGTTCTTTTTGTATTAATGGCACTTATGGCATTTAATGAACTTGGAAGATCAAAAAAATGGGCTGGTATATTATTATTTATAATAGTACCTACATTTTTAACTATTTTCGTTTGGCCAACTACAGCCGCTCCAGGAAACGAATATGGAACTGGAACTTGGTTTAACTGGGTAAAAACTTACTCAGCACTTGCAGGGTGTATTTGGTTTATGGCACTTAGATATATTCCATCATTACAAAAGAAAAAATGGGCCTTATCTCTTCCAGCAATTATATTGGCAGTTAATATATTAGAGGCCGCTATTAGAGATTTTCAAATATTTAGTTATGGATTAACTAACGGTGGAGTTGTGGACAACCTTTGGACAATCTCTGGACCTTGGAATATTATGAATGGTATAGCAGGAATATTAAATATAATCACTATTTGTGGTTGGTATGGAATATTTATATCAAAAAATGAAACTAAAGATATGATATGGCCAGATATGATATGGGCATGGGTTATAGCTTATGATTTATGGAACTTTGCTTATACTTATAACTGTATATCAGATCACTCAATTTACTGTGGAGTTGCATTATTACTTTCATGTA
>NZ_JARIDH010000017.1 GCF_029267215.1 Clostridium sp. | reverse complement strand
ACAAATGAGCGTCATAATGGCTTAATTAGACGTTTTATCCCAAAGGGAAAACGAATTTCAGACTACTCACTTGAAACTATATCTTTCATAGAAAATTGGATGAATACTCTTCCAAGAAAGCTTCTTGATTACAAGACTCAAGAAGAGTTATTCGAAATACACTTAGATAAAATATATTTATTATAATAATTAGTTTTTAAATCATAATTAAGGACTAGTTCAATTTGATATTGCAATTTAAGAATTAAAGTTTAAATAAAAAATTTTATTATAAAATTTTTTATTTATGCTTTTTATTTTATAAATTAAATTATATATGAAATATTTATATTTTAAGGGAGGGGAAATTTTGAAAAGCAAGATATTAAATATAGTTCTTGTTATTGTCTTACTTCTAGTTGGAATTTTATTTATTTCAACTAATTTTATTATTGATATTCAATGGTTTAGGGAAGTTGGATATTTAGAAGTATTCTTTACTAAAATGGTAGCTATAGCTAAGTTATTTATACCTATTTTTATAGTATATTTTGTTGTTATAGCTATTTATTTATTTACTTTAAGAAAAAATATTAAAATTTTAGTTGGAGAGTTTAGATTTAAAGAGTTAAGAAAATATTTTGTCTTATTAAATGTAGTAGTTTCTTTATTAGGGGCTGGAGTTACTGCTACAACTCAATGGTATAAGATATTACAATTTACTAATTCTGTACCTTTTGGTGAGGTTGATCCTATATTTAATAAGGATATTTCTTTTTATATTTTTAAATTACCTTTAATTCAATCAATTTTTAACGCTAGTATTTCTTTAATTATTATTTTAATAGTTATAACTATTGGTATATTCTTAGTTTTAGGGGTTAGAGATAGATTTAATAAGAATGATAAGGTAATTATGTTGAATAGTAAAGTTGATGGAATTAAAAATTTTGCTGGTAAACAATTAGCTGTTTTAGCATCTATTTTATCTTTACTTATAGGAATTGAATATTGGCTTAAGGTATATTCTTTAGTTTATAGTACAAGAGGAGTAGCTTATGGGGCCAGTTATACAGATGTAAAGATAACTCTTTTATTTTACAAAGTAATTTCAGTAGCTTGTATTTTAGCTTCTATTATAGTTTTTATTTCAATATTAAAATTAAAGTTTAGACCTATAATAATTTCTATTGCAGGGATAGCTGTTCTTATTGTTTTAGAGCCAATAGTTGCTATATTTACTCAACAATTTGTTGTTAAGCCAAATGAAATGGATCTTGAGAAACCTTATATATCTTATAATATCGATGCTACTAAGAAGGCTTTTGGAGTAGATAATATTAGTGTTAAGGAAATAGAACCTAATGAAGATTTAAAATCGTCTACACTTAATAAAAATAAGGATATAATAGAAAATTTAAAGGTTAATTCTACTGGACCATTATTAAGTTTCTATAAGCAAGTCCAACTTATAAAAAATTATTATGAGTTTAATGATGCAGATACTGATAGATACGATATAAATGGTAAATATACTCAAGTTTTTATATCACCTAGAGAGATTAATAGAAATACTATGACTACATGGCAGAATAAACATCTTAGATATACTCATGGTTATGGAGTTGCAATGAGTAAGGTTAATATGGTTACAGATGTTGGACAACCTGATTTTGTTATGAAGGATATACCTACAGTAAATACAACAGATATAAATCTAGATAATCCTAGAATTTACTTTGGTGAAGGTGATAATGAGTATGTTATTGTAAATACTGATGTTGATGAATTTGATTATCCAACTGGAGATACTGAAAATACATTTAATTATAATGGAACTGGTGGAATTAAGATGACACCTATAAATAGACTTTTGTTTAGTATATATGAAAAAAATCCAAAAATTCTTATGTCTAGTTCAATAAATTCAGAGAGTAAATTAATTCTTAATAGAAATATTTATGAGAGAGTTCAGAAAATAGCACCTTTCTTAACTTATGATAATGATCCTTATGTTGTAATTCATGATGGTAGACTTGTTTGGATTATGGATGCATATACAACTTCTAATAAGTATCCATTCTCAGAACCTCATGATGGAGTAAATTATATAAGAAATTCTGTTAAGATTGTTGTTGATGCCTTTAATGGAGATGTAGATTTTTATGTTGCTGATGATAATGATCCAGTAATTAAATGTTATTCAAATATTTATAAGGGATTATTTAAGCCATTAAGTGACATGCCTGAAGATTTAAAATCTCACTTTAGATATCCTAAAAATTTATTTGAGCTTCAGAGTAAAGTTTTAACTAAATATCACGTTGAAGATCCTATAAAATTATTTACTGAGGAAGATTTATGGGATAGATCATTAGAAATTGTTAAAAAGGGAGGAGAAAGTGCATCTTCAGACACTTCAAAAGGTGGAATAGATGTATTATTTTCAAATCAAAAGGAAGTTTCAGGTACTAATAATGAGGGATTATATTTAATGACTAAGTTACCTGGTGAAGAAAATGTTGAGATGATGCTTTTAGATTACTTCAATATGAAAGGCAAGCAAAGTATGGTTGCCTTACTTGGTGCAAGGATGGATGGAGAAAATTATGGAGAATTAGTCATGTACAAGTTCCCTCCTCAAAGAACTATTTATAGTCCAATTTTATTTAATAATAGGATTCAACAGGATCCTAATATATCAAAAGAGATAAGTTTATGGGCTGGTAAAGGGTCAGAGGTTATTTATGGAGATATAATTATTGTTCCGGTAGAAAATTCTTTATTATACTTAAATACTATTTATCTAAAGGCTGATTCAGAAAATAGTATGCCTGAGATGAAGAGAGTTATACTTTCTAATGGTGATAATATTGTTATTGAAGAAAATGTTGATAAGGCTTTAGAAAAATTATTTAATTATAAAGGTGAAAATAATGGAGCGTCTGATTTAGTGGATGAAAGTAGTCAAGCAAAAGTTCCATCAGGTGGAATTAAGGAAGCTGCTAATTTATTTAATAAGGCTATAGAAGCTCAGAAAAATGGTGATTGGGCTAAGTATGGTGAGCTTATTAATGAATTAGGTGGAATTTTAAATAAGCTTTCAGAGGAATAAAATTTTTATTATTTACAAGTTAAATTATTAGTAGATTAATTTTAATTAAGTAAGTATTTTTGATAATATTTACATTAAATTTATCTATTTATGTTATAATTTTTATTGGAATATAACTAAGAGCTAGGAGTGAAACATATGGATTATGATGTATTGATATTAGGTGGAGGAATCATAGGATGCTCAGTTGCATATGAGCTATCAAAATATAACTTAAATATAGCTCTTATAGAGAAAGATTTTGATATTGCAGATGATGTTTCCTTTGTTAATACAGCTATTGTTTATGATGGTTCTGAGTGTAAGGATAATTTAATGAGTTATTTAGAAAACATGGGAAATATGATGTTGCCTGAAATAACTAAGAAGCTTAATGTTCCATTTAAAAGAGTAGGTCATTTAACTATTGCTGATAATGATGAAATGGTTAAAATTATAGAAGAAAATTATAATAGAGCAAAATCTAGAGGAATAGAAAATATTCATTTGATTGATGAAGAGAGAGCAAGAGAAATTGAACCTAATTATAAAGGTGAAATAAAGAAAGCTATGTATTCTGAGAATATTGCTGTTACAAGTCCATATGATTTAGCTATTGGATTTGCAGAGATAGCATATGATAATGGAGTTAATTTTAGATTGGAGGAAATTGTTTTAGATATTCAAGGAATAGCTAAAGGATTTAGAGTAACTACAAATAAAAATAAATTTACTTGTAGATTTGTTATAAATACAACTCCAGGCGAACATTATACAATAGATCAAGATAAATACTATGAACAAAAGAATGCTCTTAAAACCTATTATTTATTGTTAAATGATGAGATTAAAGAGAAAACTTCTAATATAGTTGTTAAGCTTAAAAATGAAGAGGAATTTATAATACAGAAGAATACTGTTAATGGAGATACTTTAATAGGTATAAATTCAAATCATTCCTTAGGATTTATGAAATCTTTAAAGCTTGCTAAAGAGATGATAAATAGTATAAGCAGAAAAAATGTTAAAGATATTTTCTATGATAATCATAGTAGAGATAGGATGATTATAGACGATAGTAGAATGCATAAAGGTTATATAAAAGTTATGGGAAAACATTATGGAGAAGTTACAATAGCACCTGCTATTTCTAAGAGAATTTGTGATGAAATCATAGAAAAATTAAATTGTAAATTAAATAAAAATTTTATAGATAAAAGAAGAGAGTTTTATAGATTTAGAGAGCTTTCTGATGAAGAAAGAAATGAGCTTATTGCTTTAGATAAAAGATATGGTAAAATGGTTTGTGTATGCAATGATATAAGTGAAGGAGAGATTGTAGACTGTATTAGACGTCCTTTAGGTGCAAGAACTGTGGAGGGTGTTAAAAGAAGGACAGGTGCAACCTTTGGAAGTTGTCATGGAGCATATTGCATAAGTAAGATAATAAATATTTTAGCTAGAGAACTTGATAAAAAGCCAACAGAAATTGTTGAAGATTCTAAGAATTCTAAGGTTTTAGCATCTAGAATCAAGGAGTTTGATAGAGTTTAAAAGGGGTGATTTAATGCATAAGGATATTTTTACTAGTGTTGTGAGAGTTAGAGGTTCTAAAAAATACAATGTAGTGCCTGTAAAAAGTAATAAACCAGTTGAAGTATCTAAATGGATTGATTTTTCAAATGTATTAAGCAGACTATATGTTGGGGTACCTACTAAGAGTGGAAATGTGGTTTGTAAGAATATAATGAATACTGGTATAGATATTATTTGTACAAAAAATTTACAAAAAGATAGTTAAGAATTGACAAAAAGCATATATTACAGTATATTTTTTATATAATATGTTTAATTTAATATTAAACCTTTGATCAGGCTAGTAATGAGATATATTGATTTTAGAGAGTTAGTGGTAGGTGTAAACTAACACAGTAATTTCATGAATCCACCTGTGAGGGACTGTGATGAGCAGTACGGAATTAACCGTTAAATTTTTTAAGAGGATAGGATAATTTTATTCTATCAATTAGGGTGGCAACGCGGAGTCTTTTCGTCCCTTTTATAGGGATTATAGGCTCCTTTTTTATACATTTTTTAAAAAAGTAAATTTATGTTAATAATATTGTTAAATATCAGTTTAAGTAAATAAGAATGTTTGTTTAAAACAGAATTTACTTAAAATAATGATTAATATAAATTATTGAATTTTGAAAGGAGAATAGGAAATGTTAGATTTAAAAAGATTAAGAAGTAACACTGAAGAAGTAAAAAATGCTTTAGCTAACAGAGGAGAAGATTTCGACGTAAATGTTATAGATGAAGTTATAGCTTTAGACGAAGAAAGAAGAAAAATATTATTTGATGTTGAGGCATTAAAAAAACAAAGAAATGAAGTTTCAGCTGAAATTCCAAAAAGAAAGAAAGCTGGAGAAGATGTTACAGAAGTAATGGCTGAAATGAGAGAAATAGGAGATAAAATAAAAGCTGATGATGCTAGAGTTGCTGAGTTAAATGACAAAATAAACTACATCATGCTAAGAATACCTAATATACCAAATCCAGCTGTTCCAGAAGGAGAAACTGATGAGGATAATGTTGAAATAAAAAGATGGGGAGAGCCTACTAAATTCAATTTTGAACCAAAAGCTCACTGGGATTTAGGAACTGACTTAGATCTTTTAGATTTTGAAAGAGGTGGAAAAGTTGCTGGTTCAAGATTTACAGTTTATAAAGGAAATGGGGCTAGATTAGAGAGATCAATCATAAACTATTTCCTAGATAAACACACTTTTGAAAATGGATATAGTGAAGTATTACCACCATACATGGTAAATAGAGATAGTATGACAGGTACTGGTCAACTTCCAAAATTTGAAGAGGATGCTTTCAAAGTAGAAAACAATGGATATTTCTTAATACCAACAGCAGAGGTTCCTGTAACTAATATGTATAGAAATGAAATATTAGATGGAGATAAACTTCCAATAAAACATGCTGCATATAGTGCTTGTTTCAGAGCTGAGGCTGGTTCTGCAGGAAGAGATACTAGAGGTCTTATAAGACAACACCAATTCAACAAAGTTGAGTTAGTTAAGTTCTGTAAACCGGAAGAAAGTTATGCTGAATTAGACAAATTAGTTCAAGATGCTGAGTCTGTATTACAAGGTTTAGGATTACCATATAGAATAGTTAGAATATGCAAAGGTGATTTAGGATTCACAGCTGCATTAAAATATGATATAGAAGTATGGATGCCAAGTTACAATAGATATGTTGAGATTTCAAGTTGTTCAAACTTTGAAGATTTCCAAGCAAGAAGAGCTAACATAAAATATAAAAATTCACCAAAAGAGAAACCACAATTCGTTCATACATTAAATGGATCAGGGGTTGCTATTGGAAGAACTGTGGCTGCTATATTAGAGAACTACCAACAAGAAGATGGTTCAGTAGTTATACCAGAAGAATTAAAAGCATACATGAGATGTGATGTTTTAAAATAATATTTAGTACGTAATATTATCTTAAGGAGTATATGAAAGCTTTAAATGTTTCATATACTTCTTTCTTTTTATATTAAATTATATATTTAAAAATTAAATTTCTACAAATTATTGTGTCACAATATACTAACTCAACATATTATAAATTAGGTTTAAATTTGAGTGAGGTATAGAAAAATGGAGAAATATAGACATAATTGTGAATGTGATAAATGTTATTATAGCTGTAAGAAGTGCAAAAAGTTTGAAGAAGTAGCTGAAGATTTAACTAAGAAAACTGCTGAACTTAATAAGGCTGTTGAAGACAAGTTAGCAGAAGCTAAAGTTATACAAGATGAAATTGATGAATTAGAAAAGAAAGCAGAGATATTAAGAGGTAAGGAAAGAGAGATTTTAGAAGAGGCTGCTAAACTTGATGAAGAGTTAGATCAAACAGCTTATGAAGCATTTAAATATTTATATGCCACAATTGATTGTTATAAAAATTGTAAAGATTATTATGATAGACCAGAATGTTGTTGTAGATGCTGTTGTAAAAGAAAACATTATGATTGCTGTGAGTATTAATATATAAGTAAATAAGTATATAAATAAAATTCCCTGATATTTTTATCAGGGTTTTAAATTTTTTTATAAAAAGTATTGACATAGATATATATTATTGATATAATAATTAACGTACCGCGGAGAGATGGTCGAGTTGGTTTAAGGCACCGGTCTTGAAAACCGGCGTGCGTGTGAGCGTACCATGGGTTCGAATCCCATTCTCTCCGCCATTTTTTTTATAAAAAATTAAAATGGGATATTATGGAGAATTACTCAAGTGGCTGAAGAGGCTCCCCTGCTAAGGGAGTAGGTCGTGTTAAGCGGCGCCCGGGTTCAAATCCCGGATTCTCCGCCAAAGCATCTAGTTTTACTAGGTGCTTTTATTTATGTTTTAAAAAATATTGAGTAGGAAGTTTTTAATTAACTTTGTATTTATTTATGACGTGCTGATTTTTAGAACTAAAAATTTAATTGTTTATATAAATTTTATAAATAGTATTATATTATAATAGTGATTATATGTATAATTTAGTTATATGAATTTTTAACAGGGAGGATTTTGGATGAAGGGATCATCAATACAAGTTGGTGGAAAGAACAATAGATCTACATCATATACATTATCTTTATATATGGGATGGAGCAGTATATTTGCAGCATTATATTTCTTTTGGGTTGGACTATTATTTGCAATTCCAGGAATTATAGCTGGGTATATATCTTTTAAGAAGCATAATGAAAGTAAGTTACCATTAATTTTAAATTTAATAGGGTTTGTTTTAACAGTATTTACTTGGATAGTATTTATGAAGGTACCTTTACAATAATTAATTAATAAAAAAGATACTAAAATAATAAAAAAATAGTATCTTTTTTATAAAAAAGTAGTTGACATATAAAAGAAAACTGATATAATAATAAATGTGTGATACATGGAGAGATGGTCGAGTTGGTTTAAGGCACCGGTCTTGAAAACCGGCGTGCGTGTGAGCGTACCATGGGTTCGAATCCCATTCTCTCCGCCACAAATGGAGAATTACTCAAGTGGCTGAAGAGGCTCCCCTGCTAAGGGAGTAGGTCGTGTTAAGCGGCGCCCGGGTTCAAATCCCGGATTCTCCGCCAAAAGCATCTAGTTTTACTAGATGCTTTTTTTTTTAGATTAATGGCGTAAAACCTCGTGGCTTTATGCCCGAGGTGGTTCAATTTTATCATATCTATAAATGATTAATAGTTTACTAATCAAATTCTATAAGACAGTTCTTTATTATTGATTTAAATTTTTCAGTATACTTTTCCACAAAACTTAATTATTAAATACAGAGTAAATAAAAAATCAACACTCTCTTAAAATAGAACTAATTATAAAAATAAGAATAGATTCCATAAATTAAAGCTTTTTTTAAGATATTAAATTAAGCAGTTATGGATTTACACCAATATTATAATTTAAAAATATAATATATTAATTATTTTATTTTGGGGTGTTTTATGAGGGTTGAAAAATTAAATGACATTAAAAATAATTCTAATAGAATATATTTTAATGATGAGTCAAAATTAGTTTTTTTTAGTGATTGTCATAGGGGAAATGGAACTTATAAGGATAGTTTAGCTCCTAATATAAATATCTATCTTACAGCCTTAAGATATTATTATAGAAATAAGTTTATCTACATAGAAGTTGGAGATGGAGATGAACTTTGGAAGTTTAAAGATATTCAAGAGATTTATAATATGAATCAGGATATTTATGAAATTTTAGAGGGGTTTAAGAAGAAAAAAAGACTTTTTATGATATATGGAAATCATGATAAAGATAAAAGTAAAATTAGTTTTTTAAGAAGAAATAAGAAGAGAAATAAATTGAATCATTCCGCTGCAGATTTTTATAGTACATTAGAAATTTTTGAATCTTTAGTTTTTGTACATGAGAAAAGTGGAAAAGATTTTTTTGTTCTACATGGACATCAGGTAGATTTTCTTAATAATGAGCTGTCATTCATATCAAAATTTTTAGTTAGATATGTTTGGGCTGTTTTAGAAGCATTTATGGGATTTAAAGATCCTATAAGTCCTGCAAAGAGTGATAATAAGAGAGATAAATTTGATGAGAAAATAGGCAATTGGGCTGAGGATAATAATACTAGGGTTATACTAGGACATACTCATAAGACTTTATTTTCTAATAATAGAAAAGAGTCAACTTATTTTAATATTGGATGTTGTGTTTTACCTAGAACTGTGACTGCTTTAGAAATTGAAAGGGGGCAGATTTCTCTTGTTAAGTGGACAATAAAAGCTGATGAAAAAGGTATTTTATTTATAGGACGGGAAATTATAGGTGGACCTTCAAAACTAGAAAATTACTAGCATTTTATTTTTTAGATTTAAGTTATAAATAAAGTTAAATTACTATTCCCAAAAGATTATAAAAGTAATAGTGGACTTTATTAAGTAAATAGGTTTCTTCAAAAAAAGAAACTCTAATTTTATAAATAAAAATATTAGAGTTTCTGGACTATCTATTAATAATTTTTTGTTTTATACTTAATAAGTTTATCTCTTAATTAGTTCTTTCTAGTTTTAGCTTTCATGTTAGCTTTTTTTTCTCTTTCTTGTCTTTCAAGGAAACAAGCCATTGGATTTCCAAGATTAGTTTCTATTTTGGATGTAGTATCCATTATCTTTTTGAATGTAGCATTTAGGTTCATTTAAAACACCTCTCTTAAACCAATAAAATTATTAGTTTTTTAATAAAATTTATAGATTTCACCATTATTATATACTGTATTGTAATCAATTTCTATAAGAAAATACTGTTTAATTTTTTTTTATGATATTGCTATTTAAAAGGGTAAAATAAGTATAAAATGTTATTATAAACGATGATAATTTGGCAATATATAAATAAGATTTCAAGGAGTTGAAGCCATGGGATTAAGAATAGTTTATGGGAGAGCTGGTACTGGGAAAAGTACCTTTTGTATAAATCAAATTAAGAGGAAAATAGAGAATTCTCCAAAGAATAAATTGCTTTTAATTGTACCTGAACAATTTACTTTCCAAACTGAAAATAGGATGTTAGAAGCAATTGGAGAAAAATATGTTTTAAATGCTGAAGTTTTGAGTTTTAAAAGACTTGCTTATAAGGTATTTAATGAATGTGGTGGAATAACTAAGAATATTATGAGTGATGCAGGAAAAAGTATGCTATTATTTAAGGTTTTAGAGGATTTATCTGATAATATGACCATATTTAAAAGTGCTTCTAAGCAAAAAGGATTTATAGATATAGCTTCAAAAACAATAACTGAGTTTAAAAAATATAATGTGAATAATGAGGTTTTAGATTTAACTTTAGATCAGATTGAAGAACCTAATTTAAAGATGAAGATGGAAGAATTAAAGGATATTTTTAATGAGTTTAATTCAAAATTACATGAAGGTCATATTGATGGGGAAGATCAATTACTTCTTTTAGATGAAAAGTTAGATGATTGTTGTATTTATGATGATACTGAGATTTGGATTGATGAATTCACTACTTTTACACCTAGTCAGTTAAGTGTAATTTCAAAATTACTTAAAAAGGCTAGAAGAGTAAACATAACTTTATCTTTAGATGACACTAAGGCATATAAAGGAGAAAGTGATCTTTTTGGTGCAACTAAAAATACTGAGAAAAGATTAATAAGATTAATTGAAGAAGAAGGATTACCTTTTGATGGATACATAAATTTAAATGAAGATGTGCCTTATAGATTTAAAGAAAATGAGGAATTTAAACACATAGAAAGACAATTATATGCTTATCCATTTGAAGAATATAGAGGAAAAAATGAAAGTGTAAGACTTTATAAAGCAAATAATAATTATGATGAAGTTGAATTTGTAGCTAAAGACATTTTAAGATTAGTCAGAGAAAAAGAGTATAGATTTAAGGATATTTCAATTATATGTAGAAATGTAGATTCCTATGAGAAGGTTGTTTCAGTAATATTTGATGAATATGAAATACCTTATTATATAGATAAAAAGATTGATATAGCAAGCAATCCTCTTATTGTATTTATAAATTCTGCTGTAGATATAATAAGTAAGAATTGGACATATGAAAATGTATTTAAATATCTTAAAACTGGCCTTATAAGAGAGTTTTATGAAAGAAATTATGAGGAAGAAAATAATAATCTTTTAGATGAACTTGAGAATTATGTTTTAGCTTATGGAATTAAGGGAAAGAAATGGATGGAAGAATGGACTAATTATAGTTCTAATATTTTAAAAGAAGAGGAATTAAGCGAAGAAAACAAGCAAGCTTTAAATAGATTAAATGATATAAGAGAGGCTATAGTTACTCCACTTCAAGAGTTTGCAGAAGAATGTGGTGGAAAAAAAACACTTAAAGAATTTGCCATATTATTGTATGAGTTTTTAGATAATAAACTAGGTGTTATGGATACAATAGATGATTATGTTGACTTCTTTAAGGAAAGAGATTTACAAACAAAAGCTAAGGAGTATTCAGAGGTTAGAGACATATTCATAAATGTTTTAGAACAGGCAGTAGATGTTTTAGGTGAAGAAAAAATGGACTTAACTGAATTTATGAAAGTTCTAAATGTTGGCTTATCTAAATACGAAATGGGATTAATTCCTGTGGCACTAGATCAAGTAAATATAGGTGATATTACTAGAATAAAAAGTAGGGGTGCAAAGGCACTTTATATTATAGGAGTTAATGATGGGGTACTACCTTCCGCTAATAAGGAAGAAGGTATTCTTTCTGATAATGATAGAGAAATTTTACTTGAAAAAGGGGTAGCCTTAGCTTCTGATACTAAAACAAAGGTTTTTGAGGAACAATTTTTAGTTTATACAGCCTTTACTATTGCTTCTGATTATTTAGTTGTAACATATCCTTTAGCTGATTTTGAAGGCAAATCTCAAAGACCTTCTATTATAGTTCATAGACTTAAGAAAATTCTTCCTAATGTTAAGGAAGAGAGTGAAGGATTTAAGGTTATAAGAGATGAATATGAGAAGGTTTCTGCTAAAAATCCTACTTTAAATGAGCTTATGATTGCAATGAGAAAGAATCAAGATGACATTAAGGTTGAGGAGTATTGGAATACCGTTTATAAGTGGTTTTTAGAGAATTCAAAATGGAAAGAAAAAATAGAGTATGTTAAAAAAGGACTTGAATATTCAAATGCTTCTAAGAATATTTCAAAGGAGAAAGCAAAGGCACTTTATGAAGATTCTAATAGTAAAATTTCTTTAAGTGTTTCAAGGCTTGAAAAATATGCTCAATGTCCTTTTGCTTATTATATTCAATATGGACTAAAGGCTAAGGATAGAAAAATATATGAATTCACTGCCCCTGACCTTGGAAGCTTCATGCATGAAATATTAGATGAGTTTACTAATGAAGTTAAGGAACAAGGCTTAAAGTGGAGTGATTTAAATCATGAAAAATGTAGGGGAATCATAAATGAATTAGTTGATGAACAGGTTAAAAATAATAAATCATCAATTTTAAATAGTTCAAAGAGATATTCATATTTTACAGATAGATTTAAAAGAATAATTACTAAATCAGTTATGGTAATAACTGAACAAATGAAGAGAAGTGATTTTGAAGTTTATAAAAACGAATTAGCTTTTGGATTTAATAAGGATGTTGATTCTATAAAACTTGATTTACCATCAGGGGAAAGCTTTTTCCTAAATGGGAGAATAGATAGGGTTGATAAATTAAATTTAGAGGGAGAAACATATTTAAGAGTTATAGACTACAAAACAGGGGCAAGAAAGTTTGATTTAAATAAATTTTATAATGGATTACAAATGCAACTTCTTGTTTATTTAGATGCTTTAATAAATAATTCAAAGAATATAGTGGAAGCCCAGGCTATGCCAGGCGCAATTTTATACTTTAGAATAGATGATCCTATATTAAAATCAAAGGGTGATTTAACTTATGAGGAAATAAAAGAGGAAATATTAAAAGAATTAAAATTAGATGGACTTTTACTAAATGATCTTAAGGTTGTTAAGGCTATGGATAAGGACTTAGAGCCTGGAACACATTCCTTAATAATACCTGCAAATATAAAAAAAGCTGGGGATTTAGGGAAAAATAAGGCTTTAATAACTATGGAACAATTTGAACTTCTAAGAAAATATGTAAATGAAAAGATGGTTGAAATTTGCCAAGATATGATTGATGGAAAGATAGACATAGAACCTTGTAAGGAAAATAAAAATACAGTTTGTGAATACTGTAGTTACTCTCATATATGCCAATTCGATTCTAGTTTAGAGGAGAATAAATATAAGGTTATCTCAAAGAAAAAAGATGAAGAGTTATGGAAAAGTATATATGAAAAAGTAGGGGGTGAAGTATATGGGGACTAAATGGACTGATGAACAAAAATTAGCTATTAATACTAGAAAATGCAACCTTTTAGTAGCTGCGGCAGCTGGCTCTGGAAAAACTGCTGTACTTGTTGAAAGAATAATAAATATGATAACAGATGGAGAAAATCCTGTTGATATAGATAAATTATTAGTTGTTACATTTACTAATGCGGCAGCTTCTGAGATGAGAGAGAGAATAGGCGATGCTATATCAAAGGCCTTAGAAGAAGATCCAAGTTCTGAAATTCTTCAAAGACAGTTAGCTTTATTAAATAGAGCTAGCATTACCACAATGCATTCATTTTGTTTAGAAGTTATAAAAAATAATTTTCATCTTATAGATTTAGATCCTGGTTTTAGAATTGGAGATGAAACTGAGTGTGAGCTTATAAAACAAGATATTTTAGCAGATCTTTTTGAGGATATGTATGCAAAGAAAGATAAATGTTTCTTAGATCTTGTAGAAGCTTATGGTGGAAATAAAAGTGATGATAATTTAAATAGCTTAGTTCTTAAGGTTTATAGATTTATAATGAGTGGTCCTTGGCCAGAAAACTGGCTTAAAGAAAAGGTTGAAGAGTTTAATATTAATTCAGTAAGTGAACTTGAAAATAAATTATGGATTAAGGTTTTAAAGGAAAGTATAAGTTTAGATTTAGACAGTGCTTATTCACTTCTTAATAATTCTAAAGAAATTGCTGAATTAGGGGGTGGATTAGAACCTTATTTACTTAATATAAATCCAGAGCTAGAACAAGTTGAAAAACTTATAAATGCATTAGCTGAGGGAATAGTATCATTTTATAATTCACTTTGCCAAGTTTCATTTGGAAGACTTAAATCTATTAGAAAAACTAGTGTAGATGATGAAAAAGCCTTAGCAAAAACTAAGAATTTAAGGGATGAAAGTAAGAAGATAATTGAAAATTTAAGAGATAAAGTTTTTCAAACTTCTTTAGATGAAGCTGTTTTAGGAATGCAAAAAATGTATCCTATTATGAAATGTTTAAGTGAATTAGTAATTGAGTTTTCAAATAGATATAGAGATAAGAAGAGGGAAAAAGATATTTTAGATTTTAATGACCTTGAACACTTATGTTTAGATATTTTAATAAACAAAGATGAAGAGGGAAATATAACTCCTTCACAAGTTGCTTTAGAATTTAAAGATAAGTTTGAAGAGGTACTAGTTGATGAATATCAAGATAGTAATACAATTCAAGAAACAATTGTAGGAATGGTTTCAAGAAGAGATATGGAGAATCCTAATGTATTCATGGTTGGAGATGTAAAACAGAGTATATATAAATTCAGACAGGCAAATCCTGAGTTATTCTTAGAAAAATATAATACTTATAGTGAAGAAGAATCTTTAAGCAGAAAAATAATGCTTTATAAAAACTTTAGAAGTAGAAAAGAAGTAATTCATGGAGTAAACTATATATTCAAAACATTAATGAGTAATGTGGTTGGTGAGCTTGAATATGATGAAAAAGAGGCATTAAATTTAGGGGCTACTTATAAGGAAATAAGTGAAGAAACTGTGGAAGAAAGCTATATTGATAATCTAGGAAGTTTAGAATGTGCAGGAGATATAGAACTACATATTTTAAATAAGGCAGGAAGCTCTGACTCTGAAAAAGAATATGATGAAGAGGAAAGTGAAGAAGAGGAAGAAGATTTAGATGCTATACAGTTAGAAGCTAGAATCATAGGAAAGAGGATTAATGAACTTATGAATCCTTATAATGGAAAGTCATATATGGTTTTTGATAAGGACTTAGGAAAGTATAGAAAGGTTAAATTTAAAGATATTGTAATTTTATTAAGAGCAACTAAAAATTGGTCTGAAACCTTTGTTGATGAACTTGGAACCATGGGAATACCAGTTTATGCAGACACAGGAACAGGATATTTTAAAACTATTGAGATAAGAACAATAATGGCTTTATTACACATAATAGATAATCCTATGCAAGATATATATGTATTATCAGCTTTACGTTCTCCTATTTTCTCATTTACATCAGATGAGTTTGCAGATTTAAGACTTCTTTGTAAGGATAAATATTTTTATGAAATAGTTAAGGATGTTGTAGTTGGAGAGTTTGATGGAAGAATAGAAGAGGAATTAAAGAATAAATGCGTTTATTTCTTTGAAGCCTTAAAAAGATGGAGAGAAAAAGCTTTATATACACCTATTGATGAGTTTATATGGTATTTATACTCTGATACTTCTTATTATGGGTATGTTGGAACTATGCCAAATGGAGTACAAAGACAGGCTAATCTTAGAATTTTATTCCAAAGGGCTAAACAGTTTGAATCAACAAGTTTTAAAGGGTTGTTTAACTTTATAAACTTTATAAATAAACTTAAAAAATCATCAGGGGATATGGGAAGTGCTAAGATACTTGGTGAAAATGAAGATGTAGTTAGAATTATGAGTATTCATAAGAGTAAAGGCCTTGAGTTTCCTGTTGTTATCTTAGGAGGAACAGGAAAGCAGTTTAATAAGATGGATTTAAGAGAGGATATTCTTTTACATGAAAACTTAGGTATAGGAACAAACTGCATAGATGTAGAAAAGAGAATAAAATATGATACTCTTCAAAAACAAGCTATTAAGAAAAAATATGAGTTAGAAGTATTGTCAGAAGAAATGAGAATACTTTATGTTGCATTTACGAGAGCTAAGGAAAAACTAATAATTACAGGGGCTCTTTCTAATTTAGAAAAATCATGTGAGAATTGGTGTAAGGCAGGTTTAGGGTCTAATGAAAATAATATAAATCCATCTAATGTTATGAAAGGAAAAAGCTATTTAGATTGGATTGGAATGGCTTTATCAAAGCATAAGGATGGAGATGGTATAAGAAATATTGGAGATGTAGATATAATAATAAATTCAGATGACTCATCACATTGGAAGTTTAAATATTGGGAAAGAAATGAGCTTTTAAGCAAAAATGAAGAGGTAGTAGAAAAACTACACATAGATATGTTTGATGATAATGGGTGGATTACTTCAAAAAATGAAATTAAAGATAATATAGTTATTAGAAATAGACTTGGATTTAAATATAAATATGTTGAGTCATGTAATACACCTTCAAATATTTCTGTAACAGAGCTTAAGAGAGCTGAACAAGAGAAAGAAATAAGAGAAGTTGAATTTAATATTTTAGATGAAGAGAGTAAAAGTAAAGAAAAGATAAAAAGAAAACCTAAATTCATGGAAGAGAAAAAAGAGGAATTTAGTGGGGCTAAAAAAGGTACTATAACACACTTTGCTATGCAGCATATAGACTTAGATAAGGTAACATATATTAACGAAATAAAGGAACAGGTTGAACTTATGGTTCAAAAGGAACTTTTAACTGAGGAAGAAAGTAAAGTAGTTAATGTATTTAAGATACAAAAATTCTTTAAAAGTGACTTAGGAAAGAGAATGTTAAATGCTTATAAATCAGGTAGAAAGGTTTATAGAGAATTACCATTCATTACTGATATACCTAGTATAAGAATAAATAAGGAACTTAATCCTAAAGTCTATGGAGAGGAAAAGCTTAGATTGCAGGGTATAATAGATGCCTTCTTTGAAGAGGAAGATGGATATGTTCTTTTAGACTATAAAACTGATTATATTCCTGAAGGGGAAGAAGATAGGTTATTAGAAAAATATAAAATTCAAATAGATTTATACTCTGAAACTTTAAGTAAGATTTTAGGTGAAGAAATAAAAGAGGCATATATTTATTCATTCTATCTTGAGAAAGATATTAAGATTTAAGGCTCTGTTTTAATAGAGTGTTGATTTTAGCTATCCCTTCAGACCTACTTAATTTTGCAGAGAGTTTCTATTGAATATTCCAGAATAATAGCTAAAGCGAAGAAACTCCCATTGGTCAAACAACTTCGCTTCTTAACGCTATTATTCTTCCATATTCAATGAAACTCTAAACTGCTTATTAAGATGGTCAAAAAGTTATATCTAAAATCAACACTAGTTTAAAACAGAGCTAAATTTAAAAATAACGGGCATGTATCAAAATAACTTTTTATAAAACTTACAAATAATATGAAGAGAATATCTAGATGAGCTTTAGAATTTAAATTATTACGTAGAAAATATCACCTTAAAAAGCTTAGAGTGCTTAAAGCGTAGCAAGTTTCTAAGCTTTAGTGATATTTTCGTAGTAATGATTATAAATTCTTAGCAAAATCTAGTGATTCTAGGAATATATTTGCAAGTTTTATTATTATATTTTGATACAGCCACGTTATTTTTATTTATAAGAAGAAAATTGCTTACTAAGATTTAATAAGTTTTCTTTTGTATTTAATTCTGGAGTTTGAAGTACATTTTCTAATAAGAAATTAAGTGTTATACCAATATCTTTACCTGGTTTAAAACCTAATTCATTAATTAAATCAGAGCCAGTTAAGGATAAGTCTTTTATTGATATAGGCTCACCAGATTCTAAAATATCATGAATCCTATCTTTTAGAATATCTATGTATTCAGTATCAAATTCATCCATATATAATAAGTATCCTTTTTCTAGGTCTAATAAATCAAAAATATTTTCCTTACCAACTTCGTTAATAAGCATTTTTAATTTTTTTCTTGTCATAATTGGAGAAAGTTTATTTAAGTTTTCTATTAAGTTACAAGAGTTATTTATTGTATTATTATCATATTTAAGTTTCTTTAATATGATTCTTCCTTTTTCAGAGGCATTTTCTGAATTATAAACCTTGTGAAATAAACCTGCTAATCTTACAGGAAGTTTATTTGGTAAGATATTTAATAATTCATAAGAATCATGAACATCATCATAAGAATCATAGCAGTTTACACATTTAAGTGATTTAAACTCCTTAACTAAAATATCTGAGAAGCCTAATTTTCTAAGGAGCATAAGTCCTTTATCTGGATTTGGGCTTAAAATTATTTTAGTAAATTCACTTTGTATTCTTTCCATGCTTATATTTTTAATTAACTTAAAGTTTCTTTTTATAGATTTTAAGGTTTCCTCTTCTATTTTAAAGTTTAATTGACAGCTAAATCTAATGGCTCTAAGCATTCTTAAGGCATCTTCAGAGAATCTTTTATCTGGTTCTCCTACACATTTAATTAAATTTCTCTCTAAATCGTCTTTTCCGTGGAAATAATCTTTAAAACCTAGAGTTTTATTATAAGCCATAGCATTTATAGTAAAATCTCTTCTTGATAAATCTTCTTCTATGTTAGAAACAAACTTTACATCCTTTGGTTTTCTGTTATCTTCATATTCTCCATCAACTCTATATGTAGTTACTTCATATGGTTTTTGGTTTATTAAAACAGTTACTGTGCCATGTTTTATTCCAGTAGGAATTGTTTTTTGAAATAATTCCTCTATTTTTTCTGGTAAAGCATTTGTTGTAATATCATAATCTTGTGGATTTTTGTTAAGCAAAGCATCTCTTACACACCCTCCAACTATGAAGGCTTCAAAGCCATTTTCGCTTAACTTGTCTAAGATATATTGAACATCATTAGGTAATTTCATAATTTATATCCTCCCTATAGGTTATTTTAACAAGTAATATAAATTTTAGCTATAAAATAAAGGGTTATTTGTTTACAAAAACTAATAATATGTAATAATTAAAATAGAGATTAATAGATGGAAAGAAAGGAAAAACTTATGGAAATACCAATTAAAAAAATAGGTGAATTTGTTAAAGGGGAAAGAGTCGGAGGTTTTTTTCTTTTAAAATCAGTTACTGAAAAAACTACTAATTCTAATGGGAAAAAGTACTTAGATTTAGTTTTAAGTGATAAAACAGGAGATATACTAGGAAAAGTTTGGGAAGTAAAACCTGAACATGAAAATTTAAAAGCTAACAAAATTTTTTATATTATAGGAACTGTTAATAGTTGGCAAGGAACACTTCAATTAAAAGTAGAAAAATTTAGAGAAACTACTGAAGAAGATAATATAAATGTAGATGACTATGTAAAGAGTGCTCCTTATAGTGGAGAAGATATGTTTTGTGAGGTTTTAGAAGTTGTTGAAGAGATGAACAATGAAGATATTAAAAACATATTAAAGAGAATTTTAGATATTAACATGGATAAACTTCTTTATTATCCAGCTGCAAAATCAAATCATCACTCAATAAAAGGTGGACTTTTATACCATATAACAACAATGCTTAAATTAGCAGATAACATATGTGGAATTTATGATTTCTTAAATAAAGATTTAGTTTATGGGGGAGTAATACTTCATGATATAGCTAAGTTAAAAGAAATGTCTTCTAATGAACTGGGAATAGTTGATGAATACACATTAGAAGGAACTTTATTAGGGCATATAACTCAAGGAATAAAAGAAATTGAGGTTATAGGAAGAGAAGTAAATGCAGATAAAAAAATAATAATGCTTCTTCAACATATGGTTTTATCTCATCATTACGAGGCAGAGTATGGAAGCCCTATTAAACCACTTATACCAGAGGCTGAGATGCTTCATTACTTAGATGTTATGGATGCTAGAATGTATGATATGAAAAAAGCTATGAATGAAACTAAGGAAAATGAATTCTCAGAAAGAATATGGTCTTTAGACAGTAGAAGAATTTATAATCATGGCATTTCAGATTAGAAAGGCATGTGGTGGAATATATTTATTTTATTAAAATGTTTATAAGTAGTAGTAAAAAAACAGCTTAACTTTTTATTAAGCTGTTTTTTGCTACTTTTTGTTTTAAAGCAATTAAATTTGGTTAATTATCTTTTTAAAAAATATATTTTTAGTTAAATTATTAGTTTTAAATACTATTATATTTTTCAATAACTTTTGAATATTGTTTATTTTTATAGTACATATTAGCAAGTTTTAAGTAAGTTATAAATTTTTTATTACCTGTTTCATTTATATTTTTGCCTGATATATTTTTATAATTCCATTTTGTTTTACCTGCTAGATAATTTGTAACATAATTAAGAGCTTTTTTTATACTTCCACCATTTTCAGATTTATAATCCCATATGTTTAAACCATACTTCTGTCCAAGGTTTGCAAGTGTTATAAATGCTTCTAAATTATATTCTGTGTAATCTAAAGATTTTGTTCTAACAAGTGCAGATGGAATTTTACCACTTGATTGTATTTGTGGATTTATTGCATCAGGGCCAACAGTTTTTAAAATATCTATGGCCATTTTACGATTACCTGCATAATCATAAAAAGTAGCAAGTTCTGCATCAAGCCAAGTGCCATGGTTATTAATTCTAAGTTTATCTATGTTACCACCATTTGCATCTAATAACCAATTTGAAAATTTATTAAACCAAGATTTTAGTTTATAACTTTCAGAACTATTAATAGAATTTCCAAGTAAATTTAAATCATTAACAACATTTATAAGTGGAACACTAGAAATCATAGATGAACCTGTAAAAATAACTTTTCCACTTTTTGTTTTAAATATTTCTGCATACTTCATATTTGGATTCATTTTCGTACTAGGATCTATAAACCAAACTTTTAATAATTTACTTGCCACATTAGAATATTTAGTATCTCCAGTTAGTTTATATGCTATAGAAAGTTTATCTAGATACATAATAAATTTATTTAATCTTACGCTATCAAAGGTATTATTATTTAATCTTTCAGGATTATCAACACCATCTTTTACAATATATTTATTTGGATTTTTTGAATTCTCCCATAAATAAGGAGCCATAGATATATAATCGTTTTTTGTTTCTCCACTAACTATAAGGTTTGTTTTATTTATAACTGTAGGGATTGATTTTATATTTAAAATTTTATTTGCTTTTTCAATTATTTTATTTTTTTGTTTTTCTGATAAATTTTGTACCATCATATCACTATATGAAATATAATCTTTTGTTATTTTTGAATTTGGAATTTCATTATTATTTTCAGTTTTTATGGAGGATAATTCATATTGGTTTTTATTTCTATATTTCATATGAGGGTAAATCATAAATCCACCTATTAATATAAAAATACAAGTTAATACTATTATAAACCTTTTCATTTTCATTACCTTTCATCTTAAAAATTATATCTTTTTAATTTTGATTTGTTATGTAAGTACATTTTATTAATATATTATACTTATTACTTATAATTAAAGTTAGTTTTCATGGTGAACTTATTAATTTAGGCTCTACATCATAAATATTATGAAGTAGAGCCTCTTGAAATTTTATTTTAAAATTAAAAGTTTTACAGAATAATTAAATACTTACTTAGATGTACCACTTTCTAAAATTGATACAATTGAAAATAAAGTGAAACATATTGCTCCTAAAGCCACTAATACGTGTGCTGGAACAAAATATGATATATTAACTAATTCAGCTTCTGATAAGTATGCAGATAAAAATAAACATGTTAAAGCTGTTATTATTGGTATCATTGGAATTCTTTTTGCTAATTTACTCTCTCTTCTCCAAACAGAAGCTAATAATAAAACTTTACTAGATATACTATAGCAAACTAAGCCTAATCCTATTAATACATATCCAGGAGCTATAAAAGCTGGGTTTTTACTAATTATAAGTATTAATATACCTAGAATAAAATCAATAGAACCAAAAATTAATACTAAAATAGACCATTTCCAACGTTCTTTATTAGTAAATTTATTTTGTATCTGTCTTTCTACACTTGCAACTAATGATATTAAACTTCCACAAATTAAAGATATTCCAAAAAGAACAAATCCAGCAATTAAATGATCTGTTTTATTTGTATGGCTTAATAAATAAAAAGAATATAATATTCCTACACTAGTGCATGTTATTGGTATAGCAAGAAGAAATTTTGCGAAATTATCACTAAAAGCTCCTTTAGGAGTTTCTCCTTCTTTTAAATTTTTACTATTGTATGGTATAAGTAAGAATTTTGTTGATGATAAAGCTACTGTTGAAACACAGGCTGATATCAAACCAATTCCAAAGGCTATATTACCTGATACAAAATAAGGAGGTATGCTGTTATATTTATATGCAAAGTATATTCCTCCTATCATAGATATGAATGCACATGTATAGCCTATAGCTGGTAAAACAACTTTATAGACTGAATTATATTTATTTATTAATTGTCTTATAATAGTTGCCGCTGTAGTAAATAAAGCTATACATATAGCAGTTAAGAATAATATTACATGACTAGCTACTATATAACCAGCGCCTAATCTATCTCCTAATGAGTTGATATAAAATCCATAAGTAAGACATATCATACCCATAAGAAGTGGTATAGCTCTAAATAATATACTTATGTAGTAATTCATAATTAACTGTCGCAAAAATAATTAAAAATTATAAATTTTTTTAGATTTATAATTTTAATTGGCAACAGTTTTCACCACCTTTCATTTATTTGATATTTTATTTGTAGTTGTTTAGAATATTAAAAATTTATAATAATTAGTAATGTTTTTATATATTTATGATAACTTAAAATTAACAAAAAGTTAATAATTTTTTAGTAAATATTAACTTTTATAGATTAATGTCATAAAACCTCTTGGATTTATTCTTAATGTAGTTCAAAGAGGTTAAAATTTTTATATTTTTTTAGGATAAAATAAAAGAGTGTCGACAAAGTCGACACTCTAAATAGTTATTTTTAATATATTATTATCTTAGATCCATTTTGAACATTATCGTAAAGCCATTTTGCATCATCAACTGCAAGTCTTATACAGCCATGTGAAGCTGGCTCTCCAAGTGTTGGGTCTGATACTGTAGTTTTATCAGAATCAAAAGGTATAGAATGGAATAGGTAGTTACCCATAAATTGAACATAATATTTACCACCTTGACCATACTTAGGTGAGAAGAACCAAGGAGCTCTATTTTGAACTTTGAATACTCCAACAGGAGTTTCTTTTCCTTCAATACCGGTTGAAGAAATTAGAGTTTTTTCTAACTTCCAATTATTCTTTGAACCTTTATACACATAAGTTTTTTGATCTTGTATATTTACAAAAACCAAGTGATTAGTTTCACTACTAATATCAAG
Source organism: Clostridium sp. (assembly GCF_029267215.1). Classification (GTDB taxonomy): domain Bacteria; phylum Bacillota; class Clostridia; order Clostridiales; family Clostridiaceae; genus Sarcina. The sequence continues at coordinate 8,200 of NZ_JARIDH010000017.1, read as the reverse complement.
AGTATTTATCTTTTCTGGTGTTATTTTATTATAGTAAGCAATAACTGGGGCGGTTTTAGCTGTAGCCTTTTCTATATTCTCCTTACTATAATTTTCTAAATGTGTTAATCTAAGCTTTTCTAATTCTTCTTTTTTACTTTTTAGTAAAGAATCTTCTGGTGAATTTTTTAAGGCAGTATTTAGGTATTCAATCCCTTTTGAATATTTCTTATTAGCTATATATTCATCAACTTTTTTTAGAAGAGGGTTTCTGATTTCTAGTAAACACTCTTTTTCTTGTTTTACTGCATCTGTTTTTAAGTCAGATAAAACACTTACACTTCTAAATTTATTTAAGGCTTCAGTTGGATTACCATTTTTCAAAAGTGATATTCCATTATCATAAGCTTTCTTTGACATTTTTATTGTAGGAAGAGTTTCCATAAATTCTTTAACTTCTTTGTTTGCTGAATTTATGGAAAGCAGACCATTTAATTCTTCTAAAGTTTTTTCTTCACTTAATTTACCAGAGTTATATTCATTCTTTATTGAAGAAAGTTTGTTTAATATAACCTCATTAGATGATTCATTAAATGATTTTTTTAAAATAGCATTATTAATACCATCTTTATAAGTTGTTAATGCTGAGTTAAAATCATCTTTTTCTAGAGCTTGACTAAAATTATTTAAGTTCTTTTTATAAGAAAAAGTAAAATAGCCAAATAAGGAAACAAAAAGTAGTAGTACTATTGATACGGTTATTACAATTTTTTGTTTTTTCATGCATTTACCTCTATATAAATTTAAAATATACATTAATGATATCCAAATATACTAACATTAAACATTATAAAGGATTTTTTTGTATACATACAATAAGGAGTATTGTATTTTTTTTACCAAACAGTCATAATATTAATATAAAACGATATCTTAATAAAATATTAACAATTAAGCAGCTAAAAAGGTGGTGTAAAACATGAAAAAAGTTCATGAAAGATTTTTAGAATATGTAAAAGTTGATAGTAAGTCAGATGAAACAACAAGAGTTACTCCAAGTACTAAGGGACAATTAGAATTAGGAAAAATTCTTGCTGAAGAATTAAAGAATATTGGAGTAGATGAAGTTAAAATTAGTGAATATGGATATGTTTATGCAACATTAAAATCTAATTGTGATAAAGATATTCCTAAAATAGGATTTATCTCACATATGGATACAGCACCAGATATGAGTGGAAAAGATGTTAATCCTAAGTTAGTTGAAAACTATGATGGAAAAGAAATTGAATTAGGAAATGGATTTGTTTTATCACCTAAATTTTCACCAGAGCTTCCAATGTATAAAGGGGAAACTTTAATAACTACTGATGGAACAACTCTTTTAGGGGCTGATGATAAGGCTGGAATTGCTGAAATTATGACTGCTGTAGAATATTTAGTAAATCATCCAGAAATAAAGCACGGAGATATTAAAATAGGATTCACTCCAGATGAAGAGATTGGAGAAGGTGCAGATCATTTTGATGTTGAAGAATTTGGGGCTGATTTTGCTTATACTTTAGATGGTGGAAGAAGAGGAGAATTAGAATATGAAAACTTCAATGCAGCCGGTGCTAAGGTTGAAGTTACAGGTAAAAACGTACATCCAGGAAGTGCAAAAGGAAAAATGATAAATTCAATCCTTGTTGCTCATGAATTTGTTGGAATGTTACCTTTAGATGAGGTTCCAGAAAAAACAGAAGGATATGAGGGATTCTCTCATTTAATGGATATAAAAGGAACAGTTGAAAAAACTGATTTAGCTTTCATAATAAGAGATTTTGACAAAGAAGGTTTTGAGAATAGAAAAGCTAGATTTACTGAAATTGCTGAAGAGTTAAATAAAAAATATGGTGAAGGAACTATCATATTAACATTAAAAGATCAATATAAGAATATGAAAGAAATGGTTGAGCCACAAATACACATAGTTGAAACAGCAGAGAAGGCTATGAAAGAATGTGGAATAGAACCAATCAAGAAACCAATTAGAGGTGGTACTGATGGTGCGAGATTATCATTTATGGGATTACCAACACCAAACATATTTACTGGGGGAGAGAATTTCCATGGGAGATTTGAATATATTTCAATTCAATCAATGGAAAAAGCTGTTGAAGTTATATTAAACATAGTAAAAATATATTCTGAAAAATAATCTGAAATTTTTATAAAAAAATCCAGGTTGCCTAAGGCAACCTGGATTAATTTAATTAATAATATATTTTAATTAAATTTTATAGAAATCTCTATCTTATAAAATTAATAAATAATTTAAGGTTCTTTAGTATCACCTAAGAAGAATAAAGCTAAAGTACCTATTCCAGTATGAGAGCCTATTACAATTCCTATATAATCTATAATTATTTCTTTTACATTATACTTTTCTTTTATCATTTCAGCTAATTTTTCAGCATCTTCAATACAATCACTATGTGCTATAAAAATAGTTTGTTCTTCTGGATTAACAATATGTTTATCTAAAAGTTCATATAAATTTTTGATAGCTCTTTTTCTTCCTTTTGCTTTAGAGAAATTATGAAGTTCACCTTTATCATTTGTGTATAACATTGGCTTTATATTTAATAAACTACCAATAGCTGCTGCTGTAGGAGAAATTCTTCCACCTCTTTTAAGATGATCAAGATTATCAACAGTGAAAAAATGACAAGTTTTATTTTTGTTTTCTTCAACCCAATTAGAAATCTCTTCTAAAGATTTTCCCTCTTTTCTCATTTTAGCAGCATAATAAACTATTAAACCTTGCCCTAAGCAGGCTGCTCTAGTATCTATTATTTCAATCTTAGCCTCAGGATATTGTTCAAGCAATTCATTACGAGCTATAAGTGAACTATTATAAGTTCCACTTAATGCTGATGAAAAAGCAAGATATAAAATTGCAATTCCTTTTTTCACGTATTCTTCAAAATATTCTACAAATTTGAATGAATTTATTTGGCTTGTTGAAGGCATTGCTCCTTCTTTTAATTTGTTATAAAATTCTTTGGAAGTAAGTTCACTATTAATATCATCTATATATTCTTTATTATTTATATTGCATATAAGTCCTAATTCTTTTATTTCTAAATCAATAATAATATTTTTTGGCAAATCACAAGCTGAATCTGTTAAAATAATAAAATTATCCAAATTTAAAGTCCTCCTTTTCTTAAATGTTCTTATATTAACTAAGTATAAAGCTTAATATAAAAAATATCTAGCTTATAAATTATTATTATAAATACTAATAAAAATATGTCTTTGGTAATAATATGAAATAACTTGATTTATTAAATCATATATGATATTATTATTCTGTTATTATGCGGTAGTAGCTCAGCTGGATAGAGTAGTCGGCTACGAACCGATTGGTCGGGGGTTCGAATCCTCTCTGCCGCACCAATACCAAGGGTTACAAGATTTTTGTAGCCCTTATTTTTTTATTACTTAAATATTTATTGATCTTAATTTGTATTTTGGAGCTAAATTTCTTTTATTTGATAATATGTATATATGTCCTTTAGATTCAAGATTATTTAAAGATTCAAGTAGTTCTGAAATTGTAAATTTAAGGGTTAGTAAATCAATAATAGTATGTTCTTTTCTAGGATTTTCCTTTAAATATGATAAAATTTTTTCCTCTTTTTTGTTTAGCATAGGTACTCCTTTTAAAAAATATTTTTAAAAATTATATTATATGAAAACCAATTACACAATGCGATTAATAAAATTAAACAATAAATTAATTTATAGAATAAAATACTTTTCTTAGGTAAAAATATTTCTAAATACTTTTTTATAAATGACAGAGAATCTCTAAAGAGAGCTAAATAACTGGCTAAAGGTGAAGTATTATGGATTATGATTTTATAATTACAATTTTAGATGAACATAATGAAGCAAGCATTCTTTTAACGGAGAAAATAAGACCTAAGGAAATTTTATATTTATATAAAAAGGATGAGGAACTTAAGGTTCTAAATTCACTAAGACAATTTTATTTTAATAAATTTCCAAATTGTTTTTTTAGAAGTGAAAAGCTAGATAAAAATAATTTTCTAAGTTTTGAGAAAGTTATTAAAGAGGGAAATAATAAAAATACTGCAATATGCCTAAATCAAGGAAATAAAAAAGATATTTTAATTATGTACACTTTAGCTTTGAAATATAAAATAGATGGATTTTTTATTGATATTCCTATGGAAGAACTTTTTAAGTTTAATTTAGATGAAATTCACTGTGATAAATGCAATTTCGTTGATTTAGATGTTGAGGATATTATAAATAGTATTGGGGCATCTATAATTTTGGATTCTACAGAGTTTTCAGAGATTAATATCATAGAGAAAATGACTAATTATATAGCAAACAATTTAGATTTATGGGAAAAGTATAGAGGAAGATTAAGTGATAACAGTGTTTTTATCCACAATTATTCTAATCCTAAGTGTATAAAGGTTGATAAGGAACTTTTAAATGAGGATGAAAAAAAACTTTTAGATAAGATACTAAGTTTTTTAGAGAATAATAATCAAATTAAATTAAAATATGAAGAGGGATATTTAAAAGTTATATTTTTAAATGAATTTATAAAAGGATTTATCTTTAAAAGTGGAACTTGGCTTGAGGTTTTAACTAAAAATATTATAGAGGAAATAAGAAGTGTTGATGATATAAAAAGTGGGGTATTATTTCTTTGGAATGACAAGGAATCTAGAGTTAAGAATGAGTTAGATGTAGTTGCTATAAAAGATTCTGTTTTAATATGTGTTTCTTGTAAGGATTCTAAAAAATATGATGAGGTTGCATTAAATGAATTAAATGTTTATTCTGAACAGCTTGGTGGAGAAAATGTTATAAAAATTTTAGTAGCAACTAAGGAACCTATTAAATCCTCTGTTATGAAGAGAGCTAAGGAAATGAATATTAACCTAGTAATCTTTAATGGCAATAAAGAAGAGTTTAAAAATCAACTAGAAAAAATAATAAATATTAATTCTAGGGATAAATAAAAAAAGTTAGGATAGAATAAAAATAAATTCTCCTATAATCTTATTTAATTAATTTAAGATACGTTTAATTAATTAAATATTATTATCTTAAAACCACTCATATTTTTAGTATGAGTGGTTTTTAATGTAGAATAAATATAAGTTTATATTTATTATGGTTATTATTAATATAAATAGAAATTTAAATATAAAGCTATTCTAAAACAATACTTTTGGCTTTATTAAAAAGTGGTTTAATTATGGCCTATAGTTTCACCCATATTAACTTTTGTTTCAAAACCTAATTTAGTTTGCTTAATTATATCAGAGTCTATTTTTACAGCATTCTTTTTAAAGAATAATATTGTGGTGGATCCACCAAATTTAAAGTAACCTTTTTCTTCACCTTTTAAAACTCTTTTTCCAGGAGTATAAGTTTGAAGAATTGTTCCAACACAGGTTGCACCAACCTCTACATGAAGTATATCTCCAAAATTTTCTGACTTAAATAAAGACCACTCTCTTTTATTTTTACAAAAAAGTTCTTTTACATTGCTTAAGGCAATTGGGTTTACTGAATAGTATGCACCAGAAATTTTCTTTGTTTCTCCACAAATTCCATTATCAACAAAGTGGAATCTATGATAATCAGTAGGGCAAAGTCTTAATATAAGGCAAGTTCCACCTTCAAATTCATTAGCAACATTTGAATCAGATATTAACTCTTTTAAAGAATATGTAAATCCTTTTACTTGAACAAGTTTATTAAGATTTATGTTTTCAAATGCAGATAATCTTCCATCACCAGGAGAAACTAAAATATTCTTATTTAAATCAATAGGTCTAGCTTTATCAGTTAATTTTCTTGCAAAGAAATCATTAAAGTTATTAAAATCAGAAATTCCTTTTTGACAAAGGGACATATCAATATTAAATTCATCTACAAATTGTTTAATTTTTTTCTTACTACGTGAAGAGTCACAATAGTTTCCATAAAGTTTTGAGAAAACTTTTTTCTTTACAAACAATTCAGTAAAGCTTTTTCCTATAGGAGATGAATAAGACCATTTTATATATTTAAGTCCTGCCACCTGTTCAGTGTCATAAGTTTTAGTTTTTCTATTGTACACTTTTATCATAAAATTACTTTCTCCTAAATAAGTTTTTTAAATCATATATCTATTATTATATATATAAAATCTCATTGTAAACAAAATAATTACAAAATACAAAGCAAAGATATAAAATTAATATTTTGGGTGATAATTAATAAAAATTAATATTAAGTTTAATGGTTTTTAGAATAGGTAGTTCAAAAAATCATTTTGTTATATAATTAAATTGCTAATAGAGAAAGGGTGGAGGGATTAGTTTTGAGTAAAACAAAAAAAGCTATTTTTGAAGCGGCTATAAATGTTTTTGCTACTTCTGGATATAATGGATCAACAGTAGATGAGATAGCATCAAAAGCTAATTTGGCTAAAGGAACTCTTTATTATAATTTTAATAGTAAAGAGGATATTTTTAATTTTGTGGTAGAAAATGGTGTTAAGATTTGGAATGATAAATTAAAAGAGATAGAGCAATCAAAGAAAGAACCTATAGATAAAATAAAAAATTTATGTGGAATGCAATTTAAATTACTTTATGATAATAAATCATTCTTTAAACTTGTCATAAGTCAATTATGGGGTAAAGAAACAAGACAAGATGAATTAAGAAATAAAATAAGTGAATATATAGGCGGTATTGAAAGAATACTAAATGAGGCAATGGTGAAAAAACAAATAAGAGAATGTGATACCTCACTATTAGCTCATAGCTTATTTGGAAGTCTTTTATCAGCATCATTATATGAATTAAGTGTAGATAAAGAATTAGATGTAGATAGAATTATAGAAGAACTCACAAAAAATACATTAAGAGGTATAGTAATTAAATAAGTTTTATTGACATATATTAGTTAAAGAGTTAAAATTATAATAAAATTTTAATAAGTCTCCATAGTTCAATGGATAGAACAATCCCCTCCTAAGGGATAAATGTAGGTTCGATTCCTACTGGGGATACCACTTCTTTAGTGGAAATGGCTTAATCACTTGGATTAAGCCATTTTTTACACTAAAAATTTAATTATAAGGAGTATTCATGAAAAAGAAATTACTTATTATTAATTGTATTATGTTGTTTTTAACAATAATAGTGTATAAGATTTCTGAATATATACTTAATTTAAATAATTTAGCATTTTTAAATTGGGTTAATTTTGTATTTATATGTATTTTTACTATATTATTATTTTTAATTTTAATTCAAATAATTGTTTTTTTACATAAGCTTATATGGAAGAGTGGGACAAAGACATCTACAAGGATTTTATGTAGACTTGGAATTTTATTCATAGTTTTAATTATAGGTATTTATATATTCTTTGGATTTATTTTATATGTATTTACTAATAAACCTGAGCATATTTTAGAGAAAGATGGTAAAAAGATAATAGCTAGTGTTGATAGCTTTTTTGAGGTTAGAGTACAATACTATGATTATATAAATCCGTTTGTAAGAGGAAATAAAATAAGAATAGAAGAGGATTATGGTGATGGTGGATATGATCCATTTGATTTAAATGAAAAAATAATACCTAAAAGAATTACATACTACAATGATAGTGGCGATGTAATTAATGAGATAGAAAAATAAAAAATAATTTATTGATTAAATCGAAAGGATAAGATTAAATTTCTTATCCTTTTATTAGTTTTATAAGAATATATTATATAAATAAAGTCAATAATATTAATTTAGAGTATAGATTATTTAAACTTCAGGGATATAGCTAAAATCAATACTCTCTTAAAACAGAACCAAACTTAAATAATAAGAAATAAAAAATAGAATGTATTTAAAATTTTTAAAGATTATTATTTATTATGAAATTTTTGTATAATATAATAATATATAAATAAAAAAATAAAAGGATATAGGAGGGGTTTTTTTGGACCCATTTACGTTTCAGATTATGCTTCTTATAATCTTGTTAATATTATCAGGATTTTTTTCAGCATCAGAAACAGCTTTAATGTCTTTAAGTAAAATTAGAATTAGGCATATGGTAGATGAGGGAATTAAGGGAGCAAAATTATTAGAAAAATTATTGGAAGATCCTAATAAATTATTAGGAGGCA
>NZ_JARIDH010000058.1 GCF_029267215.1 Clostridium sp. | reverse complement strand
GTCATTGCATCTACTACTAAAAGTATTTCACTTGGATTTGAAACTTCTTTAACATCTTTAAGCTCTTGCATTAATTCTTCATCTATATGAAGTCTACCAGCTGTATCTATGATAACAACATTATTTCCATTGTCCTTAGCATGCTCAATAGCTGCCTTAGCAATATCAACTGCCTTTACCTTATCTCCCATTGAGAAAACTGGTATATCTATTTGTTTTCCTACAACTTGTAACTGTTTTATAGCTGCAGGTCTATATATATCACAAGCCACAAGTAATGGCTTTTTGTTTTTCTTTCTTAAATGTAGTGCAAGTTTTCCTGCCATAGTAGTTTTACCAGCACCTTGAAGACCTACTAACATAAATACCGTTGGTCCATTGTCTGAGTATTTTAATTTACTCTCTGTTTCTCCCATAAGCATTGTTAGTTCTTCATTAACTATTTTAATAACCTGTTGACCTGGAGTTAAACTATTTAAAACTTCCTCACCAACACATTTATCTTTAACACTTGATATAAACTTTTTTACCACCTTGAAGTTAACATCCGCTTCTAAAAGCGCAAGTTTTACTTCTCTCATGGCTTCTTTTATATCTTTTTCTGTCAGCTTACCTTTACCCTTTAATTTTTTAAGCGTGTCTTGTAGTTTAGACGCTAATCCATCAAAAGCCATGCTTATAACCCTCCTAAGCGTTTATAATTTCCTCTAATTTTTCATTGATGTAATTTTTAGTATTTTCATCTAAATTAGAGCTCTTATTTAATTCTGCCATAAGCTCCTCTTTAATTCCATACTTTTTCTCAAATTTCTTTGATAATTTAAGTTTTTCATCATAAGAGTGAAGTTGCTTACAACATCTTTTTATTAAATCATAAATTGCTTGCCTACTGGTTTTATTAATCTCAGCAATCTCAGCTAGTGACAAATCTTCATTGTAATAAAGGGTCATAACATTAAACTGCTTCTCCGTAAGCAATGTTCCATAGTAATCTATTAACATTGATATTTCAAATCTATTTTCCATATAACCACCTTGCTCACGAATAAGATAATAACAAATAATTTTATAAGTGTCAAGTATTTTCACTTAACACTTATATTGCTAATTAAAATCTTATAAAAAGCCTGTGATTACTTACTTTTTAATAAAAGTAGATAAACAATTTTAGACTTCAAATAATATTTTTCTTAAAATTTTTCTGAAAAACATTGTGTTTTTTATTTTAAAATCATATTAATTTTTGTAATAAAACACCTTATTATAAATTCTAATATTATAATAATGCCTCAGAAAACTCCTTAGCATTGAATTTCTGTAGATCCTCTACACCTTCACCTACTCCTATATATTTAACAGGAATATTTAAAGTATTCTTTATTGAAATTACAACTCCACCTTTAGCTGTCCCATCTAACTTAGTTAATATTATTCCATCTATAGGACAAGCTTCCATGAATTGTTTTGCTTGTATAACAGCATTTTGACCAGTTGTTCCATCTAAAACTAAAAGAGTTTCTTTCTTTCTGTCTCCTAATTCTCTATCTATTATCCTATTAATCTTTGCTAACTCATCCATAAGATTTTTCTTATTATGAAGTCTTCCTGCAGTATCGCATATTAATAAATCAACATCTCTAGCCTTAGCAGCCTGAACAGCATCAAAAACAACAGCCGCCGGATCTGATCCTTCTTGATGTTTTACTATATCAACATGAGCCCTTTCACTCCATATATCTAATTGATCTATGGCAGCGGCTCTGAATGTATCAGCCGCAGCTAATAATACTTTTTTACCCTCTTTTTTATTTTTAGCAGCTATTTTACCTATAGAAGTGGTCTTACCAACACCATTTACTCCTATTATAAGCATAACCTTTTTCTCATTATCTTCTTCTATCTCTTCCTCTGCGCCTTCTAACATCATTTCAGCAATAACTTCTTTTAATGCAGGCTTAACCATTTCAACATCATTTATTTTTTCTTTTCTTATTTTAGCTTTTAATCTATCTATTATTTCAACAGTTGTATCCATTCCTATATCAGACATTATTAAAGCTTCTTCAAGCTCTTCATACATATCATCATCAATACTAACTGCTATATTTAAAGCCTCATTTATTTTATCAGTTAAATTATCTCTTGTTTTTGTTAATCCAGTTTTTAATTTATCAAATAATTTTCCAAACATTATTTTGTCCTCCTCTATTTGTCTAAGTCTACTGAAACTATTTTAGATATACCTTTCTCTTCCATAGTAACTCCATACATAGTATCAGCAGCTTCCATAGTACCCTTTCTATGGGTTATTACAATAAATTGAGTATTATCTCTAAACTTACCTAAAAACTCTGCATATCTTCTAACATTGGCATCATCTAATGCAGCCTCTATTTCATCAAGAATACAAAATGGTGTAGGTTTCATTTTTAATATTGAGAATAATAAGGCTATGGCTGATAAAACCTTCTCTCCTCCAGACATAAGATTAATATTTTGAAGTTTCTTACCTGGTGGTTGAACATTTATATCAATATTTCCTGTAAGCTCATCTCTATCACCTAAAACAAGTTTTGCAGTTCCACCTTTAAATAATTCCTTAAATGTTTCATCAAAAAACCTATTTAATATATTGAAATTCTGTCTAAATACCACTCTCATTTTAGAAGTCATTTCATCTATAACATTTAAAAGTTCTTCCTTAGCCTTCTCTAAATCATCTCTCTCTATTGATATAAAGTTATATTTTTCAGATATTTCTTTAAACTCTTCAATAGCATTCACATTAACATTTCCTAAACCAGTTATTCTTCCTTTAAGCGTAGATATTCTAGCCTTATGAGAATCAATATCTTCTATAGGCTTAAATCTATTCTTTTCATCATCAAAATTAGTATTAAATTCTTCTACAAGTCTTTTATTTAATATATTTTTTTCATTTTCTTGCTTAGTAAATGTTATATCATTTCTATGAACTTCTTCATCCTTCTTAGCGATTTCAACTGAAAGCACTTCTAAAGAATTTTCAACAAAATTAATATCTTCCTTAATTTTTCCTTTTTTAAGTTCAAAAGCTTTGAAATTTTCTTCAAGAGATAAAAGATTTTCTTCTTCTGATTTCACAAACGTCTCACATAAAGCTATCTCTTTATTGCTCTCTTCTTTATTAGACTTTATATTCTCTAAATATTTAATAATACTAATTATCTTTCCTTCAATCTCTTCTATGGAAGATTTTATTCTTGATGCTTCTTTTTCTCTTCCATCAATAACCTCTTTAAGTTTAGCTTTGTTTATTTTCATATTAGTAAGCTTTTCGCCTTTTTTTGAAAGTAATCTAGATAATTCAGAACATTCCTTTTCCAAAACCTTAACTTTTTCAGAGTTGCTTACTCCCTTATCCTCTACCTTAAGAATCTTTTCATTAACAACTTCAATTTCTTTTTCAATTTTAGCTTTTCTAATATCAATATCTTTAAGTTCTAAATCTAAAGATTTTATTGAATTCTTTATTTTAAAAGTTTCATCATTAACATTTTTAATTTTATTATTTAAATCTGCTAAATCTAAATTCTTCTCATATATTTTATCAGTTAAATCTTTTCTAATTCTTGAAAGTTCCTCTTGAGAATCATTTAAACTTAAAAGTTTTTTCCTTAATATTTTTTCCTCTTCTAAAGCCTTAATAAGATCCTCTTCTAAAGATTTAACCTCATTTTTTCTAGACATTATACCAGTATTTTTCTGATAAACACTTCCTCCAGTAAGCGCACCACCTGCATTTACTATTTCACCAGATAATGTAACAATCTTATGTCTATAATTTACCATCTTAGCAATTTTTATAGCATTATCTATATTATCACATATTATTGTTTTTCCAAGAACATAATTTATTACATTTGTATAAATCTCTTTAAAATTAACTAAGTCTGAAGCTATTCCTAAAAACCCTTCACTTTCAACTATATTTTTACTAAGCTCTAACTTTTTCCCTCTTATTATAGATAAAGGTAAGAATGTAGCTCTTCCTAGCTTATTTTCTTTTAAGTGATTAATAAGAATCTTAGCAATATTTTCATCCTCAGTAATTATATTAGAAATATTTCCACCTAAAGATATCTCTATAGCAGTTTCATATCCAGCCTTAGTTTCTAAAACCTCACCTAAAACCTTACACTTATTCTTATTTATCTTAACTTTCCCAGAATCAACACTTCCCATAATCTTCTTAACTGAAAGATTATATCCTTCATATTGTTTTTCAAGCTTGTTTAACATTTCTTTGTTAGCTTCAAGCTTATTACTTCTTCCTATGACTTTATTTAATTCTCCTTGAGTATTCTTTATATTTTCTAATATATTTTTAAACTCAAGTTCTCTTTCTTTAAGTTCAGTCTCTTTACTTTTTTTCTCTTCCTCAATATGCTGAAGCTCATTTTGAAGTGTTATTTTAGTTGCTAAATTTATTTTTAATGAATTATCATAATTTAATTGTTTTCCTTTAGAAGAATCTAATTTTTCATGCAAATTATTTAATTCACTCTCAAGCATTGTCTTTTTATTTTTAGATAAAGAAACTTTTTTTAAAAGTTCTAACTCCTCATCCTTTATATGCTTAACTTCTTTTTCCTTTGAAGCAAGCTTTAGATTTAAAGAGCTTACCTCTTCCTCTAACTTGTTTATCTCAACCAACTCTTTAGAGAACTTTTCTTTACTTGAATCAAAATCCTTCTCTATATGATTTTTTTCCTTCATTAAAGTAGCTACTTTTTTCTTATTGTCTTTTAGCTCCTCTTTATTCTTAGAAATTAAATCTTCAATATTTTTAATTCTTTCAGCTAAAAGATTAATCTTACCTAAATTTCTATTAATCTCTTCTTTTTTATTAAAGTATTCTTCTTGTTTTTTAGAATGATTATTTTCTAAAGAATCTAATTGATTTTTTAAAGAAAATAACTTTTCTCTTTCCTCTTTATACTTTTCTTTTTGTTTCTCATTGAAAGCTTTTAAATCTAGAATCTTTTCTTTTTGTTTTAATATAACCCCATCAATATTATGTAACTCACTCATAATAGATGAAATTTCCTTATGCTTAAGTTCATTAGAAAGTTCTAAATATCTTAAAGCCTTATTTTTTTCTTCCTCTAAAGGTCCTAATCTTTCCTCATAAGTAAAAATTATATCATTTATTCTAACTAAGTTTTCTTCCGTATTTTTAAGCTTTCTTTCAGCTTCCACCTTTCTAGATTTAAATTTAACTATCCCAGCGGCTTCTTCTAAAATAGCTCTTCTTTCCTCCGGCTTACCACTTAAAATGCTATCTATTTTACCCTGACCAATAAGCGAATACCCCTCTTTACCTATTCCTGTATCCATAAATAGGTTTACCACATCTTTTAATCTACAAGGAGAATTATTTATTAAATATTCACTTTCTCCAGAACGAAATAATTTTCTTGTAACCTTAACATCTAAATAATCTAAAGGAAGTTCTCCTGTTGAATTATCTAAAGTTAAAGAAACCTCAGCATATCCTATAGCTTTTCTAAACTCTGTACCAGTGAAGATTACATCCTCCATTTTAGTACCTCTTAAAGTCTTAGCACTCTGTTCTCCTAAAACCCATCTAACACTATCTGACACATTACTCTTTCCACTTCCATTAGGCCCAACTATGGCAGTTATTCCTTTTTTGAAGTTTAGTTCTGTTTTATCAGCAAATGATTTAAATCCCCTTATTTCAAGAGATTTTAAAAACATATATTCACTCCTATCCTTACATAAACATTACTCATAATAATATTGCTAAAAAGCATATCATCACAAAAATCATTGTATATTTTTCAAATTTCCCCTCTTTTTCACTAAACTTAATTCCTTATGGTATAAGTTTATATTATGAAGCTTAAAATATCAATAAAAAAAGCCTTAGAGCAACAAAACTCCAAGGCTTCCTTTTTTATAAATTTATTTTATAAATTTTTGATTCCACTTCTATTATAATCTTATCCACATCCATAGAATTCTCTACTTTAACTCTCAAATTACAATTTTTAGCCTTGTTATTCAGTTCATTGAAGTATCTTTTCTTGTCCGCATAAAGTTTAGAAACTGATTTATTGCTAATTTTTATAAGAACATCTCCACTTTTATCTTTTAAAACATCATAAATATTCTCATTTATAATACTACTTTCAACCAATTCTCTAAAAGCTGGGTGGAATGGTCCATCAACAATATCCTTCCCTAAAGCTATATTATCCGTTGGTTGAAGACCTATTCTTATAACCTGAATACCTTTTCCTTTATACATTTTATATAACTCAGCACTTATTGTAACTGCCTCTTCCAATGTATACGGCTTATACGTTCCTTCTAAATACATATCCTCCATAGGAGTATTTTTAACAGTTAATGCTGGATATATTCTACATATATCTGGTTTCATCTTAATAGATTCTTTTGCAGTTTCTCTATCTTTTTCAAAAGTGTCACAAGGTAAACCAACCATTATTTGATGCCCTAAGGTAAATCCATACTCTTTTATAAGTGTAGAAGCTTTTAAAACCTCAGAAAATCCATGACCTCTTCCTGATTTATGCAATACCTCTTCATCTAAAGATTGAACTCCAAGCTCTATTATATCAGCTCTATAACTTTTTAAATGATCTAATATAAATTCATCAATATAATCTGGTCTAGTAGATAATCTTATATAATCTATTATTTCTTTATCTTTATACTCCTTAGCCACAGCTAAAAGTTCTCTCTGCTTATTAATATCTATAGCAGTGAATGTTCCTCCAAAGAAAGAAACCTCTAAAACTCTATCGCCTTCACCAATAGTTTCTAAATATTCTTCAATGGTTCTTCTTACATAGTCACCATCAACCTTATTTTCCTGTTTAAACTTAGGACCTAATATAACTTCCTTATTTTCTCCAGTTATCTTCCCTTGATTACAAAACACACAATCATGTGGACAACCTTCATGAGGAACAAATATAGGAATTATATAGTGTCTTTTTCCCATTTAATTTCACCTAACCTTTGCAGTGCTTTCTTAGCAGCATTTTGTTCTGCTTCTTTCTTGCTATATCCAACACCTTCACCCATAGCCTCATCATTTATAATAAGATTTGTAAAGAATTTTCTTCTATGAGGTGGTCCTTCATGTTTAACTAAATCGTAAACTATATTAACCTCTCCATTTTTTTGAAGAACTTCTTGAAGTCTTGTTTTAAAATCTAAAATAATTTCTTCATTTATAGCCTGATCAATTACATTTTTAAAATTATCTAATATAAACTTATCTGCAACTTCAATCCCTTTATCTAAGTAAACAGCAGCTATAACAGCCTCCAAAGCATCAGCCTGTATAGAAGTTCTCTCTCTTCCTCCTGTTAGCTCCTCACCTTTACTCATTCTTATATGTTTTCCAAGAGATAATTTTTTAGAAACTTTATGAAGTGAATTCTCACATACAACTAAAGCTCTTATCTTTGTTAATTCTCCCTCTGATTTGTCTTTATAATTATTAAATAAATATTTTGTTACGCAAAGTTGAAGAACCGAATCTCCTAAAAATTCTAATCTTTCGTTATACTTAATATCCTTAAACTGATTAGCATAAGAACTGTGTGTTAAAGCAGTTATTAAAACTCCTTTATTCTCAAAATCAATACCTATTAGTTTTTCAACTTCTGTTATTTTTATATCTTTCACCTTAAAATTCATCTCCTTAAGGTTTATTCTTCAAGTTGTTTTTAAAACAAATTCAAGAATAAACTTAAAATCAAAAATCCCGCATAGTGCGGGACTTTATTATTTTTCTGTATGCTCAGTTATGTATTCTACTACATCTCCTACTGTTTTGAAGCCCTCAGCATCTTCATCTGGGATTTCCATTTCTAACTCCTCTTCAAGAGCCATTATTAATTCAACTATATCAAGAGAATCAGCACCTAAGTCATCTACAAATGTTGATTCCATAGTTATTTCATCTTCGTTTACGCTTAATTTATCAGCAATAATTTCTTTTAACTTATCAAACATTAAATTCACCTCCTAAGTTAATCTAATAAAATATTATTATATATAAAATACATAGTCAATATGGATTTAACATTTTTTAAATATTTTTTTGATTATCAAAGCTTTTTTTAGTAATTCCATCACTTAATTTTCCAATTAAGTCAGTTTCATAAAATTTTCTTGCTTGTTTTATTGCATTTTTGAAAGCTTTAGCATCGGAACTACCATGTGCTTTTACACAAATTCCCTTTACCCCTAAAAATGGTGCTCCACCATACTCCTTGTAATCCATTTTCTTTTTAAGATTCAATAAAGCCGGAGCTAAAAATGGCACTCCTAATTTAGCTAAAAATGATGATTTAACTTCTCTTTTAATCATACTTAAAATAGTAGAAGCTACTCCCTCATACATCTTAAGTACAGTATTACCAACAAAACCATCACAAACTAAAACATCAACATCACCATTTGAAACATCTCTAGGTTCAACATTTCCAATGAAATTAATATTTTTTTCTTCTTTCAAAAGCTGATAAGTAGCCTTTGTAAGATCATTTCCCTTTTCTTCTTCTTCTCCAATGTTAACCAATCCAACTTTTGGATTTTCTATCCCCATAACTGATTTAAAGTAAACTTCACCCATTTTGGCAAACTGAACTAAATAAGATGGTTTAGAATCAACATTGGCACCTGCATCAATTATCATAAAAGGACCATTTTTTCCTGGCATAACTGGAGCTAATGCGGGTCTTTCAACTCCCTTTATCCTCCCAACAATAAGTGTACATCCTGTTAAGAAAGCTCCTGTACTTCCTGCTGATATAACAGCATCACATTCCTTATCCTTAACAAGTCTAAGTACTTTTACAAGACTTGAATCTTTTTTCTTCTTAACAGCCATTGCTGGATGCTCATTTGTAGAAATAACTTCTTTTGCATCTATAAAGATAACTCTGTCTTTATCGTACTTAAACTTTGAAAACTCTTGTCTTAAAGTATCTTCTGGGCCTGTTATACTTATTTCTATATCACTAAACTCTTCTAATGCTTTAACACACCCTTCAACTACTGCATGTGGGCAATTATCTCCTCCCATTCCATCTACAGCAATCCTCATGAGTTTACCCCCTTTTTCTATTATATATATTTTTCCTATATATAAAGAAAAGAAAGTCATAAGACTTTCTTTCTATTCTTCAACTGATACTACTTCTTTACCTTTGTAGTGTCCGCAGTTTTTACATACTCTATGAGCCATTTTCATTTCATGACATTGTGGGCATTCTACGATACCTGGTAAGCTTGCCTTGAAAGTTT
>NZ_JARIDH010000048.1 GCF_029267215.1 Clostridium sp. | reverse complement strand
AATTAAAAGATGATGCTAATGTAGAGTGGACATTATATGATTTAGCAGATAGATTATTAATGAAAGGATGGCAGGTACCAGCTTATCCATTACCAGCAGATTTACAAGATGTAATAATTCAAAGATTCGTTTGTCGTTCAGATTTAAGTAGAAACTTAGCAGAGTTATTAGTAAGAGATATAAAAACTGCAATAAATGATTTAAATAATGCTAGATTTTTAAATAAAGAAGCTAAAAAAGGTGTTCAAGGATTTACTCACTAATTTTATTAAAAACACATTTAAAGTATTATGCTTTAAATGTGTTTTTATTATTTATTATAGTAAAAATGGATAGTATAAATTTAAAAAGATTTTTTATTGGATACAGGAATAATAAAATATTAATATTGAAATTATATATAGGAATGACAAAATTAATGTGTGTTAACTAAATGTTAATAATTAATAGGTTTAGCAATAAGTTAATTATTTTATATATTTATAAGAAAATATTAAAAAAAATATATTCAATTATCACATGTGATTAAAAATGCTTTTATTATTAACAAAATATTAATAATAAATTGGAAATTTTAATAAATTTTTATTAAAATGCTTATTGATATAATTTATAAAGAAAAAAGAAGAAAAATTAATTATTAAAGAGAATTAAGGAGAATTAGGGAGAATTATACATTAAAAAGCAAATATTAACAAAATGTAACTAAATTAAGAAATTTAATAAAATAAGAAAATGAGTTATCATATAAACATAATAAGAAATGATTAAATTAAAAATTAATCTTAATTTCTTAAATAAAATTTTCAAGAAATTAAGAATGATTTTTAGTTTATATTTAGGAGGTTTTTGAAATGCTTTTTGGAAAAAATAATAAATTAGGTCAAGAGTATGACACACCTATTTTTGGAACAGTTGAGAGTAATGAGGCTATTCCAAAATATAAACTAGGAGAAAAATCAATATCTCCTCAAGTTGCCTACAGATTAATAAAAGATGATTTACTAGATGAGGGTAATGCACGTCAAAACTTAGCAACATTTTGTCAAACATATATGGATGATGAGGCAGTTAAGTTAATGTCAGAAACTTTAGAGAAAAATGCTATAG
>NZ_JARIDH010000047.1 GCF_029267215.1 Clostridium sp. | reverse complement strand
AATTAAAAGATGATGCTAATGTAGAGTGGACATTATATGATTTAGCAGATAGATTATTAATGAAAGGATGGCAGGTACCAGCTTATCCATTACCAGCAGATTTACAAGATGTAATAATTCAAAGATTTGTTTGTCGTTCAGATTTAAGTAGAAACTTAGCAGAGTTATTGGTAAGAGATATAAAAACTGCAATAAATGATTTAAATAATGCTAGATTTTTAAATAAAGAAGTTAAAAAAGGTGTTCAAGGATTTACTCACTAATCCTTAATAAAAAAGTTTTCTTTAAAGCATTTGTGCTTTAAAGAAAACTTTTTTATTATAGAAATAGTATAGTTAATATTAATTTTTTTGTATATTGATTAGAATTTAGTATTGTGTTAAAAATATTATTATAATAATATAAAAGAAAATACTTTAATTATTTTGTATTTAAGGGTACAATTAGTATAAAGTAAATTTTCCACAAGGGAGGAAATTAATATGTCAGATAAAGAATTAAATAAATGCTGCGGAGGCAACTGTGGTTGTGGAAGCGAAAAAGAAGATAAACATGAAGGATGTGGATGTGGTGGACATGGTCACGATCACGGACATGATCATCATGAAGGCTGTGGATGTGGAGATGAGCATTTAGAGCATTTCGTTGTAGATTTAGAAGATGAAGAAGGAAACACAATAACTTGTGACGTTATTGACGCTTTTGAATATAAAGAAGAAGAGTATGTTTTAGTACAACATCCAGATGAATCAGTTTACTTATTCAAATCTCAAGGGGAAGAAGGAGAATTAGTTCTTCCTGCAGAAGAAGAGTTTGATGAGGTTGTTAAATACTACGAAGAAAATTTAGCTGAATAGTTTAAATAAAAGATGATGTTTTACATCATCTTTTATTTAGTTATAGGAGAAATAGTAAATTATTAAAATAAAGACAGCTTTGAAATGTGGTGAAAAAATATGAAAAAAGAAAAATTAGCTATATTCGATGTTGATTTTACTTTAACACGTAAGGAGACATTACTACAATTTTTTAAATTCTTAATAAAAGATGATAAAAAAAACTTAAGATTTATTCCAAGAGCTTTATTTTCAGGAATTATGTATGGAATTAAAGTGTATGATGAGAAGATGGTTAAGCAATCTTTTCTTAAGTTTATAGATGGGATAGATGAGAAGAGTTTGCAGATTCTTGTCAAAAAGTATTATGATGAAGTTTTAAGTAAGATACTATATAAAGATTCTATAGATATGATTAGAAAGTTAAAGGATGAAGGATGTAAGGTGTTTTTAATCTCAGCTTCACCAGAGTTTTATTTAAATGAACTTTATAATATAAAAGAAGTGGATGTTATAATAGGAACAAGATTTTCAATTAACCAAGGAAAGTTTGAAAGAAAAATGGTAGGAGAAAATTGTAAGGGTGAAGAAAAAGTAATAAGACTTAAGGAATATCTAAATGAACATAACATAGAAGTTGATTATAAAAATTCTTATATGTTTTCTGATTCACTATCAGATAAGCCTTTATTAGACTTAGTAGGTAATGCTTATTTAATAAATTATAAGAAAAATAATGATACTTATAAAATATTAAAGTGGAAATAGGAAAAGCAATCTCTGTTTGGAGATTGCTTTTTGTTTAAGAAAAAGTACATAAATTTCCACTTTAATTTATTAAATTACTACATATTTATTCTTGTTGTTATTGTTTGAGTTAGTGGAGGTACAACTTGTTTCTTTCTTGAAAGAACTCCAGGTAAGAATGTAGTTGAATCTTCTAACTTAACTTTAAATGCTTCCTCAGCTATTTCTGGGAATTTACCAGCTACTAAAATTTGAGAACCTTCGTTTATGATATCAGTTAATAATAACATAATCATTTCTAAGCCCATTGATTCAGCTTTTTGGTTCATGTAAGCTAACATTTCTTCTTTTAAAGGCATAAATCCTTCGATATCCATTGTATTAACTTGAGCAACACCAACTTTAACACCTGCTATAGTGAAAGGTTTGAAGTCAGAGTTGAATATTTCTTCTATTGATTTACCTTTTAATGAAGTACCAGCTTTGAACATTTCTTTAGCAAATTCTTCAGGAATTATTCCAGCTATATCAGCAAGTTTTCTACAAATCTTAATATCTTGTGGTGTACAAGTTGGTGATTTGAATAGTAATGTATCTGATATTATAGCTCCACATAATAATCCAGCTGCTTCTCTTGAAGGTTTTATTCCATTTTCAAAAAATCTCTTAGCAACTATTGTTGATGTGCTTCCAAGAGGTTCATTTCTGAAATATATTGGATTTCCAGTTTGTATATCAGCAACTCTGTGGTGATCTATTATTTCTAATACTTCAGCTTCATCTAGACCATTTACTGATTGACCTCTTTCATTATGGTCAACTTGTATAACTTTTTTCTTATGTTTTGAAATTAAGTGGAATCTAGCTATTGATCCAATAACTTTATTGTTTTCATTTAATACAGGATAGTTACTGTATCTAGTTTCACTCATTACTACTTTTACATCTTCAACTAAGTCATCAGTTGATACTGAAACTATATTATCTTTAGTCATAACATAGCTGACAGGTAAACTTTGAACTATTAATCTTGAAGCTGTAAATGAATCATAAGGAGTAGTTATAAGAGTTATTTTATTCTCTTCAGCAAGTTTTATAATTTCTTGTGATGGTGTATGTCCACCAGCAACTATTAATAAAGAAACATTTAATTCTATTAATTCAGCTTGTACTTCAGATCTATCTCCAACTATAGCTATGTCTCCTTCGTTTATGAAGTCTTTTAATGACTCAGATTGCATAGCAGCTACTACAACTTTTCCTGGGAAGACTTTAATATCTTCATTTACGTTTTGAGCTTCTGCAGATAATGTATCTAAAATGTTATCTAATGAAGTTTTACTTTTAAAAAGTATATTGCTATCCCATACATCCATATAAGTAGCTGTTATATTTGATGTTGATAACATTCCTAATAAATTGTTATTTCCATCAGCTACTGGGATTGATTTTAAGTTTTTATCTTTCATTATATTCCAAGCCATTTTTAATGAAGCTTCTGGAGATAATGGAGCGATTTTATCCATTTCTAAATCTTCAACTTTTATTTTAACAGTCTCTAAGTATTTAGGTGCTTCAACACCAAAATAATCAAGTATGTATTGAGTTTCTTGATTTACATTTCCTAATCTAACTGGGATTGCAGGAATGTCTTGAGTTTTATTTTTAAATTCAGCATATGATAAAGCTGCACATATTGAATCTGAATCAGGATTTTTATGTCCTGTTACGTATATAACATCCTTCATTTAGGTTGCCTCCTTAGTTATTTAATTTAAAATAAATTTTAATTCATGAATATATTTTAATTCCTAAATTATTAAAAGTAAAGTAATCTCATTTTATCACATATTAGAATAATTTTCTATTATATAGGATAAGCACTCTTTTGTCTTTAAGTAAGGTGTTACATAAGAATTATTTTAGTTCTAAAAATAATACATTTAAACATATATTACAATAGATTGCTAGGAAAAAAGGAGGAACAAAAAAGTTATGCATGAGAAAGAACTTTTTAGAGGGCTAACAAGTAAAGAAGCAGAAAAACGAATAGAAAAATTTGGATTGAATGAAATAACAGAAAAGAAGAAAGTTTCAGCTATAAAAATATTATTACAACAATTTAATGATTTTATAATATGGGTTTTAATTGGGGCTACGATAATATCAGGTTTAATGGGTGATGTTGCAGATGCAATAACCATATTTGTAATTGTGGTGATAAATGGGTTTTTAGGATTTATACAAGAATTTAAAACAGAAAAATCTTTAGATGCATTAAAATCTTTAGCTGCGCCAACCTGTAAGGTTATGAGAGATGGCAATATAAAAGTTGTTAATACAAATGAGTTAACAATTGGCGATGTTGTTATTTTAGAGGCTGGAGATAGGGTTCCTGCAGATGGAGAAATTTTTGATTGTACCAATCTTATGATAGACGAATCTTTATTAACTGGAGAGTCTGTAGGGGTTAATAAATCAATTTCGTCAAAAGAAGCTTCCTCAACATATATGGGGACTAAGGTTTTAAAAGGTAAAGGAAAATTTGTTGTAAATGCTATTGGAATGAGTACTAAGATGGGTTCAATAGCAGATATGTTACAAGACATAGAAGAAGAAAAGTCACCTTTAAAAGAGAGATTAGATGGATTAGGAAAGATATTATTAGTATTATGTTTAGGAATATGTGCTTTAGTAACTATTTTAGGAATTATAAGAGGAAATGATTTAACAGAAATGTTTTTGCTTGGAGTAAGTTTGGCAGTTGCAGCAATTCCAGAGGGCTTGGCAGCCATTGTCACAGTTTCTTTAGCATTGGGAGTTTCTAGGATGCTTAAAAGAAATGCCTTAGTTAAAAAGCTACCAGCAGTTGAAACCTTAGGTTGTACTTCTATAATATGTAGTGATAAAACAGGAACGCTTACTCAGAATAAAATGACAGTTAAAGAAATTTTTGCTGAAGGAAAGCATTTTAGATTAGATGTTGATAATATACCTAATTCTCCTATGCTTATGAAAGCATTTGTTTATTGTAATGATTGTAATTATGATTTTTCAAAGAAAAAAATCGATGAAGTTTTAAATGGAGATCCTACTGAAACAGCTTTAATAAAAGCTTATTTTAATAATGTTGAAACATTAAAAAACAAGGTTTCAAATATAAATAGAGTTTTTGATATTCCTTTTGATTCAAGTAGAAAAATGATGTCTGTAATAATTAAAGAAGGAATGAAAGAAGTTTGTTATGTTAAAGGGGCACCTGAAAGGCTTATAAACAAATGTAGATATATTCAAGAAGATGGAAAGGTAAAAATATTAACATCTCAGAAAAAACAACAAATTCTTAATGCAGTAGAAAATATGAGTAATAGAGCATTGAGGTGTATTGGAGGTGCATATAAATTTGATGGCTTAACTCGTGATAATAGCTTGGAAGATAACCTAATTTTTCTAGGAATAGCAGGTATAATTGACCCACCAAGGCCAGAGGTTAAGGATTCTGTAATAAGATGTAGGCTTGCAGGAATAACACCTGTAATGATAACTGGTGACCATAAAAATACAGCTTTTGCCATAGGAAAAGATTTAAATATAGCTAATTCGCAAGATCAAGTAATAACTGGTGAAGAGTTAGATAAAATAGATGATAATGAGTTGAGAAAGAGAGTAAATAGGTTGAAAATATTTGCAAGGGTTACTCCTAATCATAAGCTTAGAATTGTTAAGGCATTTAAGAAAAATGGAAATATTGTTGCAATGACAGGAGATGGGGTTAATGATGCGCCTGCAATAAAAGAAGCTGATATTGGAATAGCCATGGGAATATCAGGTACAGATGTTACAAAAGAGGCTTCTTCAATGATTTTAATGGATGATAATTTTGAAACTATTGTATCTGCTGTAGAAGAGGGAAGAATAATTTATGATAATATAAGAAAGTTTATAAGATATTTATTATCATGTAACTTAGGAGAAGTGTTAACTATGTTCTTAGCATCAATATTCTATCTTCCAAATCCAATGCTACCTATACAAATATTATTTGTAAATTTAGCAACAGATGGACTTCCTGCTATTGCCTTAGGTGTTGATCCTGCTGATAAGGATATAATGAATCAGCAACCTAGAAATAAAAAAGAAGGTATATTTGCTAGAGGATTGACAGAGAAGATTTTAGTTAGAGGATGTTTAATAGGTATATGTACTTTACTATCATTTATTGTTGGTGGATTATATGGTATGGATTTAGATACATGTAGAACTATGGCTTTATCAACATTAGTAATTTCACAGCTTTTACATGTTTTTGAATGTAGATCAGAAAGACATTCTATATTTGAAATAAAATTATTTACTAATATGTATTTAGTTTTAGCAGTTTGTATTTCAATAATTATGCTTTTAAGTATAATATATATACCATTTTTTAGTGCAATATTCCATACAACTATTTTAGGATTTAATCACTGGTTAATAGTATTATTCTTTTCAAGTATAATATTCTTTATAAACAGCTTGTATTTGTTTATAAAAGACAAGGTTAAATAGTATTGTTTACTTATGAATGTCTTAAACAGAGCTTAAATAAAAAGCATTAAAACTTTGATTTGAAAATGTAAAATTTATTAAAAGAAAAAAAGAGAAGTTAAAGAGTTAGGTTTTAATAATTATATTTAAAACTAAAATAAAAAAGCTGTACATTTATACAGCTTTTTTATCTTTGTTTAAATTGTTGTTGTTTAGCTTTCTTTAATTGTGAATGATCAACTGGAACTAAGTCTTGCTTAGTAGTTAAGTTTAATATATTGTTAAGGGCGATAAATTCTTTCTCGCCTTCTTTATTTGACTTAAGACCTTGAACTATAACATTGTTTCCTTTTTTCACAGATATGAAAGTAGGCTTTTTAAACCAACGATTCTTGCTATATACACATTTAATTATTTGCTTACTTCTTTCAGGTTTAACTATTAAAGTAACAACTAACTTGTGGAATATCCAAAGAATAGTTTTTTCTTCTATTTTTTCAGAAATTATGCTTCCTTGGAATTGGGCCATTCTGTCGCCGTATTTTTCAAGGTAAGAATCAGTGTAATATTTAGATAATTTTTCTTTGAAACCCATAATTATAACTCCTTTTTAAGTTGACGAATTTACATTTATTATTACTATAAATACATATATTATATGATAATCAGTATTATAACATAATATTACACATATTAAAATACTTTGGTTAAATGGCTAGGTTAAAGCCTTTTATAAATTTTTATAAACAGTATTTATAAGGAGTTAAATAGAGTATTTACGTAGAAAATATTGGTGGATTATAGTATATAGATATTTGAATTATGGACTTATTTTAAGATATAGCCTATAATTAGTTTATATGAAAATGTTATCTTAGGAGGAAGTAAGATGAATAAAGAACAATTAGCAAGAATGATAGACCATACTTTATTAAAACCAGAGGCTACTAAAGCTGGAATAGAAAAGCTTTGCAAAGAGGCTTTAGAATATAATTTTGCATCAGTTTGTGTAAACCCAACTAATGTTGAGTTAGCAGCTAAAATACTAAAAGGAAGCGAAGTTAAAGTTTGTACAGTAATAGGTTTCCCTTTAGGAGCTAACACATCAGAAGTTAAAGCTTTTGAAACTAAGGATGCTATAGCTAAGGGTGCTCAAGAAGTAGATATGGTTATAAACATAGGAAGATTAAAAGATAAAGATTATGAATATGTTAAAAATGACATAAAAGCTGTTGTTGATGCTGCTGATAAGAAAGCGCTTACAAAAGTTATAATAGAAACTTGTCTTTTAACTGATGAAGAAAAAGTTGAAGTTTGTAAATTAGCTAAGGAAGTAGGTGCAGATTTTGTTAAAACATCAACTGGATTCTCAACAGGTGGAGCAACTCCAGAAGATATAAAATTAATGAGAGAAACTGTTGGTAAAGAATTAGGAGTTAAGGCATCAGGTGGTGTAAGATCAATAGCTGATGCAGAGGCTGTTATAAATAATGGGGCAACAAGAATAGGAGCTTCAGCTTCAATAGCTATATGCGAAGGTAAAGTTTCAGATTCAAATTACTAAAAAGTATAAATTTTAAAATATAAATTTAGAAGAGTTTAATTAATTAAGTTAGAAAATACTTATTAATTAAACTCTTTTTTTGTCGAAAAAAAATAATGAATAAAAAAGTGAAAATGATGGCTAAATTTAAATTTTGAGAATATTAATATAATAAAGTACTTATAAATAGGAGGTTACTCTATTAAAGCCTTTATTAGGTTTTATGAGTGAATGTTTATGAAAAGAGAGTTAACTCCACAAGAAGTAATTTACAATGAAGATTTTACTAGAGGTATAGTTGGGAAAGAAAACAATAGAAGTGAATATTCAGAGGTTTTTAAAAGAATTGATGAAGCATTGAGTATAAATAAGGATGGCTTTAATGTTTATTTAATTGATGAATTTTCAAAACAAAAACTAAGATATATAACTTCACATATAGAAGAAAAGATGAAAGATAGAAAAAAACCAAAGGATATATGTTATGTAACTTTAGAAGATGTACGTTGTCCAAAAGTAGTTTTTTTAGAAAATGGTGGTGGAGAAAGATTAGAGGAAAATTTAGAACATATTAAATCTTTTTATTATGAAGAAATATATGCTTTCTATAATTCTTCTATAAACAAAGAGAAGGAAGATATAATAAATGACATTCAGAAGAAGAGAAGTGATTATATAGGAGAATTAATAAAAAATGCAAAACAAGAAGGCTTTGATTTAAAGGCAACTTCATCAGGATTTGCTTTTATCCCTTTATTAGATGGAGAGGCTATGACTGAGGAAGAGTTTGATGACTTAGAGGAAGATAGTAAAGGTGATATTTCCTTGAAAGCTGGAAAGCTTAAAGAAGGTGCAGAAGGAGTATTAGAAGAACTTAAAAATATAGAAATAGATTCAATAGAGAAACTTAAAATAATATTAAGGGAATACTTAGAGAGGGAAGCAGCCTCACTTAAGGAAAAGATTAAGCAGGAATTTGAGAAGGAAGAAGATGGTTTTAACTATCTTATTGATGTTTGTGAAAGTTTAGAAAATGAATTGATTGATAACTATACAATAAACTTTGATGATGATGAAGAAAAGATAAATGAGATAGTTGGAAGATATGTTTGTAATATCATAAAAAATAGTAAAGGAATAAATTATCCAAAGGTGATTTTTGAAGAAGACCCAAGTATAAATAATCTTTTGGGTACAATAGAGTATGAGAATCATAACGGAGTATATTCAACTGATGTTAAGCTTATAAAATCAGGTTCTTTATTAGAAGCTAATGAGGGATGCTTGATTATAAGACTTAGTTCTTTAATGAATAATACAAATAGTTACTATTATTTAAGAAGAGCATTACTAAATAGTAAAATAAATTATGATTTTAATAGAGGATATCTAGAACTACTTTCTTTAAATGGATTGAAACCAGAGCCTATTCCTATTAAGGTTAATATTATTATAATAGGAGATTTTGAAAGCTATGATCTTCTTTATAACTATGATGAAGATTTCAAGAAAATTTTTAGAATAAGAGCTGAGTTTTCAAATTTAATAGAAATTGATGATAATAAGAAATCCTTACTAGAGATAATAAATAATGTGATTTATGATAATGATTTATTGAAAATTTCTTCATCAGGGGTTAATTCGCTAGGAAAACATTTAGCTAGAAAAGCTGAAACAAGAAAAAAAATTCTTTGGGATATTGATGAAATAGAAAAAGTTTTATTACTTGCTAATGAAGAGTGTAATTTACATGGAAAAAGTATAATAGATAAGGAATGTATTGAATCTGTTATAAAAAGATTTAGTATTTTTGAGAAAGATTATTTAGAAATGTATAAAGATAGAAAGATACTTTTTGATATGGACAATAAAGTAGTAGGAAGTGTTAATGGATTATCAGTTATAGACTTAGGATATATGAGTTTTGGTAAGCCGATTAGAATAACTTGTACTTGTTATAAAGGTAGTGGAAAGATAATGGATGCTCAAAGTGAGAGTAATTTAAGTGGAAGCATACACAATAAATCTTTAAGTATTTTAAGAGGATTTTTAAATAATTTCGTTAGTAAATATGAAGTTCTTCCTGTAGATTTTCAATTAAGCTTTGAACAGTTATATGGAAAGATAGAAGGAGATAGTGCATCTGTTGCTGAAGTAATTGCAATGATATCAGCTTTAAGTAAAATGCCTGTAGATCAAAGTATTGCCGTCACAGGTTCAGTAAATCAATTTGGTCAAGTTCAACCAATAGGTGGAGTAAATGAAAAAATAGAGGGATTCTTTAATGTTTGTAAAACTTTAGGAAGTCATATTGGAAAAGCTGTTTTAATTCCAGAAAGCAATAAAGATGAATTGATTCTTAATTCAGAGGTTGAAGAGGCTATTAAAAAGGGAGAATTTAAGATTTATATTATGAACGATGTGAATGAAGCCATAATGACCTTACTTTTAGATGATAAGAGCACCTTAGAAGATATGAGTACTAAAATAAATGAGGAAATAGATAAATATAAAAGAAAATAGTTAAGTGTATTTTGTTTATGATTAAAGGCAAAGGGTACTAAAGTTAGTATCCTTTTATTTTTAGATTAATAGGAAAAGTTTCTTTGTTATTTTAAATTTCAATATTATAATAGGAATGTTTGACATAAATGCATAAAATATGTTAAAATATGGAAAAGAAATTGGGAGGTGAAGCTCTGTAAGAGTGTTTTTATGTGGTTAGATTTTGAAAGTAGAGGAAGTAATTTAGTTGTTAGTTTAATTGGAGAGTTAGATCATCATAGTGCAGAGGAAGTAAGGGTAAAAATAGATGATAGAATAAGTAGGGAAAATATAAAAAAATTAATATTAGATTTTTCAGGAGTAACTTTCATGGATAGTTCAGGAATAGGTGTTATAATAGGGAGATATAAGAAGATTAATATGCGTTCTGGTGAGGTTAACATAATATCTGTAAATAAAAGCATAAAGAGAGTCTTTGAATTATCTGGAATATTTAAAATAATAAAGTATTACGAAAATTTGGATGAAGCTCTAAAAGTGGGTTAATGGAGGGGTTAATATGGATAATAAAATGAGATTAGAGTTTTTAGCTAAGTCTGAAAATGAAGGGTTTGCAAGGGTTAGTGTTTCTGCTTTTGTTGCACAGTTAGATCCAACAATTGAAGAACTTACAGATATAAAAACTGCTGTTTCTGAGGCTGTAACAAATTCTATAATTCATGGTTATGAATGTGATGAAAGCAAAATAGTAATAATTGAAGCAAGCATAAAAGATGATGAGATTGAAATAATTGTAGAAGATAATGGAATAGGAATTAAAAATTTAGAAGAAGCGAGAGAGCCTTTATATACATCAAAACCAGAGCTTGAAAGATCAGGAATGGGTTTTACTGTTATGGAAACTTTTATGGATTCTTTAGAGGTTTATAGTGAAAAAGGCAAAGGAACTAAAATAATAATGAAGAAGAAAATAAATACATAGGCAGGTGAATAAGTCTATGGATATTAGCAGTATTGAGAAGGATAATTTTAATTATGATAAAAATACTACCCTTATAGATTTGGCTAAAGAGGGTAATAAAGATGCAATGAATAAACTTATAGAAGTTAATACGCCCTTAGTTTCTTCTATATGTAAGAGGTTTATGAATAGAGGATATGAATATGAAGATATTTTTCAGATAGGGTCAATGGGGCTAGTTAAAGCTATAAATAATTTTGATAATAGTTTTAATGTAAAGTTTTCAACCTATGCAGTTCCTATGATTATTGGAGAGATAAAGAGATTTTTGAGAGATGATGGAATAATAAAGGTTAGTAGAAGCACAAAAACCTTAGCTAAGAAGCTTCATTATAATAAAGAGGAATTAATAAAAAAGTTAAATAGAGAACCAACTATCGAAGAATTATCTGAATATTCTAAGGTTAATAAAGAAGAGGTCATTGTTGCTTTGGAGTCTGCAAATAGTATGCAGTATTTATATGATACAATTCATCATGATGAAGGAACTCCTGTACTTTTAATAGATAAATTGAGTGAAAAAGGACAAGATGATGATATGCTTAATAAAATAGCTTTAAAAGAAGCTATAAGTTCTTTAGATCAAAAAGGACGGCAAATTATAATGCTTAGATATTTTAGGGATAAAACTCAAATTCAAGTTGCTAAAATGCTTGGTATAAGTCAAGTTCAAGTTTCTAGGATTGAGAAGAAAGTGTTAAAACTAATGAAGGAAAAATTAGAAGAGGATTGATAATAAATGAAATATTTTGGTAGCATTGTTTTTTATGAAGTTTCATAGAAAATAATGCTTATTTTTTTGTATATATTAAGAATAAGGAACAATACTATAATTATAAATCAAAAGAAAAGGTGGGTTAATATGGATGGCTACTTACGAAAGTGATGAAAAGATAAAAATCAAATTTAAAGAAATTGAGGAAGAGATTAGACCAAAACCTAAGGTTTTAAGAAATTGTGTTATGGCATTTATAGTTGGTGGACTTATATGTGTTGTTGGTCAGTTTATTAGAAATACTTTATTATCATATGGAATTCCAGAAGAACAAGTTTCAATAATAACGCCTATGACTATGGTATTTTTAGGTGCACTTTTAACTGGTCTTGGAATATATGATAAGATTGCGGCTAAAGCAGGAGCGGGTACTATTGTACCTATTACAGGGTTTTCAAATGCTATGGTTTCACCAGCTATAGAATTTAAAAAAGAAGGTTTTGTAATGGGGGTTGGAGCAAATATGTTTAAGATTGCAGGCCCTGTTTTAGTTTATGGAACAGGAACTTCTGTTTTGGTTGGATTAATATATTACATACTTCTTAGATTTGGTCTTGTGGGGTGATTTAATTGAATAATAAATTAAAGAGAGTTGGACTTCAAACTGTAAAGTTAGAAAATAAGCCAAGAATAATTTCTACTTATAGTATTGTTGGACCAAGGGAAGGTGATGGACCTTTAAAAGAATATTTTGATAAGATTTTAACTGATGATTGCAATGGGTGTGAGAGTTTTGAAAAGGCTGAGAGTAGTCTCATGATGACTGCAATCGAAGGTGTATTAAAAAATAGTGGGATTAAAGAAGAGGATGTAGATTATCTTTTTGGAGGAGATTTATTAAATCAATTAACATCAACAAACTTTGTTGCAAGAGAATTTAAGATTCCTTTCTTTGGAGTATATGGTGCCTGCTCAACAATGGCAGAATCATTAAGTTTGGCATCAATGATTATAGATGGAGGATTTTCTAAATATTCTATTGCATCAACATCATCACATTTTAGTTCTGCAGAAAGACAATTTAGATTTCCTTTAGAATACGGATGTCAAAGAAAAGAACATTCTCAATGGACTGTAACAGGATCTGGAGCTATGCTTCTTGGAAAAGAGGGAGATTTTCCTTATGTAACTCATGTGACAACAGGCATAGTAAAAGATTATGGGATTAAAGATGCTGATAATATGGGAGCAGCCATGGCTCCAGCAGCTGTTGATACAATATATAAGCATTTTGTTGATACAAATAGAAAGCCAGAGGATTATGATGTTATAGCAACTGGTGATTTAGGTAAGGTAGGAAGAAAGCTTACAGAAAGCTTACTTAAAGAATATGGATATGATGTGAGCAAGGTATATATAGATTGTGGAGAAAAAATATTTGATAGTGAAAGACAAAATACATATTCAGGTGGAAGTGGATGTGGTTGTTCAGCAGTAGTGAGTTGTGGATATTTATATAAGAAACTTATGAGTAAAGAATTTAAGAGAATTCTTTTAGTTTCAACAGGGGCATTATTAAGTTCTACTTCTTCTCTTCAAGGAGAGAGTATTCCTGGAATAGCTCATGCTGTAGCTATAGAATATATGTAATTTAAAATAGGAAGGAGAATTTGAAAAATGCAAAGTTATATAAATGCCTTCTTAGTTGGAGGGACAATATGTGTAATAGGACAATTACTCATAGATAAAACTAAGCTAACACCTGCAAAAATATTGGTAGCCTTTGTATCCTTAGGAACCATATTAGGAGCTTTAGGAATATATGAGAAATTAGTTAAATTAGGTGGTGCAGGTGCAACTATTCCTTTGCCAGGGTTTGGATATGCTTTAGCTAAGGCAACCATAAAAGAGGTTAATGAACAAGGGCTTTTAGGCGCCTTTACAGGAGGGTTAAAGGGTGCAGCAGGTGGGATAACAGCAGCTATTTTCTTTGGATATATAATGGCTTTAATATTTAATCCTAAATCAAAATAAATAAATATCTAAAACAGAGTTTGAAATTAAGTTTTATAAAATTAAATAGCTAAAATAATATTTCAATGAAAATATCTTGATTATAAGAAAAATAAAGTGGTAATAATTTCTCCTAAAGGAGAGATTTTATGAAAAGTTTTGAGAAAAGGTTTGAGAAAATAACAATAAATAGACCATTAGGATTAATATTTATTTTTCTTGTATCAGGAATATTAACATATTATTTTGGAAATTCAAACTTAATAGGTACAGCTTTAGTGGTTGTACCTTTATTTTTGTTTGGAATTTTTATTTTAGAAAGAGATTTTTTATATATTGGACTTATATTTTTTTTAATAGGAGTTTTAGGATGTACATATTATTATGAACCTAAATTTTCAAGGGAAGGTTTATTTGAAGTAAGAATAGTAGAGGTTAAAGATGATTTTACTTTAGGTAAGTTAAATGGAAAATTGGTGGAAGTTAGAAATCAGAGTGGGGAGAAAATAGAATATGGAGAAAAGGTTTATGGTATTGGAAAGTTTAAAAGAGAAATAAATTTAGATAGGGGAAGAGTGGGATATGTATTTTTAAAGGATATTATTAAAGTGGAAAAAGATATTATTTATAAAATAAAAAATATCCCTAAAGTTTATTATGAAAGGCTAAATAAATACTTTGGAAAAGCTGAAAGTGGAATTTTAAATGCAGTTTTGTGGGGAGATAAGGAAAATTTAACCTATGGACAAAGAGATTTTCTAGCAGATTTAGGAGTAATTCATTTGATTTGTATATCAGGATTTCATATAGCTTTGTTATTTTCAACAATATATAAGAAACTTTCATTTAAGTTAGCTTTATTAATATGTTCAATATATGTTTTATTAGTAGGTGCCTCTCCTTCATCTATAAGAGCTTTAATTATGATAACAATATTAAAATCTGCCAAGAAATTATTTAAAACTTATGATCCATTAAGTTCAATTTCTTTTGCTGCCACAATAATTTTAATTTTAATGCCTTATAGCTTGTTTAACATGGGATTTTTATTATCTTTTGGTGGAACTTTGGGGATATTGCTTTTTTATAAAAAGTTTTTAGAGATTTTCTATATGCTACCACCAAAAGTTAATGAATATTTTAGTTTAGGATTGTCAGCGCAGGTATTTATTTACCCTATTTTAGTAATAGTTTTTGGGAAGTTTACAATAAATTTTTTAATATCAACTTTTTTAATAACACCAATAATAGTTTTGCTTCTTCAGATGCTTTTATTATATGTATTTTTAGGAGAGAGATTTATTTTTATTTTGGTAATACCTTTAAAAATAATTTTAGTGATTTTCAGAGGAATATTAGTATTTTTAGATAAAATAGCCTTTGTATCAAACTATTTAAATCCTACTTTCGCTCTTGCATATATGAGTATGGGGCTGTGTATTTATATGAGCTATAAAGGACTTAAAAAATTTAGAATAGGTGTTTATTTAGTTATACCTCTTTTGATTTTAGATATGCATGTTTTAGGAACTAAGATTAGAGTTATTGAAGATAAATGGAATAAAGGGGTTATAGTAGAACATGCCTTTAGAAAAATAGCTTTAGTAAATAACAATAGTGATTATTTTAAGAGGGAAGTTATGAAGAAAGAGTTTGTTAGTGAAGTTATTCATTTGAAAGGTGATACTGAATTCTATCTTAAAAATGGAGATCTAATAAGCATAGAAAAAAATTTTAATAGGATAACCTTAATGTCAGAAAAAAGTGATTATGATATAATTGATTTGATTCAAAAGAAAAGTGCGTATATACTTTAACTTATGTAAATAAGTAGCTGGGATTTGAAAGGTTGATATTTTAATGATAGATTTAGAAGTTTTATATGAAAATTTAAAAAAAGGTAAGATTGAAAAAAGTTATATATTAGTTGGGTTAGATGAACTTTTAATAAAAGAGGGAATAGAAGCTATAATTGATACTGTTTTAGAAGAAAGTTTTAAGGATTTAAATCTTATTAAACTAGATGGGAATAATCTAAACTTTGATGATTTTATGAATGCTTGTGAAACAATGCCATTTATGAGTGAGAAGAAGGTTGTACTTTTAAATAGAACTAATATATTTAGAGATAAACAGGATAAAGAAAGTGAAAAGTTATATAAACAATGTGTTGACTACTTTCAAAATACACCAGAGCATTGTGTTTTAATAGCATATATGACTTTAAAAGATAAAAGAGAGAGAGTAAATAGGTTATCTAAGCTTAAAAAATTAGAGAAAAATTCATGTATAGTATCTGTTGAAAAGCTTAAAGGGGTTAAGCTTCAACAAAAGGTAGCAAGAGTTTTTCAAAAATATAATAAGAATATTGGAAGAATAGAGTTAAAATATTTCTGTGATTCAGTAGAAAATAACTTTGATATTATTGAAAGAGAAGTAGATAAGATTGTTAACTACGTAGGGGAAAGAGAAATAACAAGAAAAGATATTGAAATATTACTTCCACCTAGATATGAGGATGATATATTTGATTTAGTTGAACTTATTTCTATGAAAAAGCCTAAGCAAGCTATTGATTTAATGGATGAACTTATAGGAAGAGGGCAAGATCCTATATTTATATTAAGTCAAATTAGAGAACAATTTCAAAAGTTACATAGAGTAAAGATAAGAATAGCTGAAGGATATAGAATTAATGAAATTAAGAAAGATTTTTTAGAAGTAAGCAGAATTAACCTCCCCGATTTTGTAATAGAGAAATTTATTAATCAAGGTAAGAAGTTTTCAGGAAAACAACTTAATAAATGTATTAATTTGTGCTTATATACTGAGAAAAAATTAAAGAGTAACTCAAATTTAAATAAAAAAACAGAATTAGAGCTTATGATTGTAAGTACTGTAATTTAGAGTTTTTATATTCATTTAATTATTCAAATAAAAAAGGATATTTTAATAGAGAATTAATTTTATAGATTTAGTTAGCAATTAAATGAAACTTTAAACTGCTTATTATAAGTGTTTAAAAAGTTTCAACTAAAATTAAAATGTAGCCAAGTAAAAAATCCAGATTAGACTTCTAATCTGGATTTTTTACTTGAAGAAATAATTCTTTAAAAAAAGAAAATGGTGTTAGAATATCTAACACCCATATAATTAAGCCATAGCGTTTAACTTAGCAGCTAATCTTGATTTCTTTCTAGCAGCCATGTTTTTATGAACTACTCCTTTAGAAGCAGACATATCTAAAGCTCTAGCAGCCTCAACGTATAAAGTTGCAGCCTCTGCTTTGTTATTAGCTTCAACAGCTACTTCAAACTTCTTTATAGCAGTTTTAAGAGCTGACTTAATCATCTTATTTCTTAAAGTTTTCTTTTCAGTAACTTTTATTCTTTTCTTTGCTGATTTAA
>NZ_JARIDH010000007.1 GCF_029267215.1 Clostridium sp. | reverse complement strand
TCTAAACCAATCTTAATCTCATTATAAACATCTTTAGATAATTCATAAACCCCTTTTTTTATTTTATGACACACATTAGTATCAAGATTTCCCTTAATCAATATTTGCCACCTGTAAATATTCTTTATCTTACTTATGGAACAAGGACATGCCTCATATATAAATATATTATCATACTCTTTTAATATTTCACGCAAATATTTTTCTAATTTTTCACTAAAAAATTTCACTTTTATCTCTCCCTTTCCACTTAAATTTATTAAAAACAAATCGTCAAAAGGAGGATATTCCATAACTTTTCTTATATTTATTTCTTTTTTAAAGAAATTTTCATAATCACTATTCTTAGCACAAGTTAGCGCATAATGATCTGGAGAATAACTTTGAATTATAACTTCCCCCTTTTCTTTTCCACGCCCTGCTCTTCCACTAACCTGTGTTATAAGTTGAAAAGTTTTTTCACTAGACTTGTAATCAGGTAAATTTAATGACATATCTGCAGCCATAACTCCAACTAAGGTTACATTTGGAAAATCCAACCCCTTAGCTATCATCTGAGTACCTATTAATATATCTGCCTTTCCACTCTTAAATGAATTATATATTTCTTCATGAGAATTTTTCTTTCTAGTAGTATCAACATCCATTCTTAATGTCCTTGCCTCTTTAAAATAATGTTTAACTGCCGCCTCTAATTTTTCTGTTCCTACACCAAAATGTTTAACATATGTACTTCCACACTTTGGACAAATATTTGGAGTTCTTGCAGTGTTTCCACAATAATG
Source organism: Clostridium sp. (assembly GCF_029267215.1). Lineage (GTDB taxonomy): Bacteria > Bacillota > Clostridia > Clostridiales > Clostridiaceae > Sarcina. The sequence continues at coordinate 19,047 of NZ_JARIDH010000007.1, read as the reverse complement.
ACAAACTAAGTATCCATTATTATGATAAGTCATAGCTATGTCACAATTGTTACATTTAAAAACAAACCCACAACTTCTACAAGAAACAAAGGATGAAAACCCTCTTCTATTTAAAAACAAAATAATTTGTTCTTTTTTCTCTAATCTATCTTTTATTTTAAGATATAAATCTCTACTAAACATAGTTTTATTATTTACTTTTAATTCTTCCCTCATATCAACAATAGATACTTCTGGAAGATTTCCATTATTAACTCTATTTTTAAGTTCTATAAGTTCGTATTTCCCATCTAAAGCTTTATAATAACTTACTATACTTGGTGTTGCAGAGCCTAAAACTACCTTACACCCTTTAATCTTACTAATATATTCACAAACCTCTATAGTATTATACTTAGGATTCATATCTGACTTATAACTACTTTCATGTTCTTCATCAACTACTATTAGTCCCAAATCGTTAAAAGGTAAAAATAATGCAGATCTAGCTCCTATAACAACTTTCACCTTATCATTTTTAACTCTGTACCACTCATCATATCTCTCTCCAGAAGAAAGCCTACTATGAAATATTGCTACATCTTTCCCAAATCTCCCCTTAAATCTTTCGATCATTTGAGGAGTTAATGCTATCTCTGGAACTAAAATCAATGAACTTTTATCAAAAAGAAGCATGTATGTAACTAGATTCATATAAACCTCAGTTTTACCACTTCCTGTTACTCCTTTTAATAAGAAAATATTATTTTCACTCTCTAAAATTTTATCATAAGCATTTATCTGCTCTTCATTTAATACTTTGGGTGGATAAGGTTTAAACTCTCTTAAATCTTCTCTTCCTACCCTTATCTCAGTGACATATGCACATTCTAATTCAATAAGTTTATTTATCATATATGTTGAAATATTAAAATTCTTATTCCACTCTGCCTTTGTAAATACACCGCTTTTTTCTTTTATTAAGGATAATGCTTTTTCTTGAGGCTCACTAAGACCTACCTTATACTGATTAAAAACTATTACCTGCTTTGTTTTCTCTTTATTACCACTCATTATTTTAGGTGGTATCATAACTCTTATTGCATCTATGTACTTACATAAATACTTTTCTCTTAAAAATTTTATAACTTTCAAAGAATCTTCACTTAATAAAGGTTCCTCATCACAAATAGAATTTATGGCCTTATATCTTATATTTTTATTTTCAACATAATCTAATATTTTTAAAACAAAGCCTTCAATTTTTTTATTTCCATTCCCAAAAGGAATTAAAACTCTATGTCCTACCTTTATTTTTTGGATTAAATCTTCTTTAATCTTATATGTAAAAGGCTTATCAATTGTAACAGCCTCATTATTTACAATTACTTCAGCAAATTTCTCCAAAATAATCACCCTGTTCATATAGAATAAAAAAGGCGCAATTAGCGCCCTTTTATAATATCAAATATGTTTTTTGCAACTTCTCTTTTAGTCATTTTTTCTAGTAATATTTCATCACCAAATCTGCTAAAGATAGTAACTTTGTTTTCGTCACTAGCAAAACCAGTTTCTGTTCCACTTATATCATTTGCTACAATGTAATCTAAAGATTTTCTCTCTAATTTACCCTTTGCATTTTCTAATACGTTACTACTTTCTGCTGCAAAACCAACTAGAATTTGATTTTTCTTAATTTCTCCAAGAGTTTTTAAAATATCTCTATCTCTCTCAAATACTAAGTTCAAATCCCCTCCAGTTTTTTTGATTTTTTCATCACTATACTCTTTAGCTTTATAATCAGCAACTGCTGCAGATTTTATAACTATGTCAGCATCATGAAATTCTTCTTTTATAGCTTCAAACATGTCTTCATTTGTTTTTATATCAATAACTTTCATTCCATGAGGCTTTTTTAAAGCAGTAGGTCCTGAAATTAAAACAACCTCAGCTCCTCTATCTCTAGCTTCCTCAGCTATTGAATAGCCCATTTTTCCTGAAGATCTATTTGTCAAAATTCTTACTGGGTCTATTGGAACTACAGTAGGACCTGCAGTAACAACAATCTTTTTACCTACTAAATCTCTAGTAGAATATAACCTTCTCACTGTTTCTTCTGCAATAATTTCGGTATCTTGAAGCTTACCTTTTCCTTCATCACCACATGCTAATCTCCCACTAGCTGGTTCTATAAAATCATAACCTAAATCTTTAAGAAGATTCATATTTCTTTGAACTATAGGATTTTCATACATATTAGTATTCATTGCAGGACAGAAAACTACTGGTGCTTTTGTAGCCATTATTGTTGTTGACAACATATCATCAGCTATTCCATTTGCAACTTTTCCTATAATATTTGCTGTCGCTGGTACAATAAGCATCAAATCAGCCTTTTTTGCTAAAGATATATGCTGTATTTCCCAAGCTTTTGGTTCAGCAAACATGTCTGTTATAACCATGTTTTGGCTTAGTGATTGAAAAGATAATGGTGTTACAAACTCAGTAGCAGATTTAGTCATTATTACATGTACTTCTACATCTTTTTTTCTTAGTCTGCTTATAACATCTAAAGCCTTATAAACAGCAATTCCACCACTTACACCTACAACAACACATTTCTTATCTTTCATAGCTTTTACTTCTCCTCAAGGTTTTTGTAGTTTACAAATCCTTCATTAATTTCATTTATAGCTATTGTTAAAGGTTTGTTTGACTCAACATCAACGAAAGTCTCAGCTCCGTCTATTATTTGTCTAGCTCTCTTTGAGCTTAATAATACTAATGAGTATCTATCTTCTACCCTTTTTAATAATTCAACGATTGATGGATTAATCATAGAGTTGTTCATGCATTTCGTCCTCCTTTGACTCTAATATATTTTCTTTTAATCTGTCTACTCTACATTTTTCTGCTAATAATATAGCTTCTATCTTTTTAACTGCATCTTCAACATTATCATTAACTACTGCGTAGTTATATTTTGATACATAATTAATTTCCTTATAAGCTGACTTAAATCTAGTCATTAAGCTTTCAGGAGTTTCACTACCTCTTTTTATAATTCTTTGCTTAAGTTCTTCCATTGAAGGAGGTAATATGAAGATGAACACACCATCTTCTGCTTTTTCTTTAACTTCTAAAGCCCCTTGAATATCTATTTCTAATATTACATTTTTTCCTTCATCTAGCATTTTTTGAACACTTGATTTTGGAGTTCCATAATAATTTCCATAAACTTCTGCATGCTCTAAGAAATCATCTTCAGCTATTCTTTTCTTAAATTCTTCTTTAGTTAAGAAGTGATAGTTTACTCCATCAACCTCTCCTACTCTAGGACTTCTAGTTGTAGCAGAAACTGATATGAATATATCATCATTCTTTTCTAATAAAGCTTTACAAATAGTTCCTTTTCCTGCACCTGAAGGACCTGAGATAACTATTAATACACCTTTATTATCTTTATGTATTTTACTCATCATCTTCAACAACTACTTCTTCCTTAGTTGATAATCTGTGAGCCACTGTTTCAGGTTGAACAGCTGAAAGAATCACATGATCTGAATCAGTAATTATTACGGCTCTTGTTCTTCTACCATAAGTTGCATCTATAAGCATACCTCTATCTCTAGCTTCTTGTATGATTCTCTTTATAGGTGCTGATTCTGGGCTTACTATTGCTACTAATCTATTAGCTGAAACTATATTTCCAAAACCAATATTAATTAACTTTATACTCATTTGCTACCTCCTATTATTCTATGTTTTGAACTTGTTCTCTGATTTTTTCTATAATATTTTTTATATCAATAACTTTATTAGTTATCTCTAAATCTGTAGATTTTGATGCTATAGTATTAGCTTCTCTATTCATTTCTTGAACTATGAAATCTAATTTTCTTCCTATTGGCTCATTTAAAGCTAGAGTTTTCCTTAATTGATTAATATGACTTCCAAGTCTTATTATCTCCTCATCAATTGAAGCCTTGTCAACAAAAATAGCAACTTCCATAGCTGCTCTATTTTCATCAACAGGAACTTCTCCTAATAATTTTTCAAGTCTATCCTCTAATTTTTGCTTATATGCCATAGCAACAACATTTGATTTTTTCTCAATACAAGATACTATTTCTTCTATAGTATTACATTTTAATAAAATGTCACTAGCTAACTTTTCACCTTCAACTTTTCTCATAGAAATCATATTTTCTATTGATTGATTTAACAATGAACTTAATTCTTCCCATATTGATTCTAAATCCTCTGATTTTTCCTCTATTATTATTATGTCTGGGTATCTAGCTACTAGTGATAAACTTAAATCATCTTGCATATTAGGAAATAAAGATTTTAACTGTTCTAAAGAATTAACATAACTTTTTGCTAACTCCTCATTCAAAACAGCCTCCCCTTGATTTTTAGCATAATCCTTATAATTTATAAAGATATCAACTTTTCCTCTGCTAAGTTTAGAAGAAACCATATTCCTTATTTTCTCTTCTAAGGAAACCATACTTCTTGGCATTCTTATATTCATGTCTAAGTATCTATGGTTTACACTTTTCATTTCTAAAGAAAATATTCTATCTTTTCCTTCTTCACTAGTCGCTCTCCCAAAACCTGTCATGCTTTTAGCCATAAAGAGAGCCTCCTTAAAAATAATATAGATATACTATAATATAAAAATTACCTAATAACAATATATAGTTAACAAAAAATTAACATTTTATTTTTCTTATATGAATCCTTTTAATTAAATACTAAAGTAAAAATATAAATTTAAAATCTACGTTTTAAAACAATGTTAATTTTAACCCTAATAAATTCTGAAATAAAAAAAATAATTATTATATAAGCAAAAGTCTGTAAGTTAAATTAAAACTTACAGACTTTTATATGTTTTCAAATAAAACTCTAAATATTTATTAACCAATCATAGCTGTTATAAATGGCATACATAACTTAAATACAAATACTAATGCTAGTATAATCATTACCACCGACAATTCTTTCTTATCCTTTTTTTCTTTAACTAAAATATTATGAAGAAGATTTAATATAACATAAGCTAAAACTCCGATTGTTAATCCATCACCTATACTATAAGTTAAAGGCATTAAAGCTATAATTAAGAATGCTGGCACTGCCTCTGTAATATCACTAAAATCTATTTTTAGCACACTACTTAACATTAAATATCCAACATATATTAAGGCTGGGGCAGTTGCACAAGCTGGCACCGAAACGAATATTGGAGAAAATAACATTGCTATTAAGAATAATATACCTATTGTTATAGCTGTTAATCCAGTTTTTCCACCTTCTTCAACACCGGTTGCACTTTCTACATAAGCTGTCACTGTGGATGTTCCAAGCAAAGCCCCTATTGTAGTTCCTACAGCATCAACCATTAAAGCTTTACCTGCATTGGGAACTCTTCCTTTTTTATCTAACATATTGGCTCTTGATGCAACCCCTATCAATGTACCTACTGTATCAAAAAAATCTACAAACAAGAAAGTTAATACTATTGTTATAAAGTTAAATATATGTTGTGGAGAAGTTAAATATGAAAAATCAACTTGTCCCATAATTGGAGATACAGATTCAAATTTGAATACTCCATTTGGCAAGTAAATTCCCATACTAGCCGCTGATTCAGTATTAATCAATGCATATCCCCAAGATAAAAGTGTTGAAACTACTATTCCAACTAGCATTGATCCTTTACTATTTTTCTTTTCTAATATAACTATTATACAAAGACCTATCATTGCAATTATAACTTTTGGACTTATTATTTGTCCCATTGAAACCATTGTATTAGGGTTAGCTATTACAATTCCTGCACCATTAAACCCTATGAAAGCTATGAATAATCCAATACCTGCTGTTACTGCGTATTTTAAGTTTATTGGTATGGCATCTACTACTGCTTCTCTAATTTTAAATAAAGATAATATAATAAAAACTATTCCTTCTACAAATACTGCTGAAAGTGCTACTTTCCAAGATATCCCCATACCTATAACTACTGAAAAAGCAAAAAAAGCATTAAGTCCCATTCCTGGAGCTAGTCCAAATGGCAATTTAGCATATATCCCCATAAATATACATGCTATAGCTGCTGACAAACAAGTTGCTGTTACCACTGCACCTGCTGGCATACCAGTTGCACTTAATATGGATGGATTTACAGCTATTATATAAGCCATAGCTAAAAAACTTGTTGTTCCTGCTATAATCTCTCTTTTATACTCGCTTTTATTTTCTGGCAAGATACGTAAATTGTTTTCCTCGTGTAAAATCTGAACCTTATTTTCCATAATAACCTCCCAAAATTCTTTTAAGATAATAAAATAAAAAGCTATTCTAAGTCTAATGAACTTAAAATAGCTTAAATTTATTACTTATCATAGCCTAATTTAGTTCACTAACATTCTCACTTCATAAAACACGAACATTTTCACATTTTATATAGTTATCGTTTGTTACAAATGTTATTGTACATCATCTTAAGCTATTATTCAATATAAATCGAATATTATTAATATCTTATTAATAAATTATCTGTGTTTAATATCTTTCTTTTTCAAAACTATGTTTTATATATCTAAAATCTTTATTGAAACTAAGAAGAGCTAATAGTTTTATTCTTGCTTTTTGACTTGGCATACTTTCCCCAAATATAACACCAAGTTCTTTTAAATTTCGTCCTCCACCAAGATATCCATAACTATCACTTACTCTACCCTCAAAACATCTTGACGTAAGTACTACTACTACACCTTTTTCTATGGCGTCTTTTATTCCATCAACCATAGTTGGAGGAACATTTCCTCTTCCTAAAGCTTCTAAAACTATTCCATCATAACCTTTTTCTATACAGTGATAAATAAAATCGCCATCCATTCCAGCAGCACATTTTATTATAGCTACTTTTTTATTAATATTATCTAATGGAATAAAATCCTCTTCTGGAACCCTTCTATCAAAAATAACTCTATTATTATCAACTATTCCTATAGGGCCAAAATTTGGAGTTCTAAATGCATTTAATGCCATTGAATTTGCTTTTGTAACCTCTGATGCGCTATTTAATTCTCCATTAAAACAAACTAGAACACCTCTATTTCTAGCTTCATCTGAGGCAGCAGTACATATTGATGCTGCTAAGTTAGCTGGTCCATCATATCCAAGTTCTGATCCACTTCTCATTGCACCAGTTACAACTATAGGTTTACTTGTTTTTGTTGTTAAATTTATAAAGTACGATGTTTCCTCTAATGTATCAGTTCCATGAGTTACTACAACCCCATCTATATCATCTCTTTCTACTAAAGCATTTATAAACTTAGATAGTTCAAGCATTATCTCTGGAGTAACATGCGGACTTGGTAATGAAGAGAAACTATGTGATTCTATTGTCGCAAAGCTTTCTATCCCTGTTACCATAGCCATTATTTCCTCTCCTGTAAGGCTTGGAACTGCAGCCTTTATTCTATCATCAACCTTCATTGATATTGTTCCACCATTAAAAATTACAGCTATTTTCTTCATAAGTACCTCCGAATCTATTTTATTTACGATTTAACATTATTCGTACTATTGTTTATTATACTTAATTAAAATATTTTCTTCAATCACTGATGATTTTTCAATTCATTAAATAAAAAAGAAATCTATAAATATATTTTAATCTATAGATTTCTTTTATAAATTTACTCTTTAAGTGGTATTACACAAGCTTCATATCCTAAATTTCTAAACTCTTTCATAAGTTTTTCAGCTTCCATATATCCTTCAAATTCACCGACACATACTCTCCACATATTATTTTTATAATCCTCATTGTAAATTTCAGGCACTAGTGAGTTTCCTATTATTGTTGCAATTTCATCTATTCTAGAATTAAAAATCTCATTATCTAAAGTATTATCAATAAATCCTAGCTCAATTAAAATTCCATTTGTATTCACTTTTTTTAACAAAGAAATCTTTCCCTTATTTATTCCTCTAAATTCAAATAATTCACTCAAATTATCTTTTAATGAATTGCAAATAGATTTAACTTCTAAACTGTCATTATAATAAAATATCTCAACTCCATTATTGTTCTCTGGAGAAAAACTATTCCTATGAAATGATACTAGGTAATCATAGTCTTTTTTATTTCCTATAGTTATTCTATCACTCAATGATAAATAGGTATCATCAATTCTAGTGAAGTAAACCTCTTCTCCTTTATCTCTTAATATTTCTCCGACTTTCAAAGCAATCTTTAAGTTATCATTCTTTTCTATATTTTCATTATAGACTACTCCCAAATCACGTCCTCCATGACCTGGATCTAGTAACCATATAGCCATAAAATCACCTCATAAATATTCTTTATAATAATTTATGTAAAAACTCTATTAAAATCAACAACTTATTTATTTATATTATTGCTTTCTCATATTTTAATTAGAAATCTCTTTTTAATTAACACTTAACTTTTTTGTTTATAAAATAAATTATTATATTAATCACTATAATATATGTTATTACTAAAAAACAAAAGTCATAGAGATGTATTTCTACACTCTATGACTTTTATTTTATGTTACTAGAAAATTATACAGATTAAATTACCTTCTCCTTCATTTATAATTCTTTGAAGAGTTTTTTGAATCTTCCCTTGAATATCATCTGGCATTTTATAAAGCTTACTTCTTAAACCTTCTTGAACTAATGTTTCTAAAGATTTACCAAACATATTACTTTGCCATAGTTTCTCTGGATCACTTTCAAATTGCTCAAGAAGTGTCTTAAATACTTCCTGAGTTTCCTTTTCAGTACCCATTATAGGACAAATTTCTGTTTGTATATCAGCTTTAATTAAATGAAGACTTGGTGCACTAGCTTTAAGTTTAACAACATACTTAGATCCTTGCTTATCTATGTCAGGTTTTTCAAATTTCATTTCTGATAATTGAGGAGCAACTAACCCATACCCTGTTTCTTTAACATCATTTATAGCTTCTGCCACCTTATCATATTCTGATTTTGCTTTATGAAGATCTTTTATAAGTGAAATTAAGTCACTCTCATTATTTAATTCTTCATTACATATTTCACTTATTATTTTATATAATATTCCATTTTTAGGAGACATCTTTACCCTTACTTTTCCCTCTCCTAAATTCATCTCATTTATATCAGCTAATCCTAAGAAATCTTCTTCTCCATAAGTACTAAGCAGATCCTTAACGTCTCTAATTTTTGATATGTTTTTACACATGTCTTTAACTATGTTTATAAAATTAGCTTTTAACCAATGAGATGGTTCTAATTTTTCTATCCATTGTGGCATGTCTATATTTATTTCCTTAATAGGAAATTCTTTAAGTACTTTTGTAAATAAACCATTTATGTCATTTTCATTCATATTAGCAACGTCCATAATTTGAACAGGAACACCATATCTTATTTCTAATTCTTGTTTTAAATCTAAAGTTTCTTCTCCTCTTGGATCTAATGAATTAAGTACAATTATGAAAGGTTTATCTATTGACTTTAATTCTGCAACTACTCTTTCTTCAGCCTCTAAGTAATCATCTCTATCTATGCCTGTTATACTTCCATCAGTAGTAATCACTAAACCTATTGTTGAATGATCTGTTATAACCTTTCTAGTTCCTATTTCAGCAGCATCTTCAAATGGAATTTCATAATCAAACCAAGGTGTATGAACTTTTTTAGATTCCTCTCCATCAAAATATCCATAAGCTCCCTTTACAATATATCCTACACAATCAACCATTCTAACATTAAATTTTATTCCATCATCCAATAGAATTTCAACTGCCTCATTAGGTACAAATTTAGGTTCAGTAGTATGAATATTTTTGCCTGAACCACTTTGTGGTAATTCATCCTTAGCCCTTTCTTTTTTATAAGCATTATCAATTTTAGGTATAACCATAAGATCCATAAATCTCTTTATAAAAGTAGACTTACCTGTTCTAACTGGCCCTACAACTCCAACATAAATGTCTCCTTGAGTTCTCTCTGCTATATCTTTGTATATATTGAAATCTTCCAAGATACACCCTCCTATAAATATTATTAACAATATATATATATTAGAAATCTGAAAAAAGTATACTGTTTTAAAAAATATATTTTCTTGAATATAAATAAAAAAAGAAGGAATAAATCCTTCTCTTTTTCCTAAAAATATATTACTATATTTCTTCTTTTTTCTTATCTCTCTCCATAAGGAAAGTAACCGCTTCTTCAGGTTTCACTCCTTCAAAAAGAACTTTATAAGCTATATCAGTTATAGGCATACTTACGCCTTCTCTTTCTTTTAATTCATAAAAGGCCTTGCAGGCTTTTATACCTTCAACAACCATTCCTACTTCCTCTATAGCTTCTTCTGGAGTTTTTCCTTCACCAATAAGTATTCCAGCCCTTCTATTTCTTGAATGAATACTAGTACAAGTAACTATTAAATCTCCCATACCTGTAAGTCCAAAGAAAGTTTCTGCTCTTCCACCCATCTTAATTCCTATTCTGGCTATCTCAGCCATTCCCCTAGTCATTAATGCGGCTTTTGAGTTATCTCCATATCCAATGCCATCACAAACACCAGCAGCCAATGCTATGATATTTTTAACTGCTCCTCCAATTTCAACACCAACAATATCATCATTAGTGTATATTCTGAAGTTTTTATCCATGAATAAATCCTGAACTTTTTCTGCACACTCCATACATTCTGAACTTGCAACTAATGTGGTTGGAATATTTTTCGCAACTTCCTCTGCATGACTTGGACCAGATAAAATCACTATTCTATTATTAGGTAACTCCTGTTTTATAACCTGAGATAATCTTAAGTTAGTTCCTTGTTCTATTCCTTTTGCAATACTAATTAGGATTACATCATCACCAATTTTTCCCGCCAAAGTTTTACAAATTTCTCTTATTACATAAGATGGAACCGCAAGAACTACATATTCTGCCCCACTTAAAGCTTCATCTAAGTCTTTATAAGCAGTGACATTTTCAGGGATAAATAAATCTTTTATATATCTATCATTTTTTCTATTTACATTGATATCATGTATAACTTCTTCTTTTCTATCCCAAATCGAAACCGTAATTCCTTTATTCCCTAATAATATACCTAAAGAAGTTCCAAAACTACCTGCTCCTATAAAAGTCACTTTGCTCATAAAATTACTCCTTTCTAGCTCTATATTCTATTTCAATTCCTGTTCCTGAGAAATCGAAGCTATCTCTTATTTGATTTTCTAAATATCTTGCATATGAGAAATGTGCAAGATTAGGATCATTTACAAAGAATACAAATTTAGGCGGTTGTGTAGCAACCTGAGTAGCATAGTAGATTTTTAATCTCTTTAATGCAACAACTGGTGGTTCTTTCATTAATACCGCTTTACTTATGACATCATTTAATACTCCAGTTGAAACTCTCTTTGAGTAGTTATCATAGCAGTATTTAGCTGTTGATAAGATTTTATGAACTCTTTGTCCTGTTAATGCTGATATGAATAAGTATTTAGCATATGGCATAAATTTAAGATTTTGTTGTAAGTCTTTTTGATAATTACTTAAAGTCTTATCATCTTTCTCAATTAAATCCCACTTATTAACTACAACCATAATTGCTTTATTCATCTCATGAGCATATCCTATAATTTTTTCATCTTGATCTGTAATTCCTTCTACAGCATCTATCATAAGTATAGCAACATCAGCCTTTTCTATTGCTGCATAAGTTCTTATAACACTATATCTTTCAATTTCTTCTTTAACTTTACTTTTTCTTCTTAATCCAGCCGTATCAACAAGTATGAATTTTCCTTCTTCTGTTTCTATATAACTATCTATAGAATCTCTTGTTGTTCCTGGAATATTACTAACTATAACTCTCTCTTCACCTAATAATCTATTTATAAGTGATGATTTACCTACGTTAGGTTTTCCTATCATAGCTATTCTTATATAGTCATCCTCTTCTTCATCTTCTGAAGGATCATTAAAGTGCGCAACAACCTCATCTAACATATCTCCAAGTCCTAATCCTTGAGATGCTGATATAGTTATAGGCTCTCCAATTCCTAAATTGTAGAACTCATAACTATTTTCTTCTAAAGCTAATCTATCTATTTTATTAACTACTAAAACAACTGGTTTCTTGCTTCTTCTAAGCATTTGTGCAACCTCTTGATCAGCAGCAGTAAGTCCCTCTTTACCATCAACAACAAATATGATTACATCTGCCATCTCTATAGCTATTTGCGCTTGTCTTCTCATTTGTTTAACAATGATATCACTACTTTCTGGTTCTATTCCACCTGTATCTATCATTGTGAATTTTCTATTTAACCATTCTGATTCAGCATACACTCTGTCTCTTGTAACCCCTGGTGTATCTTGTACTATTGAAATTCTTTTTCCTGCTAATTTATTGAAAAGAGTCGATTTACCTACGTTCGGTCTTCCAACCATAGCAACTATTGGTTTACTCATTCTTATTCCTCCTCACAGTGTTCATTTATTAAGTCTATTAGGTCTTCCCCTGTATAGCTACAAACTATAACCTTAACTCCTAATCTTTCTTCAATATCCTTTGCTGTTAAATCATCTAACATGATTCTTACACTTGTATCACCTGGCTCATATCCTTTTCTGAACATGTTATCTGCCATGATTAAGTAATCACTATCTATAGTATCTTTCAGTTGATTTATAACATCTTGACCAGTTAAAAGGCCAGCAACTGTTATCGTATGACCAAAGAAATCATTTAGTATAGCTTGACACTTAATATCTATGTTATTATTAGCTTCTCTTATATCTTTACATACTTTATCTAATTCTTTGAAAGCTGATGTTCCTGTTATAAGAGTAAACTTACCTTTACCACTTTTAGTTAGCTTTTCTTTTATATCATATTCCATAGTTTCTCTTAGAAGTCTTATCATTCCAACTCCATCTTCTAATTGTTCATATCCTGAATAAAACTCTTCACTTGGAACTTCTTCTCCTGCTAAAACATAAAATTCATCTGATAATCTTATGAAAGGACTTCCAGTTTCTTTTATGTATTGTTCTTGAAGAACTCTTATTCTATCAATTTCTTCTTTAGCTGTTTCTTTAGTATATGTTTCAAGTTTAGCTAATCCCTCTCTAAATTTAGTTATTCCAATTGGAACTGCAGCTACATTCTCTACTGAAGGACGTAATTTATAAAGATCTTTAATAGTTTTTTCTAACTCTTCCCCATTGTTTATTCCTGGCATAACAACAATCTGAGCATTTACTGTTATACCAGCAGCCGCTAACTTTTTTAATCTATCATATACATTCCCTGCAAATCTATTATTCAGAATTTTTTTTCTCAACTCAGGATTTGTTGTATGGACAGATACATTTATTGGACTTATTCTATACTTTATAATTCTATCAATGTCTTCCTCTTTCATATTAGTTAAAGTAACAAAGTTACCTTGTAAAAATGAAAGTCTTGAATCATCATCTTTAAAATATAGAGTCTTCCTCATTCCTTTTGGTAATTGGTCTATGAAGCAAAATATGCATTTATTGGTACAACTTTTCGCTTTATCTAGGATAGCCTCTTCAAATTCAACTCCTAAATCTTCCCCATAATCCTTTTCTATTTCAAACTCCCAAATTTCCTTATTTGGTTTTAATATTTCTACCTCAATATATTCGTCTGCTAATAAAAATCTATAATCAAGTATATCTTCAACTTTAGTACCATTTATGCTTAATAGTATATCTCCCTTTTCAAAGCCTAATTCCTCACCAATTCCACCTGGTAAGACTTCAGCAATTCTACTTTTCATATGCTTCACTCCTATTTTAGTACTATCTATGTTATATTACCTTAATTAAATAATGTAGTCAACTTAATTAAAACTATGTTGACTACATTATGCTTTGTTATAAGCTTTAACTAATTATTTAAAATATGTATTTTTAATTATCAACTATTTATTAGTTATTTAAACAGTAAAGATACTTTAAAGCTAAAAAGTAATCCTCTAATATTACTCAGAAGATTACTTTTCTCTCTAAATCTTATTTATAAATATATTCTACTATATTAATAAAAAACTATCTACTAATTTTCTAAAGATTTATTGGTATAGTTATTACAAATTTAGTTCCAATTTCTAATTCACTAGTTACACTTATATCTCCATCAAAAAGCTTAACTATATGTTTAACTATAGCTAGTCCTAAACCAGTTCCTCCACTTTCTCTACTTCTAGCCTTATCAACCCTATAAAATCTTTCAAATATTCTTGGAAGATCCTCTTCACTTATACCTATACCATTATCCTGTATTTCCATTACAAGATTCATTCCTTCAGTATAACTTTTTACTCTAACTCTTCCTCCCTCTTCAGTGTATTTTATAGAGTTACTCATAAGATTTAATATCATTTGTTTAAATTTATCTTTGTCCCCCATTAACATGCAGTTACTATTAATATCTAAAAATATTTCAACCCCTTTTTTCTTAGCTTCTTTTTCTAGAAGCATATTTACTTTTTCTATTTCTCTATCCACATTAAATTCTTTTAATACTGTAGTTCTTTTTTGTTCTATTTCATAAAGTGAAAGTATATCTTCAAGAAGTCTTGCAAGTCTATCTGACTCTTCATCTATAATACTTAAAAACTTATTTCTTGTTTTTTCATCATCTACATATCTTAAAGTTTCTGCAAAACCTTTTATTGATGTAAGTGGAGTTTTAAGTTCATGAGATATATTTGCAACAAACTGACTTCTCATATTTTCAAGCTTTTTAATATCTGTTATATCTTGTATAACAACAACGGTTCCTATAATTTCTGGTTCATTTATTATGCTAGCCGTTCTTATTTTTAATATTTTAGGATCATTGTTGTAATTAACTTCCATTTCAATTTTTTCTGTTCCATTTGAAAATGCCTTCAACATCTTTTTATCAGTTATATAATCTAAAAGTTTATTGCCAACAATCTCTCCACTTATGCCAAATATTTTTTTTGCATATGGGTTAACCATTAATATATTCATATCTCTATCAAAGGCTATTACCCCACTATCCATACTTTTTAATATAGCCTCTAATCCATTTTGTTTATCTCTAAACTGTTCTATTGTGATTTCTAACTGTTCAGCCATATGATTAAAACTCTTGCCTAAACTTTCTATCTCATCGTCAGTAGAATTTAATGTCACTCTTTTATGAAAGTCTCCATTAGCGATAGTTGAGGTAAGCTTTTCAAGTTCTTTTAATGGATTAAGTATTATGTTGCTTATTTTTATTGTTAAAAGCAATGAAATTATTATAGCTATTAATATTCCTACGATTAAATATTTTGCGTTTCCACTATCTAAAATCCTTGCATTATCTACTGCTATGGATGTTCTTATAATTGAACCATCACTTAACTTTAATGCACTATAAATCATATTTTGATGCAAATCATTGCTATATCTTACACTACTTCCATGTCCATTAGCTAAAGCATCTCCTATCTCTTTTCTTCCAAGATAACTTTCATCTTTCCCTTTTAAATCCTTATGAGTATCAAATAAAACTATACCATCTTTACTTATATAAGTTATACGAATGTTTTTCATATCACTACTTGATTCTATTTTCTTAAGTTCTTTCTCTACATTTCCTTTATCATTCTCTAATAAAACTGCTATAACTTTGTTATATTCATACAAAACTTTTTTAGATTCTTCTAAATATTTATGATTTGATATAACTAAATAAAAGGCAGTCATTACTGATAAGAAAAATGTTATTATTAATGTGGTAAATATAATAATTCTTTTTTTCATTAGCTTTCCTTTCTTATTCAATTTTAATGATTAGCTATATTTAAAATTTGTGTGAAATTCTCTCTAAAAACTCATTTAATATTAACTTGAAGTAATATACCTTCACCTTTATAAAACACTAACCATTATATTACTTAATAAAAACTGAAGAAAATAATCTTCCTGATTTCTCCTGTTTTTTTCTATAACTATGAAGTTTTATTTCATTTTCACAATATGTGCATATATTAAGTGATTCTATATTACTTTCTTTAACTATCCCTTTTAATTGAACCCTTACACATTTTTCAAGATTCAACATTCTACCTGTACAAACCTCTTTTCCAAATTCACTTCTAAATTTATCTACTAACTCTTCACTTACCTCATAACAACATTCTTTTACATGAGGGCCTATAATAACTTTTATATCTTCACAGCCATAATTTTCTTTCATATATTTACATGTATTTCTAACTATTTTATTAAAAGTTCCCTTCCATCCACTATGAATAGCTGCTATAATTTCCTTTTCTTTATCATAAGCTATTACTGGAACACAATCAGCTGTAAAAACTCCAATCAAAGTATTTTTATCCTTAATTATTAAGGCATCACAGTCCTTATTTCCTTTAAAATTCTCTCCTGTTGCATCTATAAAATCAGCACTATGAATTTGATTCACATAAATAACCTTATCTAAATCAAATATTTTCTTTAAATCCTCTAAATTACTTTTTCCTTCTTCTTCTTCTTTTTTATAATTAACATCATTTAAAGCTGTTGAAAATTTAATATTTATATTTCCATCCTTAAATGAAATAAATTCTTTTCCTTGCACAACTTCTCTATTCATATAATTCACCTCAAAACAATGTATAATTTATATTATTAAACAACAATTTTAAACTTAATTAATAGCTATTTAACTCTATTTTTTAATATTACCATATTTATAAAGTCTATTAAATTAAATATAGGTTAAACTTTAACCAATATACCGTAAAGTGTTTATACTCCTTAATAAATTTTAAAGTATATCTCTCATAAAAAACACATTTTTATATAAGAATATAATCCTACAATAAATATTCTTTTTCAATTTATTAAATATTGATATTATTTAACATAAAGTCTTTAAGGTAAATAAAAAAGCTATCTTAAAGGAATTCCTTTAAGATAGCTTATACTTACTTCATTAAACTTTTTATCTCTTCCATAAAAGTATTAATATCCTTAAATTGTCTATAAACTGATGCAAATCTTACATATGAAACCTCATCAATAGACTTAAGTCTTTCCATTACCATTTCACCTATGTAATCAGACTTTATTTCAACCATCATTTTATTACTTATGTTTCGCTCTATATCAGCAGCAATCTCTTCAATTTGAGCTCTTGATACTGGTCTTTTTTGACAAGCTTTTATAAGTCCACTTATTATTTTTTCTTTATTAAAACTTTCTCTACTTAAATCCTTTTTTATAACAAGTATTGGTATATCTTCTACTTTTTCATAAGTTGTGTATCTCTTAGAACAATTCAAACATTCTCTTCTTCTTCTAATTGCATTGTAATCTTCTGCAGATCTTGAATCCACAACTTTACTCTCCTCATAAGAACAGTAAGGACATCTCATATAACATTCCACGCCTTTCTCTAAGTTGTAATACCATTATACATTCTTTTCAAGTCAATTTCTATATATATTTTTGAACATCCAGTATATTTTTTCCTCTCGAATCAATTAAAATTACATCTGCTCCTACCTTGTATACATCAGACCAATCAATTTCTATATCTTCTGACTTGCTAAAAAATGAAGTTTTCTCTCCAGGTATTATTATAGATAATATCCTATTATCATCACAATCGATTTTAACATCTGATATTAATCCAAGCCTCTTTCCTTCACTTATATCAATTACTTCCATAGCTCTTAAATTATTTAATGAAAATAAACTTTCTTCCATTTTATTTTCCTCCTTAAAACAACATCTTATACTTAATTTATATGTACTAAATTGCCATTTATTAACATAATAAGAATTTTCACAAAATTATTCCAATCATAACAACCCGTAAAACGGTTGGTTTGCTCTAGCCCTATAAGGGCATGTTACTGGCTGTGCTACTCGCACTCTGAAAATTATAACTTATGCAAAATTCCCCTAGAGCCATTAAAATGGCTATAAAAATTCTTCTAAATATGATCTTAATAAATATTCAAATATATTTTTTTATTAGTTTTTCAAAATCTTAAACATTGATAATAAACCTAAATACACTACTTCTTTAAAGTTATTTTTATCCGCATAGCTATAAGATTTTTATAACCTGTGGTATTCATTAATACAAAAAAATAGAGCTCAAAAGAGCTCTATACATATTTTCTCATGTGTTTTAATGCTATTTTTTCAAGTCTTGAAACCTGTGCTTGAGATATTCCTATTTCATCAGCTACTTCCATTTGAGTCCTTCCATTGAAAAATCTTAAATTTAAAATAAGCTTTTCTCTATCATTTAACTTCTTCATAGCTTCTTTTATAGCTATATTTTCAAGCCAACTTTCATCTTGATTTTTGGAATCACTAATTTGATCCATGACATATATAGCATCACCACCATCATGATAAATAGGTTCAAATAAAGATACTGGATCTTGAATTGCATCCAATGCAAAAACAACATCCTCTCTAGGTATTTTTAATTCCTTGGCAATTTGAGATATTGTAGGTTCCTTATTATTTTCATTTATAAGCTTATCTCTTACAAGCAAAGCCCTATATGCTATATCTCTTAAAGATCTACTAACTCTTATTGTGTTATTATCCCTTAAATATCTTCTTATTTCTCCTATAATCATAGGCACAGCATAAGTTGAAAATTTAACGTTTTGTGATAAATCGAAGTTATCAATAGATTTCATAAGTCCTATACAGCCAACCTGAAATAAATCATCTACATTTTCACCTCTATTGTTAAACCTTTGGATTACACTAAGTACAAGACGCAGATTCCCCTTAATAAATTTCTCTCTTGCACTATTGTCTCCACTTTGCATTTGTAAAAGTAATTCTTTCATTTCTTTTTCTTTTAAAACTGGTAATTTAGCTGTATTGACTCCACATATCTCTACTTTATTTATCATCATAATTGAAATCAACCCCTTCGAAGTAATTCCCTTCCGCATTTTAATT
>NZ_JARIDH010000060.1 GCF_029267215.1 Clostridium sp. | reverse complement strand
CTGAGAAAGCAGTTTGGCTTCTACCATAAACTATTTGAAGGAATAATTCTCTCATTGCAGTATTTATAGCATCACAAACTAAGTCTGTGTTTAAAGCCTCTAATATAGTTTTTCCTGGTAATATTTCAGAAGCCATAGCAGCTGAGTGAGTCATACCTGAACATCCTATAGTCTCTATTAAAGCTTCTTCTATGATACCGTCTTTAACGTTTAAAGTTAATTTACATGCTCCTTGTTGTGGTGCACACCAGCCAACTCCGTGAGTTAAACCTGAAACATCTTTTATTTCTTTTGATTGAACCCATCTACCTTCTACAGGGATTGGTGCTGGACCATGGTTTGGACCTTTAGCAATTACACACATTTCTTGAACTTCGCTTGAATACATCATATTCATTTCTCCTCCCTAAAAAATAACTTATAGTAAATTATGTTTTACTATATCTATTCCTCTTAACAACTCGGGACTTTTTTCGTCCCTATGGGATATTAAATTACCCTCACGTTTATTTTAACAAAACAATGGCCATGTAACAATATATTTCTAAAATTTTTTCTAAAAAAACTCAATTTTTTTATTTAACTTCAACAATTGAGAGTTATTATCATATATTTTTCCAAATTAAGGTTTGAAGACTTTTCGAAAATAGTATCATTTTTTTATATTTATAAGTATTCAACTTTCATATTGAATAATTTTATAAATAAAATTTTAAATGGAGACCTAAAAAATAAGTCTCCATTAAAAAATTTATTTATTATCTATTTATATAATATTCGTCACATTTTTTCCAATTTATTATATCAAAGAAATTTTCTATATATTCTATACGTTTATTCTCATATTTTAAGTAATATGCATGCTCCCAAACATCCATTGTTAATAATGGAATTAATCCTAGCGAAATTGGAGTTGATTGGTCTTTAGTAGATATAACTTCTAAGTTTCCATCTTTATCTGAAACTAACCATGCCCATCCTGATCCAAAAATACCTACTCCACACTTTTTAAACTCTTCTTTAAATTTTTCAAAAGAACCAAAATCTCTGTCTATAGCATCTTTTAAATCTCCTACTGGTCTATTGCATCCTTTTCCTAGTACACTCCAATAAAACTCATGGTTATAAACTCCACCACCTTGATTAACCAAATCCTTCATTATATCTTCTGGCATATTATCTAAGTTACTTAGTATATATCTCAAAGTTTTTCCATACAATTCAGGGTGGTTTTCCAAAGCTTTATTTAATTTATCAACATAAGCTTGTTGATGCTTGTCATGATGAATTTTTACAGTTTCTTTATCTATTGATGGTTCTAACGCATCATAATTAAAATCTAATGGTTTTAATTTAAATCCTTCTCCTGTTGATGAAGTTGATTCACCGTATGCTGGATAGCATATTGGTTTTAATTTAAAGTTTAATTGATTATTTATCATTTTTAACCCTCCGTAAATATTTTTAATATAAGTTTTCCCATAAGTACTTTTTATATTAATTTAAAACTTAAGCTTAGTATTAAAATTAATAATATTTTTAAGAATTACATATCCAAATTCAAAAATAATTATTGGTAACCAATTTATGAATTTATCTATAAAAGTGCTATTTAGATATGTAAGAACAATAACCATTTCTATATATTTTATTTTCTCTAAAATTTTATTATTAATTGATAAAACAAAAGTTATGTTTATGATAAAGACTATAAATACAGAAGCAATTAATATTTTTTTCATAATTTCTTCACTTAATTGAAAAATTTGATTTTTTATAATAAATCCAAATACCGCATTCGTTACCACTCCTATAATATAACTTTCTATTATGATAAATAACTCATTTTTATACTTTTTGATTAGAAATTCCTTATTGTTAATATAAAACTCTAAATTTTCATCATAGTCTAATATAATAATAAAAGATATTAATATTCCTACAATATATCTAAAAAACTTCCTTTAAGAGAACCAGCTAAAAATAAAGCCAAAACTATTCCAACCATCAATTGTTTATATTCTATGATGTTATTGTTTAAATATGATATTTTTTCTTTCATAAATTTAATATCCTTTCCATCTAATTATTAAAACTAATTCTAGCACTTTTAATTAAAATATAATATATAAAGATTAAATAATTTTGATTAAAATTATTTAATCTTTATATAAAAAACTTCAATTAATATATTTTATTTTTTTAAATTTATAATCTTTTATAAAAATTAATAAATTAGAAATATTTTAAACATTTTCATAATATGAATTATAAATTTTTTCAATTTTGACATTTAAAATCAGTAGTCTTATAATTGTATAGTTCATAATTAAATAAAGGAGATGATTGGATGATTGATACTAAAAGAAATCTTCAAACTTCAGCTGAGGAAATACATAAAAGGAGATGGTATATACTAGCCGTATTGGTAATGCAACCATTTATGGCTTGTTTAGATAGTAGTATAGTAAATGTAGCACTTCCAATTATACAGAAAAATTTAGGTTCTAACATGGCTGGAACTGAGTGGATTATAAGTTCTTATTTAATAGTTATTTCAGCAACCATATTAATATTTGGTAGACTTGGAGATATGAATTCTAAAAGCTCTATATTTATAAAAGGAATTCTAATATTCGTTTTAGGTTCACTTCTTTGTGGAATGTCACCATCATTAAATATTTTGGTTTTTTCTAGAGTTATTCAAGCTATAGGGGCTTCAATGCTAATGGCTACAAATCAAGGTATCATAACTGATGTTTTCCCTCCAAATGAAAGAGGAAAAGCATTAGGAATATCTGGTTCTTTTGTTGCCCTTGGATCAATATTAGGACCTGCTTTAGGAGGATTTATAGTAACATATTTCACATGGCATTACATATTCTTAATAAATATTCCTATAGGTATAGTATCATATATATTTGCTAAAAAATACTTACCAATAAGAGTATCAAATACTAAAGAAGAAATGGATAAGCCTGGTGCTATAATGTTTTTCCTTTCAACAATTTTAATATTCACTTCTATACTTTTAGGTCAACACCTGGGATTTAGTAGTATTTATGTTGTTTTAGGATTACTATTAGGCTTTGTTATTTTATCTTTATTCTTAATCTTTGAAGCTAAAACAAAAAATCCTATGCTTCATTTAGATTTATTTAAAAAGCCTATATTTTCTGTTAGTTTAATATGTGCATTTATATCTTTCACAGCTATAAACACAATTAATGTTATTCAACCATTTTACTTAAATGATATATTATCTTATTCACCTGGTAAAATTTCTATAATAATGACAGCCTATCCTATAGTCTTATTTGTTGTTGCTCCACTTAGTGGAAGCTTATCAGATAAAATAGGTAGTAAACTTCTTACATTAGTAGGATTATTTTTAACTGGGGTTTCCCTAATTTTATTAGCTTCATTGAATGGAGAATCAAAAGAATTAATAATATTCTTAATGTTATCATTATTAGGATTTGCAAATGGATTATTTCAGTCACCAAATACAAATTTAATAATGTCTTCTGTTTCTAAAACCAAATTAGGAATAGCAGGTGGTACTAATGCCCTAATAAGAAATTTAGGACTAGCATTTGGTGTTTCAGCTTCAACCTCTATTTTATATGCTAAAATGAGTGATATAGCTGGATTTAGAGTTTTAGGTGCTATTCCTGGAAAACCTGAAATTTTCATAAGCGGTATGAGATTCGTATATATATTAGTAGCAATTTTATGTTTTATAGGATTTATAATTTCTTTAGTAGAACATATTAAATGTAAAGATAAATAAAAAAGTTGGCGTGAAAATCATGCCAACTTTTTTATTATAAACTCTTTCTTATTTCATCATACTCAGATTTACTTATTTCTCCATTTGCAAATCTTTTTGAAAGCTCTTTTAAAGCTTCTTTATTAGGATTACTAAACTCTCTAATAATATTAAATAAGAAATAACCTATTGCAATTGTAACTATAAGCATTGCTATGATCATTAGAGGCATAATAAGCCCAAACCCGCCCATAAATCCAGAATTAAAAGAATATCCACACATTTTAATCACCTCTTTTTTATAATATTCTAAGTTTATGAATAAAATATGAATATAAAAATCGCCATAATTAAAATTTTAAATTAAACCTTAATTATGACGATTTGAAATCAATTATTTCTTTCTTGAATACTCATTATTCCTTGGTTATTATTTGACACTTCTAAATTTGCTTTATTACTTAAAAATAAATTTCCTCCTATAAATATAATAAGAGATAATATTATTATCATTAGTATATTTTTTATTTTAAAGCTCTTTTTGTCCAAAAACTACACCTTCTTTTATATTTTAAGTTAAATATGGTAAGAATAATGTTCCTAGTCCTAAGAAAAAGAAGAATCCACATACATCTGTAACTGTTGTAACAAAAACTGCTGATGCCAAGGCTGGATCTACTTTTAATTTTTTAAGTATAACTGGAACTAAATATCCTGCAAATGTAGCAGCTGTCATATTTAATACCATTGCTAATCCAATAACTAATCCAATTGCTGGTTTTTGTGACCAAACAACAGCAACTAAAGCAGTAACAACACCAGTGGCAGCACCTGTTAAAATTCCAACACAAATTTCTTTAAAGAATATTCTTTTTGCATTTTTAAATGTTAACTCTCCTAAGGCAATACCTCTTACTATGATTGTTAGTGTTTGAGTTCCACCATTTCCACCCATACCTGCTACAATTGGCATGAATGTTGCTAAAATTACAACTTTACTTATTGTATTTTGAAAAAGTCCTACAGTTGCTGAAGCTAAAAAAGCTGTTATTAAGTTTACAAATAACCAAGGTAATCTACTTTTTACAGATTCTTTAACTGTACTATCTACCTTTTCTTCTCCATCAACTCCACCTAATCTGTGTATGTCTTCTGTTGTTTCTTCTTTTATTATTTCAATAACATCGTCTATTGTGATTATACCTAAAAGCATATCTTTATAATCAACTACTGGTATTGTTAAAAGTCCATATTTATCGAACACATTTGCAACTTCTTCTTGGTCCATATCAAAAGGAACACTGATTACATTTTTATTTGCAATATCTGATATTTTTTCATCAAATTTATTTACAACAAGTTCTTTTAATGATACAACACCTTTTAAAATACCTAAATCATCAACAACATATATATAATAAACTGATTGAGCCTGTGGGGAAACAATTTGAAGATATTCTAAAGTTTCTTTAACACTCATTGTTTCTTTTATTGATATATATTCTGTAGCCATTACTCCACCTGCTGTATCTGGAGCATAGGTTAATAATTTTTTTACATCTTTAGCTTCCTTAACTTTCATGCTTGAAAGCAATTTACTTGTTTCTTCACGATCAAGATTAGCCATTAAGTCTGTAAGCTCATCTGATGCTATTTTGTTTAATACACTCTTCTTTTTTTCTTCAGGCAAACTTTTTAAAATTAAAATTTTATTTTCATCTTTAGCAAAATCTATTACATCTGCAATCATATCATCAGAAAGCTTACCTATAAGCTTTATATTCTTTTCATCCTCTTCTAATAAGTCAACTATGTCAGCTGGATGAATATCTTCTAATAAATCTAAAGTACCTTCATTTGGATACTTTAATAAAATATCTTTTAATTCTTTTTTTGTTATTCTATCACTCATAAAATTTCCTCTTTTCTAATTATCAAAGAGGATAAACTAGCCAATATTTATTAAATTATCTATAAAAACATAGTTAGTTGTGGCACAAATAGCATACCTATCCTCTTCTTGTTTTTAAAATTACAACCAAACCTTCTACTAAGGGGATCTCCTTCCATTTACACCACCTCCAAACTAAAACTTAAATTTCAAAGATTACATTGCCCTATATTTATATTAAGCATTTTTAAATATTTTGTAAATAAAAATTTTTTTATTTTATGTTAAAAGTAATATTTTTTATAAAATTCCTATAAATTTAAACTATATTTATATTCTAATTCTTATTTTATATTTTAATTCATAACTACATACAAAATTTTAAGAAGAGCAGTTTATTTGAATCTGATTTCATTAATTTCTATCAAACAAAAAAGATTTTACTAAAGCAAAAAATTCTCTAACATACATAATTGGTATGAGATACCATTTGCTTTTACTTGTATATAAATTAATATCTTTATACCCATTTCTCTTAGCTAAAAAAGCACTTCTCATTCCATGAAAATCAGTTGTTATAATTAAAACTTTTAAGTTTTCAATGTTTTTTTCACTGTCTTCTTCTAATATAAGCTTAGAAAACTTTAAATTTTCATAAGTATTAGTAGATTTCTCTTCTAGTAATAATCTCTTTTTATCAATACTTTCTAAAAACAAAAACTTCTCCATAGCACTAGCCTCTGTTATGCTTTCATCATGGCCTTGTCCACCTGATAAAACTATCTTTCCTTTAAACTCACTTTTCTTTAAATATTCTAAAGTTTTAAGAAGTCTATCTTTCAAAGTTAAAGTTAATTTATCTCCTCTTATACCTGATCCTAAAACTATAACATAATCACAATTTACAACTTTCTTTTTAGGATACAATATTATAAGAACTTCAATAATCACAAATATAACTATTCCTATTGAGAAGATATTCTTTAGCGGATTATAAATCTTACTAAACATTTCATATCTAAGTAATTTGTTGATAATTATTGAATATATTACTATCGATATTCCACTTATTAAATAAAAACTAGTAAAAGTAGTTTTTCCCTCTATTTTATTTATAAAAAAATAATATGCTATAAATCCTATTCCAATTAATAACCCAACTATTTTAAACATACAATATCAAAACTTTCCTCCATAATATTTCTACTTTTAAATATATTTTAAATTTTACATTTTTTCAACTAAATACATTTTAAATTTGACATTTTCTCTACTTATTTTTAATTAAAAATAAGTAGAAGATCATAAATTCAAACATATTAATATATAGAATATATGCTTTCAAAATTAATATATTAAATTAGTGTTTAATTATATTAATTTTGCAAATACTATTTTTGTTTAATACTTTAATCTTAAGGAGAATGTTTTATGAGTAGAACAGGAATAGTTAAATGGTTTAATCAAGAAAAAGGATTTGGCTTCATAGCTTGTGATGAAGGAGATGATATATTTGTGCATATATCTCAAGTAAAATCAAAAGGTCCTGAAAAAGACCTACATGAAGGTGAAAGTGTATCATTTGATATAACCCATGGAGAAAAAGGTCCTATGGCTATAAATGTACAAAAATTATAAAAAAGTCTATTAAAAAAATAATTTTAACTAAAAAAACAAAACTCATCATAGAAAATCTATGATGAGTTTTGTTTTATTTTCTGTTTTTTAGTAATTCTTTAAAATTCATTCCGAAATCATGTATGTATAAACAAACTCCAATTATTGCTGGAAGTATAAAATATCCTATTCTATATAATATAATAACTAGAAATGTCTGTTCTATTGGAATTCCTAAATTTTTAAACCCCTCAATAAATGTTAAATCAAATGTACCAAGTCCTCCAGGTACCATACTCACAATACCAATGGCCATAGCTCTAACATATACATAAAAACATTCTAATATATTTATATGAGATCCTGTTATCACTAATATTAGGTATATAAATATTACATTTGTTATCCATTCTAAAAATGAAACCCCAATTATTTTAATAGTGAAACTTTCCTCCCCTTTTTCTTTTCTCTTTTTATATGTATATATTGAGTTTATAATCAAAATTGGTGTATAAAGAGAAATTGCAAAAACTACATATTTTATTAATCCCATACTTTGTATGCTTTTAAAATCTAATGTTATATATATTAAACAAAGTATTGATAATCCACTTAAATTTAATATTATAATCTTTCCTATTTCCTTTAAAAGTTTCTTTTTATCTTTTACGTGATTTCCATAAAAATATTGTTTAAATGCCAAAGAGGTTGCTCCTCCAAATCCTAATAAACTTGCTATGGAACTTGCTATCCATGAGTACTTATATAGTTTTTTATTTGGAATATCTATTCCTACATTTTTCTTTAAAATAAAATCATATAAAGATAAAGGCATATATGCCAATATTCCTGCTACTCCAATTATCATAAGTTGGGGAAAATGAAGTCTATCTCTATACATATTAAAATACGTCATATTAAATTCTTTAAACATTTTTCTAAAACCAAAGAAAACTAAAATAAGAACCCCTGTTATAAAAGCAAATTTTATAGATATCTTGATATTTTTATTTATCTTTAATTTCAATATTATACTCTCTCCTTTTTATTCCTTTTAAAATTATATTAATTATTATTCTACATTATTTAGCTTTAAATTCAAAATAAAAAAAACGATTCACAGTATGAAATCGTTTTTATATCGATATTTTATTATCTATGTAATTTTTTCCTAAGAAATATTCATCTAAATTTAAAAACACATTTTTAATATTTTCTGAATCTATCATTATGTAATTATATTTTCTATTTAAATCCAAAAACGAATCTCCATAAAATTGAACTATGTATTTATTATCATCTAATTTATTATTATTAATTATTATAGTTTCTTTCCCTTCTAAAATCATGTATATTTTTCTGTTAGAATTCTTAACTTTTGAAATCTTTATACCTTTGTTTAATTCATTTTCATTTAAAGAATTCAATATATTATCTACACTTTTATTTTTTAAATCTTTCGGAATTGTATAATAGTTTTTATATGTATTTTCATCTACATAATATTTTAATGAAACTATTTTATTTTGATTAATATCTAAAGTGGTAGCTCTTTTTGTAATATTCATAGCAAAGCAAATAATTATAACCAAAAGTAAGATTATAGCTACTAATATCCTTTTTCCCATATAACATCCCCCTTATATTTTGATATTATAATAACTTTAAATAAATTTAAAGTTATATTGCTTAACTGGTCAAAATTTATGTAAAAGTGGTAAAAAAATAAAGTACTTAGCTAATAAGAAGTACTTTATCTACAATTTTTTTAGATTTAATATATTTTAGAATACGCTCTATCAATCTTTTTATTTTGCTCTGTTTTAAACTATTGTTAATTTCTAGATATAGCTAGAAATTAACCTCCACTAAAAAAAGAACCTTTTATTTTAATTTACTATGATTAAGTATATCAACTAAAGAAACCTTACTCATTTCATTAAAAGACATACAATTAATTTCGTCATATATTTTTACTAACAAAGATTTTTCTTCTCTAAAATTATTCATATCACCATAATATTCCATAAATTTTATATACACCTCTGCATGAAATTTTTCTTTCAATTCACAAACAAAAGTTTTAAAGTCTTTCTCATATTCAGAGCTAACAAAATCATTTGTATAAATATATTCAACAAATAATTTTTCTTTAAATGTATCTGCTCCTAAAAGTTCATTTAAATCCTTTATTATTTTCTCTTTAAGGCCAAAAGAACTATATTCTTCTATAATCTTTAAATACCTTTTATTTAATTTATTAAGATTTAAAAGCTCACTCTTAAACTCAAAGTTATTATTCTCATGCTCTTTTTTTAATAAGCTTAAATCTTTAAAGTTATTTATAATAATTTCTTTAAACTTTGTATATAAATTAAATACTTCTAAATTAAGTTTTTCTATATTAAAAACTTCCTCCTTTATTTTATTTAAAGCCATAAGATTAACATCTTTCTTATCACAACTTTTTATATACTTTAATATTTCTTTGTATTCTTTATTTATTAATTCTTTAGCCTCTTCTTGACTTTTTTCTAAAAACTCTTTAACCTCTCTTTTGCAAAGCTCCATAGTATTATTACTAACATCTTCAAATTCCCTCTTTAAAGTTTTATAGTAATCGTAGGTTCTTTCATATTTT
This sequence comes from Clostridium sp., assembly GCF_029267215.1. Taxonomy (GTDB): domain Bacteria; phylum Bacillota; class Clostridia; order Clostridiales; family Clostridiaceae; genus Sarcina. The sequence goes on along the minus strand of NZ_JARIDH010000060.1, from coordinate 49,762 downwards.
TCTAAATGTAATTCTATATTAGGGAGTATTTTTAACTTTAAATTGATAATAAATTCTTCATAATTACTATAATTTACCCCCTCATAAATAGAGTCTAGTAAAATTATAGATTTCTTTATTTCTTCGTATATTTTATTTAAATCCTCATTCTCAAATCTATATTCTGCCAAAATATTATTTTCTTCATATATTTTATCTAATAACTTGTTAACTAAAATCAATCTTTTTTTTATTCTTATATATATAATTTCACTTAAATAATCACTATTACATTTATTTAACCTCTTATAAAACCTTAAAAAATCACGTGATAAATCCTTATTATTTCCTTTAATTAAAATCTCTTCTTTTACTATTGGTCCACTCATAATTAACCTCATCTAAAATATAATCGAAATAATTCCAAAAGCAATTATAATAAGTACTAGAAAATTATACTTTTTATCAAATTCATTTTTAATACGCTCACTAATTTCTTCCTCTTTATTTTCAATTTTATTTCTAATGAGTATCTTCTTTTCTAAAGAATTAATTCTATCTCCAATTCTTCTAACTGAATCTACCACATCACTATTGTATTTTGGCAATGTGCTATTTATAAACTCCATTTTGTTATCTGTATTTGTATTTCCTTCCTCAAGTAAATCCTTAAATTCATTTATTTCAATAAATATTTTTTTTTGAAACTCATCTAAACTAATTTCAATCAGCTCCTTATACTCATTAATGGCATATGAAGCATCAATCTTTTCAAGATTAATCTTATTTTCAAGCTTATTTACACAATTCATTATTTTTATATAATCACTTTTAAACCCTTTATCCATTTCTTCCATCTTTTTAATATACTTAAGTGATATTTTATTACTAAGTTCTATACTATTATTTAAAGTAATTATTAAATCCTTTAGATTATCTAAATTATTAACACCTTCAGCTGAAGATAAATACTCTATACTTTCATTTATATTTCTAACATTTTCATTTAAAATTTCTATGTTACTCTTTAAATTATTTGTTTTATTGCTAGTTTCAATAATATCAGCCTGACATCTTTCTGAAACCTCTCTTGTTTTCTCTAAAAACTTATCTGCCTTATGTTCAAAAAGCTTTTCTCCATTTTGAACTCCAACATTAAAATCCTCTACAGCTTGATCTAATATAACTTTTAGATTGTTTTGTAAACTAATCAGATTATTCCTATTTATGATTGCAGTTTTTTCAGAGGTATTTGTAAGTGTTTTAATCAAATTTTCCTCTGTTAACTTTAAATCTCTATATATTGATTTATTGAAAACATCCTTACTTATTTCTGAAACCAAGTTATTAAAATCATCAATTAATCTTTTATCCTTTCTATTTTCCATATTTCCTCCTAACTTACTGCCAATTTACAACAATAATCCTTAAATACCAATATTAAATCTTATAACACGCTTTTATATACAACAATTATACTTTATTTACTATATATGTAAATATAAATATATAAATCTTTTAAATAATTTAATCTTTTAGTAAAAATTACTTAAAAAAACTAAAAAAATAACCAATGGTGAAAAACCACTGGTTATTTAAGTAATTAGTTATTATCTGATGCTATTTTAGCTAAAAGCTCTAATATTTGAGTATATAACCAAATTAATGTTACCATTAATCCAAAAGCACCATACCACTCCATATATTTTGGGTATCCATACTGTGAAGCTTTTAAAATAAAGTCATAATCCATTATTAAGCTCATTGTAGCAACTACAACAACAAATAAGCTAAAGCCAATTCCTAATAATCCTGAACCGAATATCGGTAATGTTATTCCAAATAAGCTAAATATCATAGAAACTAAATAAACTAAAGCTATTGACATTATAGCTATAAACACACCCTTGCTTATTCTTCCTGCAATTTCTGGTGTTCTTCTATATATTAGTACTGTCATAACTAAACAAATTATTGTAATAAGCATTGCAGGGAATACTATTCCTGGAAACATATTTTCAAAATATCTTGAAATTGATCCAAGTAAAACCCCTTCAAATCCAGCATAAAATAATGCTGTATATTGAGCTGCCTTAGGAACAAATGAAGTTATAATACCTAAAATTAAAGCTCCTCCACCTGATACCACCAATGCACTTTTATAATTTATATCTGGATTTTGAAAAGCTATCCAACTGTAGACAAAGGCAATTCCTAAAATAGCTGTCATTATTAATATTTTAGTTATTGTTCCTCTTACTGTCATAGTTGTTCCATCACTTACAGCCTTATCAAACCCAATTGCCAATGTAGGATTTGATTCTCTTCTCATATTATTACCTCCTAAACTTTATATGTTTTCTATATTTTAAATTATACTCTTTAGTTATGTCAAATTCATTTCATTTATAATATTCAAAGCACTTATTATTTATATATTTTTTACATAATATTCACTTTATATTCTTATTTTCATAAAAACAATACAAAAAATAATAATTAAATACTCTATATTTTAAAACAATGTTAATATTTAATATAAAAAAATAAGGACAAAGATTTCTTGTCCTCATAAACATAATATTACTAAATATTTTAATCTTCATCTATATCTACCCATTTTTCAAAATAATAGTTTCTTATTCCCTCTTTAATTAAATTTTTTGAATTGCATACAGGACAAATTTTCTTGTTTTTTAAACTAAAACACCTGTTAATTATTCCTATTTTAAATTCATATCCACAATTTCTACATATAAATCCATAAGTTGTAATAATCCAAAACTTATATAATATACACACTAAAACCAAGTAAATAATAAAAAGCTTTATTCCTTTACCATTAAAAGGAGTAAGAACTTTTAATATTATTAAGGTAAACAGGAAAATACCCCAAAAAATCACCCTAGTTATTGTATTTTTGTTGTTTTTCATTTATAATTCTCGTTTATCTATTTTCTTAAATATTCATGTATTGATTTAGCTGCCTTTTTTCCTGCTCCCATGGCTAATATCACTGTGGCTGCCCCTGTAACTACATCACCACCTGCATAAACTCCATTAACACTTGTCTTAAAAGTTTCCTCCTCAACAACTATACACCCCCATTTATTAATCTTTAATCCCTCTGTAGATGAAGATATTAATGGATTTGGTGAAGTCCCTAGAGACATTATAACTCTATCAACCTCCATTATATATTCTGAACCTTTAATTTCTACTGGTCTTCTTCTTCCTGATTCATCAGCTTCTCCAAGTTCCATCTTTACACATTTTATTCCTTTAACCCATCCATTTTCATCACCTATTATTTCTATAGGATTAGTTAAAAGGTCAAAAATAACTCCTTCCTCCTTAGCATGATGTACTTCTTCTAATCTAGCTGGAAGTTCCTTTTCACTTCTTCTATATATTATATGAGTTTTGGCTCCAAGTCTTAAAGCAGTTCTAGCGGCATCCATAGCAACATTTCCTCCTCCAACTACTGCCACCTTATTTCCTATATTAATTGGAGTTTTGCTATTTTCTTTAAAAGCTTTCATTAAATTTACTCTAGTTAATATTTCATTTGCTGAAAATACTCCATTTAAAGTTTCTCCTTTTATTCCCATAAATTTAGGAAGGCCTGCTCCTGAACCTATAAATACAGCTTTAAAGCCTTCATTTTCCATAAGTTCTTCTATGTCTACACTTTTTCCAACAACCACGTTGGTTTCAAATTTTACACCTAATTTTTCAATCTGACTTATTTCATATTTAACTACTTCTTCTTTTGGAAGCCTAAATTCAGGAATTCCATAAACTAATACTCCTCCTATTTCATGAAGTGCTTCAAAAACAGTAACATCATATCCAAGCTTAGCTAATTCTCCAGCACAAGTTAATCCAGCAGGTCCACTTCCTATTATTGCAACTTTTTCTAAATTTTCTTCAGATTTTTCTAACAAATTCAAAGAATTTTCTCTAGCAAAGTCTGCAACAAATCTTTCTAATCTTCCTATTGATACAGCTTTCCCTTTTATTCCCAATACACACTTTCCTTCACATTGAACTTCCTGAGGACACACCCTTCCACAAATTGCTGGAAGAGAATTATATTTAGTAAGTTCTTTTGCTGCCTTTTCAAATTCTCCATTTTTAATATAAGATATGAAAGAAGGTATATTAACAGAAACTGGGCACCCTTCCATACATTTAGCTTTCTTACATCCTAAACATCTATTAGCTTCTTTAATTGCCTCTTCGCTATCGTATCCAAAAGAAACTTCCCTAAAATTCTTTGCTCTCTCTAAAGGATCCTGTTCTCTCACTTTAACTTTTTTATTTCTATCATTACTCATTTTTGTTATCCCCCTTACAACCACATCCACCATGACTATGGGAAGTTCCTTCTTTTTTTCTTAATAAAGCTCTTCCTTCTTCTGTTTTATACATAACTTGCCTTCTCATTGATTCATCAAAATCAACTAAATGACCATCAAATTCAGGACCATCAACACAGGCAAACTTAACTTTTCCACCTACTGTAACCCTGCAGGCTCCACACATACCTGTGCCATCAACCATTATTGGATTTAAACTAACTATTGTAGGTATTTCTAAATTTTTAGTTAGCTCACACATAAATTTCATCATTATCATAGGGCCTATAACAACAGCTTTATCATATTTTTTTCCTTTTTTCAAAACTAAATCTTTTAAAATGTCTGTAACTCTTCCATTAAATTCATAAGAACCATCATCTGTTCCTATATATAAGTTTTTTGATACTTCTTTTAATTCATTTTCAAATATTAATAATTCCTTAGTTCTAGCACCAACTATAACATCAACTTCTATTCCTCTGTTATGAAGCCATTTAACCTGTGGATAAATAGGGGCAGCTCCCACTCCTCCAGCTATAAAAATCATTTTCTTTTCTTTTAATTTTTCTAAATCCTCATTTATAAAATCACTTGCTTTTCCTAATGGTCCTACGAAATCTTTTATATATTCACCTTCATCATACTTTGACAACTCCTTAGTAGATTCTCCAATACTTTGCACAACTATTGTTACTGATCCCTCATCCTTATCATAATCAGCTATAGTAAGTGGAATTCTCTCTCCCTCTGAATCAGTTCTTAGTATTATAAATTGTCCTGGATTAGCTTTTTTAGCTACTCTTGGTGCGTGTATTTTCATAAGGTATATACTTTCATTTAAATTTTTCTTTTCTAAAATTTTAAACATACTTCTCTCCTATATTTTATTTAATTATAAGTAAATAAAAAGCCTCTAAATAAAATTTTTAGAGGCTTAAATCTTTTGAAATTATTTAGCTACTAAATTAAAACTCTCAAAAGATATTAAAATCTTATGCTAAAACAGAATTAAATTATCTTTTTAAATATACTTAACTTTTCAAAAATTAAGTTTTAAATTTTTAGGAATTATTAAAAATCAACTTTTTCTCCATAATAAGCACAAGAATAAAGTTTTTCCATACTTTCATCATCAATAGTTCTTGGATTTGAACCTGTACAAGGATCTAAAACAGCATTGTGAGCTATGAACTTAAGATTATTCTTAAATTCCTCTTCGTCTACTCCATATTCTTTCATTGATGAAGGAATATTTAGCTCCTTATTAAATTCATCAATAAGTTTTATAAGATTATTAGTTAAAACTTCATCATTTTCTCCCTCTAATCCTATATGTCTAGCTATATTACCATATCTATCTTCACAAACTTTTCTGTTATATTGAATTACATATGGTAAGAATATTGCATTTGCACATCCATGAGGAATATGAAATACTGCCCCAACCTTATGAGCCATAGAATGAACTATTCCTAATAATGCATTTGAGAATGCCATTCCTGCCAAACATTGAGCTTCATGCATTTCTCCTCTAGCCTTCATATCTCCTTTATATGAATTTACTAAATTTATATTAACCATTTCTATAGCCTTAAGTGCTAGTGGATCTGTAAAGTTTGATTTAAGTCCTGCTGTATATGCTTCTATAGCATGAGTTAAAGCATCCATTCCTGTGTGAGCAACTAATTTTTTTGGCATTGTCTCAGCTAAACTAGGGTCAACTATTGCTATATCAGGAGTAATTTCAAAATCAGCTAAAGGATATTTAATCTTAGCCTTATAATCAGTTATAACTGAGAATGCAGTAACCTCAGTAGCTGTTCCTGATGTTGAAGGAATTGCTATGAACTTAGCTTTTTTTCTAAGCTTTGGTAATCCAAATGGAACTATTGCTTCTTCAAATGTGAAATTTGGATATTCATAGAAAATCCACATAGCCTTAGCGGCATCTATTGGTGAACCTCCTCCTATTGAAATAATCCAATCTGGTTCAAATTCTTGCATTTCTTTAGCACCCTTCATTACAGTTTCAACTGATGGGTCTGGTTCCACTCCTTCAAAAACCTTAGTTTCTATATTAGCTGCCCTTAAATAACTTAAAACTTTATCCAGGAAACCAAACCTCTTCATTGAACCGCCTCCAACAACTATGAAAGCTTTATTTCCTTCTAATGTTTTAAGTATTTCTAAAGAGTCCTTTCCATGATATATGTCTCTAGGTAAAGTAAATCTTGCCATAATATTTCCTCCTAACAAATACATATTAATAAAATTATTTAAAATTTTTAAAAAGAAGATTTATATTTAGTATAGATTCTACTTTACATTTTATTTATTTAAATTTGATTTTATTCCTAAAACTACTTTTCTTTTTTCTACTTACTTAAAAATTTCTAAAAAATAAATGAGGTGAGAATTTACTCGCCTCATTTTTAAATTTATATACTATTTATTTGATTTTTTCCATTCATTTATTTGATTTTGCATTTCAACTTTAACTTCCTCTAATCCTGATTCATTTAGCTTTTTATTTAATTTTTCTAAAGCATCTACTGGATCTACTGAACCTGAATATAAGGATCTTTCAAACTCATTTAAGACATTGTTCATAGCTGAAATTTGATTTGAAACCTTCTCAGTATTAAACTTAAATCCTAAAAGTTGTGAAGTCTTAGCTTTTTTATTAAATTCTTCAAAAGCATCCCATTTATCTACTGGGTCAGCATCTAATACATAAGTATCAAATAAATTACCATATCCCCAGCTAGTTACATTGTATCCATTATTATTAGGATCTCTCTTAATTTGATTGTCACCAACTTTCTCATAATGAGTTCCTTCTAATCCAAACATTAGCATATTTCTTAACTTTGAATCAGTATTTACTAAATTTAAAAGTTCCATAGCTTTTTCTGGATGCTTAGAAGTAGATGATATAGCAGTCATAGCCCCTGTTGTTGAGTTGTTTGTAACATATGCAGGAATTATTGATGAAGTAACAACCTCTCTTCCTAAACTTTGTCCCCAACCATTCTCAGCATATGGTTGACCATCAGCTTTCCATAAAAATCTCTTAACTTCATTTTTCATATTATTTACAGCTGCATCATGATTAATATATCCTTTTTCATAGTATTCTCTTAATTTAACCATCATATTTTTCATTTCTTCAGTTTCATACATATTTTTAACTGTTAAGGTATCATCATTATAGAATACACCTAAAGGTCTTAATACCTCATCAAATTCTAATGGAATTCCATCTCCTTGTGTGTAGAATGGAACGAATTCTGGTTCTTTTTCTTTTATAACTTTAAGCCAAGGTTCTAAATCCTCTACAGAATGAATGTCTTCATAAGGTATATTGTATTTTTCTACAAGCTCCTTATCAAATACCCACATAGGTGCTCCAGCTATTTCTTTTTGGTTTGGTACTGCATATAAACCTCCATCAACCTCAGCACCTTTCCATAGTCTTTCATCTATAACCTTTTTTAAATCTTTTCCTTTTTCATCCAACAAATCATTTATTTCTAAAAAAGCTCCTTTTCTAGCATTCTCTAAGTATGGGAAAGCCCATGAACATGTAAATGCTAAATCATAGTCTTCTCCTGAATTTGCTAATACATTCATTTTTTGTGTGTAATCTCCAAATGAAATATGTTTTATATCAACAGTTGCATTTATCTTGTCTTTTAAATATTTATTTACTTCCTCTTCTACCATTTCATTATCCTTTGGAGCATCACCTATGGTGTACCAAACCAAGTTAACTGGTTTTTCACCTGCTCCACCTTCTGATGAGGTATTTCCACTTGATCCACATCCAGTAAGCACTGCTGATGTTGTAATCATTCCTCCTAAAATTAATGCCTTTAATTTTTTGTGTTTAAGCATTTTTAAATCCCCCTTATACATTTTATACCTAGATACTTAAATCTAAAGAATTTCATCAAACGTTTACAAAAATCCTCAAATCATTTTTTACACCCTTTTAAATAAATGATTTTTACTAAATTAATTTTATAAAAATTTTAGTGATTTAAGTTTCTATAGTTAATTTATAATATAATTTAATAAAAGTCAATGTTATAAAAAAAGAGAGTTTATATCCTCTAAACCAGCATTATATCTTACTTTTGTTGATTTTTAAACACGATGATTTTTTTATATTTTCTGTTAATTTTTTTAAATATTTGAAAATATATATATTTTTACTCATAAACAATATTTATATATATATAATTTATTCAACTTTTCTAAAATTTATCCATATAACAAAATTATATATTTATATTTAAATTAATAAGATATTTTATTAATTTATAGCATTCATTTACTAAATATACGCTTTTTAATTTTTAAAAATATGTTTTATTACTAATTTGCTAAGAAATTATCTTTATTATAAATCATGTGCTATTGATTTTTTTTTACTTTCAATTAATATTTTGTTAATATATATCCATAAATTAAAAATTTTTATTTTAAAATATATTTATCTTATTTAGATTATTATCCAAGGAGATGTTCAAAATGCAGAAACTTATACTAGCTTTAGTTGTAGGGTGTGGTGGATTTATTGGTGCAGCTTCAAGATACCTTATATCTATATTTGCAGCTAAAAATTTAGGTGGTAACTTTCCTTATGGTACTTTAATGGCAAATATTTTAGGTGCTCTTTTAATAGGATTCATAATGGAATTTAGTATGGATAGTGCTCTTATATCATCAAATATGAGATTATTTTTAACAACAGGTATTATGGGAGGACTTACTACTTTTTCAACCTTCTCATATGAAACTATAAGTATGTTAAATAATGGTCACATTGTATTAGGAATAGAGAATGCTATGTTAAACTTAGGATGTAGTTTAATTTTTGTTGTACTTGGTCAAAAAGTAGCTAGATTATTATTTTAATATTTAGGAGGAATTTTTTATGAAAAAACAATTTAAAGGAAGTTTTTTAAAAATTTTCATTGATGAAGCTGATAAGTATAATGGAAAACCTCTTTATACTGAAATATTAGCTAAATTAAAAGAAAAAGATATTTTAGGCGCTACAGTTTTTAGAGGAATAGAAGGACTTGATAGACATCATAAAATACATTCTGATTTTATAGAAATATTAGCTAGAAATCTTCCTATAATTATAGAAGTTATTGACAGCACAGAAAAAATATATGAATTAGCTGAAATTTTAGAACCTATGATTGAAACTGGAACCTTAACTATTATAGACAATGTAAATGTCACAAGATTTAGAAAAGACGAGCAATAAAAAACAGGCTTTTAAGTCTGTTTTTTATTTTTTCCAATTGCAAAATATTAATTTTTTTTATAAAGTTTAATATACTAAAAATAATTACATAATAAAATTAAATTTTTAAATAAAGAAAGGAGATTTAAATGTTTATTCAAAATATAGATATAAATATTCTCTACTTTTTCCAAAATCACATAGAAAATAGTTTTTTAAATCCAATAATGATTTTTTTCACCTCATTAGGAAATTTAGGATTTATCTGGATTGTTATAAGCTTAGGTCTTTTAATTTCTAAAAAATATAGAAAAATAGGAATATTGACTCTTGCAGTGCTTATTGTTAATACTATTTTAGGAGAAGGCATACTGAAACATTTAATAGAAAGACCTAGACCTTTTGTTACATATAAAGATTTAAACATAATAATATCAAAACCAAATAGTTTTTCAATGCCATCTGGCCATACTTCAGCTTCCTTTGCAGCAGCTTTTATGTTATCCTACTGTATAAAAAAATACAAAGTATATTTTTATACACTGGCTTCATTAATAGCATTTTCTAGAATATATTTATTAGTTCACTATCCAAGTGATGTATTAAGTGGAATACTTTTAGGATTTATAAGTTTTTTAATAGTAATAAAAATTTATAATATTAAATTTAAAAATAAACTAAGTGAGAAATAAGCTCACTTAGTTTATTTTTTCAACTTTTTTATTAATTTGTAGTAATAATCCGTAACATATTTTAACTCAAGTACAATCTCTTTTTCATTTTTTCCAGTGCTAGTCTCTCCTGTAAGCATAAATCCAGTGGCTCCATGTTTAATTAAGTTATATATATCACTTAATTCATTTATGGTAGGATTTTTAATATTCAATCTATTCATACTTCCTAAAACATTTGTAGCAACAATAACCTCTTTCTTTTGTTTTTTTAATGTATATAATATCTTTTCTTGGGCAATTGGTACATTTTTAATTCCAATTTCTGCCGACAAATCTCCTCTTGCAATAACTATTCCATCTAATTCTTCTGCTATGTCTTTTATGTTATTTAATCCATCATTAGTCTCTATTTTTCCCCATAGTTTAGGTAAGACTTGATTTTTATTTACATTTCTAAACACATAATTTTTAAACTCTCTACATTCATCAACATATGAACAATATGAATATGCTATAATATCAATTCCATTATTTAGTGCAAAAGATATATCTTTCTTATCTTTATCTGTAACCCCCCACTCTTTTCTATCTAGCAATGGAAGATTACACCCTTTTTCACTTCTTACAACTCCACCTAATTTAACTTTAGTTTTTATTAATCCATTATTATTACTTATAACTCCAAATTCCATTGTTGCATCTTTCATAAATATTTTTTTAAACTTTTTATTATATATAAACTTGTTTTTTATGTTTAGAGGAATTAACTTGTTATTTTCATAAATATTATTCTTATAAATTTCATAGGCATCCTCTGAACAAAAATAAACAATCTCCTCTTTCATAACCTTAAATGTTTCTTTAAGAAGATTAGAAACTCTCACCTTATTCCCTTGTAAATCTAAAAGTATTCTAATATCTTTATGATTATATCTTATATAATTTATACAAAATAATACATCTTCATGTTTACTATGAGAAAGATTCATTCTTATTATATTAGCTCCACTTAATGCTATATTATTTATTTTACTTATTATTTCCTTCTTACCCTGCTCATTTTTACTTATAAACCTAGTATTGATACTTCCTATAATATCCACAAGTTCCTCCTAAAAATACTGCTATTTAATCATATATATGCCTTTATAAGGCTAAATATTAATTTGAAATAACATATTTTTCACATTTACATACTATATGTTATAGGAGGTATTCTTATGAAAATATTCTCAAAAATAAATACCTATTTTAAAAATCTATACTTAGTTCAATTGATAAAAAAGCACTGTTTAGCTAGTAAAGTCATTATTTTACTTGGATTGATATCTTTTTTCTTTACTGCTATTTCTATATTCTATATAGATTATTTAAAAAACCCATCTTTATTAACTATTCAATCTATTATGTCTTCAATCTTTGGATATTTATTTGGTGATAATGTGTTAAAGAAAGATAAATCAAATTCTAAAAACCTCTATACAATAATAGCTAGTATAATATCATTTTTTTCATTAATAGTACTTATGATAAGTTCTCTTGTAAATATAGATCAAGAAAGTACCTCTATTATTGAAATAAGAAATTTATTATTCTTATCCGTAGGTTTTTTAATAAGCAAATCTAAAAGTCATGATATTTCAGAAGAAATAAACTTAATATGTTCAGAAAAAGAGAAAAAGGACTAGTTTATACTAGTCCAAATTCCTCTTAACTTGCTTCTATTATTAATTTGTATAAAACTTCTTTTAATTTACTTCTATCTATTTTTTCATTTTCTTCATCACTTATATTAATAATTAAGCATAAAGACTCTAAATTTTTGACTAAGTACAGTCCACTATAACTTTTTATAAATATCTTTCCTAAATTTAGATACTCAATCATATCGTCTAAATTTAAAGCCATCATTTTTCTTAATATTTTTTCCTCTCCAAAAAACTCTATTTTCTTTTCATAATCCACATCAAAATTTATCCTTACAAATAAATCAGCCTTTAATAAATTCTTTTTTGAAAAACTTTTTTCTAAACCTCCTTCTTCATTTGAATAATCTATAATTAAATTTCCATTCTCAATTAACTTTTCCATAAAAAAATCTCTTATATCGGAGTTCTTTATATCTAATACGTATTTCATAAAGCATCTCCTTAGTTTTATAAAGTATCGTAATAATATATATTATTCAAAATTTAAGAAAAAGTTCTATAAAGTACATAAATTTCATAAATTAAACTTAAGGAGGTGATATGATTTCATGAAAAAACTTCTAATCTTAATTACAGCAGTATTATTGTGTTTAGGTTTTACCTCATGTAATACAATGAACATATTTAATAAAGAAAAAACCTCACTCTCTTATCACACAAAAAACCTAGAAAAAGCACTTGAAAACACTACTCCTAAAATTAGAATATTAGATATGAATATTTATAGTGAAATAGTTGTAGATGAAGAAGATATTAGAATATTAAAGGACTTAGTATTAAGTCTTAAGGATAATAACTTTATTCCTAAAGAAGAGCTTCCAAAAAAGCCTCTTTTTAAACTTTTTGCTAATATAGATAAAGAAATTTATGTTTTAGATATTTTTGGAGATGATTTGGTTACCCTCTACCCTTGGGATAGCGATTTTGATAAAGATTATATTTCATTAAAAGAAGTCCCTAATTCCTTTAAATTAGAACCTTTCTGTCATTACGTATTTGAAAAAAAACAAGATGATAAATAGAACTAATATAAGACTCTGTTTTAAATTAGTGTTGATTTTAGTTAGCCATTAAGATGGTCAAAAAGTTCTATCTAAAATCAACATTTTCTTAAAACAGAACCTTATATTAAATATTTTTAATATCTTCTAATAATTCAAACACTCGCTTTTTATACAAAGGATGTATTTTATATGGTGCTATTTCATTTAATGGTTCTAAAACAAAACTTCTTTCATGCATTCTAGGATGTGGAAGTATCACTTCTTCATCTTCACTAATTAAATCATTAAAGAATATTATATCTAAATCTATGGTTCTAGGACCCCACTTTATCTTTCTTTCCCTTTTAAGCTTTTTCTCTATTCCTAAAAGAAAATTCATAAGTTCTTTAGGATTTAATAAGGTTTTTATTTTACAAGCTCCATTTAGAAATTCATCTTGATCAGTATATCCCCAAGGCTCTGTTTTTTTAAGTTTTGAAGTTTTCAAAACTTTTGTATGATATTCTTTTGAAAGTTCTTTTAGCGCTTCCTCTATATAGAACTTCTTATCACCTATGTTTGAACCATATGAAAGGTAAGCTTCATTCCATACTCTTTCAACTTCCACATAAACCGTATCTAAGCTTCTTAAAATAGGTGCCCATGGTTTTTTCACTCTAATCTTTACACTTTTAACTAATGGATATTCTAATAATATAAATTCACACATCTTTTCAGCAACTGTTTCTATTAAATCATAGCTTTTTTTCTTAAATTCCTCTTCAATCTTATGGGCTAACTCTCCATAATGAACTGATTTTTTTAAATCACCTGTAATTCCAGCTTCTCTTGTATCTAAAGAAAGTTCTATGCTTAAAACAAATTTTTGTCCTAATCTTTTTTCCTCTTCAAAAACTCCATGATTCCCAAAGACTTCAAAATCCTTAATAACTATTTTGTCCAAAAGCTTATTCTCCTCTTCTTATTATAGCATCAGTCATAACTGCTACTCTTTTATTTTCTAAAACATCATGAATTCTTACAAACTCACATCCCTTAGCTATTCCAATTGAAGTGGTTGCTAAAGTTCCTTCAACCCTTTCATTAGCTGGTAAATCTAAAGTGTTTCCTATTACTGATTTTCTTGAAGTACCAAGTAGAACTGGATAATCAAGTTTACAAAATTCTTCTAGTCTATGTAAAACATCTAAATTTTGCTCATAAGTTTTTGCAAAGCCTATACCTGGATCTAAAATTATATTTTCCTTTTTAACTCCAGCTTTTAATGCTATTTCTACGCTTTCCATAATATCTTTTTTCATAGTATCTATTATGTCTTCTCCATACTTTGAATTTTCTCTGTTATGCATTAAACAACATGGAACATCATATTTAAAAGCAACCTCTGATATATATGGATCCTTTTTAAATCCCCAAACATCGTTTATTAAGTTAGCACCAGCCTTTATAGCTTCTTCTGCTACTCTTCCCTTATAAGTATCTATTGATATTGGAACATCATATTTTTCTCTTATTGCCTTTATTATTGGGATAACTCTTAAAAGTTCCTCCTCTTCTTTAACTGGTGTATGATTAGGTCTTGTTGACTCTCCACCAATATCAATTATATCTACACCATCATTTATCATTTTCTCAGCTTGTTCTAATGCTTTATTTATTTCATTAAACTTTCCTCCATCTGAAAATGAATCTGGAGTTACATTTAAAATTCCCATTATATAAGTTCTTTTTCCTATTTCAAAGGTTTTATTTCCGATTTTCATATTTAGTCACCCCTTAAATCATTATCTCTAAGTTTTTCTTTTCCTTACTCCATTTGCAAAGTTTTTCTGCTTCACATAAAAAACATGCTCTAGACTTTTTATCTGCTAAATACATAATTTTATTAAATCCACTAGAATTTTTATTTCTATGATTAGAAATTCCTCCTAATATGAATTCCTTCTCTTTATAATTAAAACCACATTCATCTAATATTTCTTTGCTTAATCTATATGAAGCTTTCTCATGACTTTCCCCCTCTTCATATTCAACCCATCTTCCAATATCATGTAAAAGTGATGTTGCATATATTATTTCCTTTGGAATATTTAGATTTTCTTCTAAAGACATTATATATGCTATTCTAGCCACATCTAAAAAATGTTCTAAATTATGCTTACAAAAAATTCTCTCTCTTTCGCAGTAATTATTTTTAGATAAATAGTATTTATATTTAGAATTATTAAATATTTTATTTACTCTCTCCATAAATTTACCCCTTTCTATATAAGACTACATAGATATCATTCTAAATACGTCATTTTTAAGACTTTCATCCTTTAAAAAACTTCCTCTATATGTAGTAGTTATGGTTTTAGTTCCTGGTTTTCTAACCCCTCTCATAGTCATGCACATATGTTCTCCTTCAATAACAACCATAACTCCCTTTGCATCTAAGCTTTCCATTATTGAATCAGCTATTTCCTTTGTTAATCTTTCTTGAAGCTGAGGTTTCTTTGAATAAACTTCAACACATCTTGCAAGTTTAGATAATCCAACAACTCTTCCATTTGGTATATAAGCTATATGAACCTTCCCAAAGAAAGGAACTAAATGATGCTCACACATTGAATGAAATGTTATATCCTTTTCTAAAACTAAATCATTACTATCCACTTCAAAAGTCTTACTTAAATGATCCTTTGCATCTTTTCCTATGCCTGAAAATATCTCTTCATACATTCTAGAAACTCTATCTGGAGTTTCTAAAAGTCCCTCTCTATTAACATCTTCTCCTATGGCCTCAAGGATTAATCTCATACCTTCTCTTATTTTTTCTTTATCAATCATTTTTTCCTCCATCTATAAAAACTCTTTTAAAGACCTTTCATATTTTATCCTTATATCCTCTATGATTCTATTTTCATTAAACATTAAATTTTCTAGTCTATTCACCTTCATAATTCCCATTAAGGAATTAGTAAGAAAAATTCCATCACTATTTTTTAAATCTTCTAAAGTATATGACCCTTCAATCACAGAATAATTTTTAATTATCCATTTTCTAATTATACCATTTAAAAGTCCAGACCTAACCTTTGGGGTATAGATATTATTTTCCTTTAAAAAGAATAAATTGCTTGTTGCTCCCTCTGTTATTTCTCCTCTTTCATTTAAGAAAATAACCTCACTAAATCCTTCTTTTCTTCCTTTTTCCTTTTCTATTAGATTTTCCACATAACAGGTACTCTTTATATATGTAAGATTTGAAGTACTATTTCTTAATACTTTACTTATTTTCAAAGCAAATCCCTCATCATAATTTTTCTTATTATATGGAATTTCTCTTAAGGAAATAATTATGTTTTTCTCAGTAACAGTTATTTTTAAAGCTTTGTTTTTAATATTCTCCCTTTCAACAAAACTTTCTACTTCTTCTTTAGAAATATTGCATTCTAAATCTAAGATTTTACATCCTTCTCTTAATCTCTCTAAATGTTCCTCTAAAAAAACACATTTTCTCTTTAAAAGTATGGTCTCAAAAACCCCTCTTCCAAAAAAATTAGAAGAATCTAATTTTACTAAATCACCTTTTTCAAACTCACAATTTAGCTTATTTTCCTTTATATAAAACATTTTTGCTCCTTTTAATACATTTAAGTAGGTATTAAAGTCTATCTAAAAATCACTATACACTTTAAACAATCCTTAAACTCTATAAAACTCTCATCAAAGCTTTTGCCTTATCTAAGGTTTCATCATACTCCATCTCTTCCTCTGATTCTATGGTTATTCCTCCACCTACTCCAAAATAAGCCTTATTATCCTTAGTAAGTATTGTTCTTATAACTATATTAAAATCACAATTTCCTCTTAAATCAAAGTACCCAATAGCACCAGTATAAATTCCTCTTCTTACTCCCTCTAGTTCCTCAATAATTTCCATACTTCTTATTTTAGGCGCTCCTGTTATAGATCCCCCTGGAAAACATTCTCTAATGCATTTTACTGAAGATACATCCTCATTTAGTTCTCCAACTATGGTTGATACTAAATGAAATACTGTGGCATACTCTTCTAATTTAAAAAGTTCTGTAACCTTTACTGAAAAAGGCTTACACACCTTACTTAAATCATTTCTTTCTAAATCAACAATCATTAGTAATTCAGATTTATCCTTTTCACTATTTAAAAGTTCTTTCTTATTTTTAATATCCTCTTCTTTATTTTTCCCTCTAGGTCTTGTTCCCTTTATAGGTCTTGTTTCTACATGATTATTATAAACCCTTAAAAATCTTTCTGGTGAAGAACTTATTATTTGAAACCCTCCTAAATTTAAATATGCAGAAAAAGGAGCTTTATTTATACTTCTTAAACTTGAATATGTATTAAAAGGATCATCATTATAATCACAAGTAAATTTCTGCGTCATATTGGCAATATAAGTATGTCCTTCTTTTATGTAATCCTTAAGTTTACTTATGCTTTTCATGTACTCTTCTTTCTTAAAGTTAGAATGAAACTTAGTATTAGAATCTAACTTTAAAGAAAACTCTGGCTTTCCATTGTTTATTCTATTTTTTATTTTTTCTATACTATCCTCATTTTTTTCATTTATCCCAAGAGAAGTTACATAGCTTTTTCTTTTTCTTAAATCAAATATTATTACATTATTATAAAATAAGAAATAGCTATCTGGAATTTTAACATCTTCCTTTGCAGTACTTGGTATTTTTTCTATGCACCTACCTATATCATAAGAAAAATAACCAATTGCACCACCTAAAAAAGGTATTTCACTATTATTTTCAATTTTATACTCACTCAATAATTTTTCAAGTTCAAAAAAAGGTTCTCCTCTTAACTTTTCTCCATTTATGTAAATATCCTCTCCATAGGATGTAAATTTTTTAAAGGGATTTAATCCTATAAATGAATAATTAGAAAATTCACTTTCCTCTTTAGAACTATCTAAAAATATACTATCCTTTTCAACTTTAAATAAAGAATATACCTCATGAGGATTCATATCTACATTTATTTCTTCAATTCTAAAATTCAAAATCTATTTCCCTCCTATTTATATATTCTTTTTTATTACTCTCTACTTATATTAACAAAATTTTTAAGAATTTCATGACCACATTCAGTTAAAACTGCCTCTGGGTGAAATTGTACCCCTTCTATTTTGTATTTCTTATGCCTTATTCCCATAATAACTCCATCCTCTGTTAAGGCTGTTATTTGAAGTTCTTTTCCTAGATTTTCTCTATCAACAATTAATGAATGGTATCTAGTAACATTTAAAGGATTCTTAATCCCACTAAAAACCCCTTCTCCATCATGTTTTATAGAGCTTATTTTGCCATGAACAGGAAATTTCCCTTTTATAACTTCACTTTCAAAATAATATCCTATACATTGATGACCTAAACATACTCCAAGTATAGGTATTATCCCCTTGAAATTATGAATAATATCTAAGCACTCTTTCATATCTTTAGGTGACTTAGGTCCTGGTGATATTATAATTCCTTCAGGATTCATATTTCTTATCTCTTCTATAGAAATTTTATCATTTCTTCTAACCAAAACTTCTTCATCTATTTCTTTAAAATATCTAACTAAGTTAAAAACAAATGAATCATAATTATCTATTATTAAAAACATTAATTCACCTCTAAATTGTTTAGTTTAAAATCATTATATCAAAAACTTATAAAAAAAAATATTAATTTTGTACCACTTACATATTCTTACTATATTAATTAATAATATAATAAAGCCTTATTCTTAACCCCTTAAATATTTTTTAATTTATTTTCTTATAAATTCTGTGTTAAAATATCTATAACAAGATTTTAAATTTAAAATATCATATAAAACTAATACTTATACATAAATTATTACAAAGTTAAAGGAGGGCTTATTATTAATATTAATGCAGAATTTCATTGTCACTCACTGGCTTCTGATGGAACTATGGCTCCAAAGAATGTAATTAGAGAAGCTAAAAAGAATGGCATATCAGTAATAGCACTAACAGACCACGATATAACTTCAGGATTAGATGAAGCAAAAGAAGAAGCTGAAAAATTAGGCTTAATATTTATTCCTGGAATTGAACTTAGTTGTGAACATAAAGGTGCGACAATTCATGTTCTTGGATACTTCAAAGATGATTCTTATAAATCTTTGAAATTTCAAAAATTTTTAGATGGACTAAAAAACTCTAGAATAGATAGAGCTAAAAAAATTGTTTCTAATTTAGAAGAATATTTCAATATAAAATTAGATTATAAAGATGTACTAGCTAAAGGAAATGGTGTTGTTGCAAGGCCTCACATAGCTCAATGTATAATTGATGCTGGTTATCCTTATGAATGGGAATATATCTTTGATAATTTTATAGGAAATGATAGTCCAGCTTA
Organism: Clostridium sp.; assembly: GCF_029267215.1. Lineage (GTDB taxonomy): Bacteria > Bacillota > Clostridia > Clostridiales > Clostridiaceae > Sarcina. The sequence goes on along the minus strand of NZ_JARIDH010000060.1, from coordinate 30,356 downwards.
TGTACCTAATAAAAAGATTTCTGTGGAAGAGGGAATAAAAATATTAAAAGAAAATAATGCCTTAACAGTGCTTGCTCATCCAAAGCTTATAAAAAGAGTTCCTGTTAAAGAAGTACTGGCATTTCCTTTTGATGGAATAGAAGCTATATACTATCAAAATACTAAAAAAGATACTGATTTCTTCTTATCTTATGCTGTATATAATGATCTTTTAATAACTTGCGGTTCTGATTTTCATGGAAATCATGAAGGTGATGAAAGACATGGTAATATTGGCTGTATGCAAATTCCAGAAAAATATTTAGAAAAATTCTTAACTGCTTACCATAATAAATAAAATTTTAATTAAATTATTTAAATAATATAGTAGATTTTTTCTACTATATTTTTATTATTTTAAAATTTTATAAAAAACTATTTACATTTCTTTAAAAAAGATTATAATTTAATTATAGATATTAATTAATAATTAATATTGATTGATTTTGATTGTTAGAAGATTAACATATACAGGTGGTGTTTTTATGAATTATTTAGAAATAAAAAATGATATATACTGGGTTGGTTCATTAGATCCTGAACTTAGAGTGTTCGATATTATAATGTACACTCCATATGGAACTACTTACAACTCATACGTTGTTAAAGGAAGCGAAAAAACTGCTGTTTTCGAAACAGTTAAAGAAAAATGTTTTGATGATTATTTATCAAAATTAACTAATTTAGGAGTAGATCCTAAAAAAATAGATTATATAGTTGTTGATCACACAGAACCAGATCATGCAGGTTCAGCAGAGAAACTATTAAACCTTTCTCCTCAAGCTAAAGTTGTTGGTTCAATGCAAGCTATAGAATTCTTAAAAGAAATTGTAAATAAAGATTTTGAATATATAATTGTTGGAGATGGTGATAAATTGTCACTTGGTAATAAAACATTAGAATTTATATCAGCTCCTTTCTTACATTGGCCAGATTCAATGTACACTTATATTCCAGAAGATAAAGCTTTAATAACTTGTGATTCATTTGGAAGTCACTACTCATGTGAAGAAGTTTTCAATGATTTAGTTCCAAGTAAAGAAGAATACTTAGATGCTTTAAGATACTATTTTGATTGTATATTCGGACCATATAAAAACTATGTATTAAAAGCTATTGATAAAATCAAAGATTTAGATATTGAATTAGTTTGTCCAGGACATGGTCCAGTTTTAAGAGAAAATCCATGGGAAGTAATAAATACTTATAAAGAATGGAGTACACCTGTAAAACCTGAAATAAAAGGTGATAAAAAAATTACTATTCCTTATGTTTCAGCTTATGGATATACTGAACAGTTAGCTAAGGAAATAGAAAAAGGATTAAAAGCTGATCATAATGTTGAAGTTAAATTATATGATTTAGTTTATGCTAAACAAGAAGATGTTTTAAACGATATAGCTGAATCAGATGGAATGTTATTTGGTTCACCAACAATAGTTGCTGAACTATTACCTCCAATAAGAATTCTTTTAGCTAATTTAAACCCAATTATTCATGGTGGAAAATATGCGGCAGCCTTTGGTTCATATGGATGGAGTGGTGAAGCTGTTCCAAGAATAGAAGCTAGATTAAAAGAATTAAAAATGAAATTAGTTGGGCCTGGATTAAAAATAAGATTCAAACCTTCACAAAAAGAATTAAGAACTGCTTATGAATTTGGTAGAGATTTTAGTAAAATAATGTTTGGAGAAAAAGAATTAAACTACTCTCCTGATAAAAATACTAATACTCAAGAAATTATAACAGGAAACGGGAAAACAAGATATTGGAAATGTCTAGTATGTGGAGAAATATTCGAAAGTCCAGTTTGTCCTGATGTATGCCCAGTTTGTGGAGCTGGTAAAGAACAATTTATAGAAGTTGAAGTTCAAAACTTTAAGAAAAATGATACTGAAGATAATTTCGTTATAATTGGTAACGGAGCTGCTGGTTTCTATGCTGCTAAAACAATCAGAGAAATCAACTCAACAGCTACTTTAAAATTACTTTCAAGCGAAGAAGTTTCTTCATATTCAAGACCTAATTTATCAGATCTTTTAACAGAAGAAATGAACTTAGATACATTCTACTTAGCTAAAGATTCATGGTACAAAGAAAACCATGTTGAAGAGATGTTAGGTGTTGTTGTAAGTAAGATTGATAAAGACAATAAAAAAGTTATTTTATCAGATGGAACTGAAATACCATACACTAAACTTATCTTAGCAAATGGTAGCCATAACTTCATACCACCATTCAATGTTTCAAATAACGGTGAATCAATAAAATTAAGTAGTGATAATATTGAAGATTTCAAAGGAATCTACTCTATTAAAGACTTAAAAGATACATTTGATGTTAAAGAAATGATGAATGAAGCTAAAAAAGCTGTTATAATAGGTGCTGGTCCTCTTGGATTAGAAGCTGCTTGGGAAATGAAAAACGCAGGTATTGATGTAACTGTAGTTGAATTCTTACCAAACTTAATGAATAACCAATTAGACCAAGAAGGTGCTGATTTATTCAGAAAGAATGTTGAAAACTGTGGAATAACATTCTTAACTTCAGAAGAATGTAGCGAAATCGTAGTTAAAGATGGTAAATTGACTACTGTAAACTTAAAGAGCGGAAAATCATTAGAAGCTCAAATCTTATTAGTTTCAACTGGTATAAGAAGTAATATTGCCTTAGCTCAAGAAACTGGTATAGAGTGCAACAGAGGTGTTATTGTTAATGGAAGAATGGAAACTAGCGTTAAAGATATATATGCTTGTGGTGATGTTGCTGAATACAATGGTCTTGTATATGGAAACTGGCCTGCAGCTATAGAAATGGGTAAAACAGCTGGTGCGAATGCTACTTGTGAAGATAAAGTATTTGAAAACTTTACTCCTTCAATAATCTTAGATGCATTAGATACTCATGTATTCTCAGCAGGATTAATAAGATTCAATGAAACTCAATATGAAAAAATTAGTTCTAAAGATGAAGAAAAAGGACAATATACTAAATTATTCTTCAAAAACAATGTTTTAGTTGGTGGAATAATAGTTGGTGATACTACTAAAGCAGGTCAAATAATTATTGCAATAGACAATAGATTATCAAAAATAGACGCTTTATCAAGTGACTTACTATAATATAAACAAAAAGATATTAGCAAAATTTTGCTAATATCTTTTTTTACTTAAAATTATTCCTCACTATAGAATAAGCCTGCATCTTTTATGATTTCCTGTTCACTAAATAAACTTATTACAGCTTGATTATAATCTACTGTTTTCTGTGCTTTCTTTATTTGTTTAGCATATTTTTTATTATTTGAAAACATATAAATCATGTACCCCCATAACTCTTTCATCCTAAACATTGCATTTCTTTCTTCATTAAACACTTCTTTATAATTACTAAATATTTCATCATGGAATTTTCTTAGTATTTCTTTGTTTATTACCTCTTCTCCCTTAATCTCATTTAATAAGGCCGGATTAGCTAAAATTCCTCTTCCAAGCATTATTTTATCTACATTAGGAAATACTTCAACAAATTTTTTATAATCTTTTAAAGTAAATATATCTCCATTATAAACTATTTGATTTTTGCTTAATTCTATTGCATCCTTAAAGACTTCTAAATTAGGCTTGTTTCCATAAAAATCTTTTCTTGTTCTAGGATGAATAATAAGTTCTTCTAGTGGATACTTGTTATAAATTTTAATAAGTTCATAAAATTCCTCTGGATCTTCCATTCCCAATCTAGTTTTTATGGAAATCTTAATATGATCCATCTTAAATATATCATCTAAAAACTTGTCTAATTCCTCTCTATAGGCTAAGAAACCAGATCCTCTCTTCTTTCCAACAACGGTTCCAGAGGGACATCCTAAATTTAAATTCACTTCCTCATATCCGAGTTTTTTTAACTTATTAGCAGTTGAAATAAATCCTTCTGATTCATTAGTAAGTATTTGAGGAACCAAGCTAATTCCCTCATTATTTTCAGGAAGAACATCTCTAAGTTCCTTTGTTTTAAGACTTTTACTTGTATTTGGAACAACAAAAGGTGCAAAATATTTATCAAACTTCCCAAAATACTTTTCATATGCATTTCTATATATAAATCCTGTGATACCCTCCATAGGTGCTAAATAATACTTCATCTTTAGACTCCTTATAATAATATTCTAAAATTTTATTATAACAATAAAATATCCCATTAGCTACATTTTAATATAAATAATATATAAACGTAGCTAATGGGAATCCTATTTAAAAATAAATTTATTTATAATTTATTTTTGTACTCTTTTTTCTCTTCTTCCAATTAAAATCCAATATACTAAAAGTGATACTACTGATATTATAGCTAGTACAATTAATACATTACTATATTGTATAGCTTTTGAATTTTCAAAAAGTTTAGTAATATTTCTTCCTAAACTTTTGCTATCCATAAGTACTGCAACATATGTTATACCAATTGATGCTGCTATATTTAAACAGAAGTTATAAAAACCAATAGCAGTTCCTGTATTTTCTTTAGGTATTGTTCTTGTTAATGTATCAATCATTGGTGCATACATTAAAGCAAATGAACATGAGAATAATATCATTACAAATACAAATACCCATACTGTTGCTTCTACAAATAAAGCTCCTATAATAAGACTTATTATTATACCTACTATAGCTATTTCAATACATTTCTTACTTCCACTTCTTTTAGCAACTTTACCTGATAAAGCTCCCACAGTTGCTGCTAAAACGTATGATGGAACTAAAAGTAATGAAACTTGATCTAATCTATAATGATAAATAGATTCTACTAAAAATGGAAACATAAATATAAATGCAAGTTGTACACTATATATAATAAAAGCTACAAATAAAACTGATATAAAGTTTCTATTTTTGAAAAATTTAATTGTGATAAATGCTTTATTATTTTTACTTATATAAGTTAAAAATAATATAATAGCTACTATAAATGCTAATAAGAATATCCAATTAAATTCTGAAACAAAAACCATTAGTGTTGCAGCTACTGCTGCTACTAATATAAATCCTATAAAGTCTATATTTCCAGCCTTCGTTTTTTCTTTAGGTATATATTTTAATATAAATGGTAATATTATCAATGTTAATAATGGTATTAAGAATAATACTTGCCAGCTTAAATATGTTGATATATATCCAGCTGTTATAGTACCAATTACCTGAGAAATAGCATAACTACTTGTACTAAATCCTAAGTATTTCTTATGCTCAGCTTCTTTAAAATATTTTGCTACAAATATTACATATAAAGTTTCTGCACTTCCTAATCCAGCTGACTGAATTATTCTTGAAACAACTACCATCACAAAGGATTTTTGAAAAATAAATCCTAATAGTGATCCAGCACATATTAATATGATTCCTATTGCTAGTAAAGTTCTAACACTTATTGAATCTGATAATGAAGCATATACAATAGCTCCAATTCCTATAACTAATCCAGCTAAAGTCGCTTGCCAACTTACAGTAGTTGCTGATATGTGGAAAGCCTTTGCTAAATCTGGAGAAACAATCTTAAATGAATTATCAATAACTAAAGCAAAAATCATTAAAGCTAATACAGCAGGGACAGCTTTCTTTATATTGACTTCATCCTTCTCTTCTGTTCTTTTAAGCGAATTTTCCATTTTTACACCTCTTTTGTTTTTATAAAGTTCAATAATCGTTTACAAGATAATCAAAATAAAACATTATTTAGTATTAAACTTGTCTGTTTTTATACAAGCTCAATATTATCACAATTTATTAATAATTTCAATACTAGTTATATTCTTATTTTTATAGGTTTTAGATAAATATTTCTACAAATTCCTAAAGATTAAACTTGTCTATTAACTTGTCTATTAAAAAACAAAAAGAAATTTTAAGAACTTAAAAATTATTTCTTAAAATTTCACTTTTAAATATATATTCTCTTAACAGTATTTTCTAAAACTCTAATTTTAATTTTTTATATAAAATTATATTTTATTAGCAGCATCATAAGCTGTTTTAATTGCATTTTCTATATTTGATGCCTTATAAAGACAATCACCAATTTTAACAACTTTAATATTATTTTCCAATAATTTATTAACTTCAAAATCATTTGCTTTAGCACCAACTGCCATAACTACATAATCACAATGTATTTTAATTTCTTTATCCTCATTTTCACAAATTATATAGTCTTTATCTATTTTATTAACCTTATGATTAGTATAGATTTTAACATCGTTTTTAGAAAAATTATTCATCATAGTGGGAAGTATAGTGTTGCTTTCTCCTTTAGCAATATTACTGTCCATTTCTATTATAGAAACATTATTTCCATATTCAAGACATAGATATTCAGCTACTTCACAACCTACCATACCTCCACCAATCACAGCAACGTTACCAAATACTTGTTCTTCTCCATTTAATATTTTCCAAGAATCACATACTATTTCTCTGTCATATCCATCTATATGTGGTATAACATTACTCGCTCCCACAGCAACTAATACAACATCTGGATTTAAAGATAATATATCTTCCTGAGTTACTTTTTTGCCAAGTCTTAAATCTACATTTTGAGAAACTACAGAATGTGTTAAATATCTTATTGCTCTACGTATTTCATTTTTTCTAGGAGGAATACAAGCTAAATTTAATTGTCCCCCTAATGATGTTTTTTCTTCAAATAAAATAACATCGTGTCCTTTTAGACTTGCTACACGAGAGGCTTCAAGTCCTGCAGGTCCTCCTCCAACTACTATTACTTTTTTCTTAATTTCAGCTTTATTGATATTTCTAATTCCTTCATATCCATTTTCAGCATTTAAAATACAACTTAAGAACTTACGATTTTGTATATTATCTGTGCATCCTTTATTACAACATATACATTCACGTATATCTTTTTTCCTATTTTCCATGACTTTGTTAACCCAATCAGGATCTGCAAGCAAAATTCTACCAAGACCAATTATATCTGCTTTATTAGATTCTAAAATACCTTCAGCCATTTTAGGATTAAATATTCTTCCAACTGTACTAACTGGAATATTTACTTCTTTTTTTATTTTAGCAGCAATATCAACGAAGAATCCATAAGGTTGTACTCCCATTGGAGGTATGGTATCTGACATATTTCCAGTATGATTTGCTTGAGCTACATGAAGCATATCAACCCCAGCCTCTTCTAGCCATTTAGCAAAAATCGGAGCTTCATCTAAATTTACTCCCCCTTTCCCTCTCTCTGGTGTAACAACAGAAAATTTATAATCAACAGGCATATTAGGTACTGCCTTTTTTAAGGCTCTTACAAACTCTAATGCAAATCTAGTTCTATTTTCTAAACTACCACCATATTTATCAGTTCTTTTATTTAATATGGTACTACATAATGAACCTACTAATCTATCTCCATGTATTTGAATCATATCAACCCCAGCTTTTTCAGCACGAATTGCACAATTACACATTTTATTTATAATCTCTTTTAAACCCTCTTCACTAATTTCATTGACAAAATGTTTCATATCATGATGCAATTTTTCTCTTAATCCTTTAATATCTCCACTCTCAAACATTTTGTTTATAGCATGGCAGTCATACTCTGGGTGAAATATTTGAATTGCAATTTTAGATCCATGTTTATGAACCGAATCAGCTAAATTTTTAAATCCTTCAATTTGTCTGTCATCAAATAATTTTGGTGTAGGAGAAAAACTATTAATTGGAGCAACATCACCAATTACTATGTATCCAACCCCTCCCTTTGCAAGTCTTTCATAAAAGTTAATACATTGTGGAGTTATACTTCCATCTCTCCCCTCATATCCAGTAGTTAATGGAGGAAACATAACTCTATTTTTTAATGTAATATTTCCTATATTAATTTGTTCTAAAAGTTTCATATTCATCACCTCAAATTATTTATTATTAATTAATTTGCAAAAATCAATAATTGCCTTTTCACATCCTTCTTTAGCTTTTATGTTTGCAAAATTATGATCCCCAGTTTCAATTTCTATATATTTTGACTTATTACTGTCATAACACTCTAAGTAAGTCCTACAAATTTGATCATTAACTAATTTATCCTCAGTCCCTCTTATGATTAAGACGTCATTTTCATATCCTTTTGCACTAGAAAATGGCTCATAATTATATAAATCATAATTAAAATCAATATTGAATTTTAAACCTTCCATATCAGCATATTGAATCTTTTTATTTTTCAACTGGTCAGAACGTTCTTTACATCCAAACCACATTCCTCCTCCTGGACACATTAAAATTAATCCAATTGGATTTAGCTTTGGTGCAACACATGAGGCTACATATCCTCCCATGCTATGACCTGATAAAATAATTCTGTCAGAGGTTGTTATTTTAGAATCAACTAACCAATTGTACATATCAATAGCATCTTCTATAAGCCCTGTAAAAGTCATTTCCTCAAACTCTCCATCACTTTCACCACAACCATAAAAATCAAATCTAGCACACCCAAATCCATTCTCTTCAAGAACTCTTGATAAATGAGTATGTGCATATTTATATCCTGATTTATCTCCTGCAAACCCATGAAGATTTAATACTATAATAGGATTTTCTGTGTTTTCAGGGAGTGTAAGAACTCCCCTTAACACCTTATTTTTTCTATTTTTTATTTCTATTAATTTAATCATAAAACCCCTCCTAATTAATACTTGCTATTTAAACAGGCTTTGTTTTTGTCTTTTAATGGCTAAATTCTTTAACATTTCTTCAGTCTTTTTCTTACTTAAAGGATATATAAAATATAAAGATAAAATTGCAACTACATATCCTAATGAATAAATACCTGTATAAGACTTCCAAAGATTTGAAATAACTTCTGGTGTTTGTGTAAGATTATTTACGTTATATCCTATAAATGCAAGTATAAAACTACTTAAACTAGCACTTAAGGCTGCAGCAATCTTTCTAAAAAATGAATATGTTGAATAAACTATACTTTCATTACGAGTTCCTGTTTGTAATTCTTGATAATCTATAGCATCATTTACCATAGCCCAAATTAATATTTGAAATCCAGAAGCTCCTATATAACAAACACCATTTACAATTATAAACATTATAGGATTCTTTATTGGGAAGAAGAATAAAACTCCATAAACTATTGCAGCAAATCCAGCTCCATACATACACCATTCTTTTTTACCAAACTTATTAGCAACAAATTTAGTCCCGATAAATGTGATTATGGCATAAACTGTACTTAGCATACCTGATACAGACATAAGTTTTACATTTCCAAAATAATCTCTAAATAAATAAGTGTTTAATCCATTAACTACACTAGCTGATATCATACCAACTAAGCTAGCAATTATAATGCCTAATAACGCTCTATTTTTTGATATATTTTTTAATACTTCAAAATAATTAACTTTTTCTCTTTCTACCTCTGGTATTTCAACACGTTCTTTACACCATACACATGTAACTTGAATACAAAAAACACTTATACAAGCACAAATAATAGCTAATAATAAAAAATTTGAAGCAACAGGTTGATTATCTTTATATAAAAATAATGGTCCAACAATAACTATTACAGTCATAAAAATAGTTCCACCTAAACTTCTATATCTTGATAGATCTGTACGATGATTTGTATCATCTGTCATAACACTAGATAATGAACCAAAAGGAACGTTTACACATGTATACATAGATTCATATAGTACATAAGTTATTAAAACGTAAGCTAATTTAAAACCATAATTCATATTGGAAACGTTTAAAAAACCTACGCACATTAATATGGCACATGGTATTGAAAAAGCCCTCATCCAAGGTATGAATTTTTTACCTGCCTTTGCTTTACGAGAATCTATAATAGCCCCTATTATAGGATCATTAACAGCATCCCAAATTTTTGTTATTAAAAGTATTGTACCTACATGAATAGGATTAATTTTTAGAACTAATGTGTAAAATACCGTTAAAAACATAGCTCTAAATTGTTCTGTACAGCAACACCCTAAATCCCCTAAAGTGTATCCAATTTTGTCTTTCATTGAAAATTCCCTCATAAACTTCTCCCCTATACCTAATAAATTAATATTTTGTTAAACAAATAACAAAACCTTTGTGCTTTCATTATCTCACATTGTAAAATAGAATCATATTCAAAAATTGATATTTTATTACCCAAAATTGATATTTTAAACAGTTATTTTTATAAAAGGGAGATATTAATGACTAAAAGAAAAGATTATTTTATGTATGAAATTAAGTTAAATGAGAAAAAAAATAAGATTATTAAGTCTGATAAATATTACAAAATATTATTTATATTCTCAGGCAAATGCCATTTTCAATTAACTAATAAAATTCATAAATGTGGTACAGATAATATTATTTTAATAAATCCTAATAATGACCTTACTATAGATTTAATAGCAGATAGCACCCTTGTAGTATATAAGTTAATATTTACAGAAGAATTGCTTCTTAATTTGTCAGATAAAGAAGTGAATTTTTTAGAAAGTTTTAATACTGTACCTTTTGAATATGCAATAATAGATGCCAATGCAGAAACAACTATGTTAATAAAAAATATATTAAAAAAACTTATTTATATGAAAAATGAAGATTATAAATTTGCTGACCATCTATATATTAAAAACATGATATCTATAATTCTAATTTTAACTTTAAGAGAATGTATAAATGTAGACTCAAAACAAAAAATAAAAAGGAATAAACAATTTTTAATTGATGATATTTTTATATATATTAATAATAATATTACAGAAGAAATTTCTCTTCATGACCTTGAAAAAAAATTTTATGTTAGCAAATTTCATATATCAAGAGAATTTAAAAAAGCTACAGGATTAACCTTACATAGTTATATAGTAAAAGCTAAATTAGATCTTTGCAAAAAACTTATAGAAGAAGGAAAACCTATAGTAGATGTTTCTCATATATGTGGATTAGGAAGCTATAATAATTTATTTCGTGCTTTCAAAAAAGAGTTTGGAATTACCCCAAAAGAGTATTATAGTCAAATAAAAAAATATAAATAAAATCAACCTATTTACATATCTAATTGAGAATATATAAATAGGTTGATTGGATAATGTAGGGAAATTTATTTTTAAATATAGCAAATTTCATTACTACAAAAATTTATTCCTTACAAATTTTATCTATCCAAAATAAAAAGAAAAGACTATGTTGAATAAGTATTCAACATAGTCTTTTTAAAATATTTCACGAACATTGATTATCGTAATGAATATCCAGTATATTCATTTGTGTGAAGAAGCTTATTAGCATTTTCTATTCTTTCCTTAGTAGGAGGATTAACTCCTTTTAAAGGATACTCAATGCCAAGTTCTTCCCATTTAAAAGTTCCAAGAGTATGATAAGGAAGTACTTCAACACGATCTACATTTTTCAAAGTCTTTATAAATTTATCAAGTTTTATCAACTTTTCATCATTATCACTCATACCAGGTACTAATACATGACGAATCCATACTGGTTTATTGATTTCTGATAAATATTTTGCCATATCAAGAATATTTGAATTACTACATCCTGTAAGTATTTTATGATCATCTTCATCTATCTCTTTAATATCAAGCATTACAAGATCTGTTACTTTCATAAGTTCATTAAATTTACTTAAAAAAGGTTCTTTTCTTGTAAATGGACTTCCAGATGTATCAAGTGTAACATGAATACCTTTTTCTTTAGCTTTTTTAAAGAATTCAATCAAGAAATCTATTTGAAGAAGAGGTTCACCACCACTTACTGTGATTCCTCCCCCTTTCTTCCAATAAGATTTATATCTAAGAGCTTGAGATAAAAGCTCATCTGCAGTTTTCATCTCACTGCCATTTATATCCCATGTATCTGGATTATGACAGAATTTGCATCTCATAGGGCATCCCTTAAAAAAAACGACAAAGCGTATTCCTGGCCCATCAACGGATCCAAAGGTCTCTATAGAATGAATTCTTCCTATATTTTTATCCAAACTACATTCTTTCATGACATGTTCTAGAGATAACATCAAGTTGTTGCTCTCTTGTTAAATCTATAAACTTAACTGCATAACCTGATACACGAATAGTGAAGTTTGCATATTCTTCTTTTTCAGGATGTTCCATAGCATCTTTTAATTTTTCAACACCGAATACATTAACATTTAAGTGATGTGGTCCTTGATCAAAGTAACCATCTAATACTTGTACAAGTTTATCAACTTGTTCTTCTTCAGTATGTCCTAATGCACTTGGGTTAATTGTTTGTGTATTTGAAATACCATCTAAAGCCCACTCATAAGGAAGTTTAGCTACTGAATTTAATGAAGCAAGTAATCCGTTCTTTTCAGCTCCATAAGATGGGCTAGCACCTGGTGAAAGTGGAGTCCAAGCTTCACGTCCATCTGGCATATTACCTGTATACTTACCATATACTACATTTGATGTAATAGTAAGAAGTGATGTAGTAGCCTCTGAATTTCTGTATGTGTGTCTCTTTTTAATTTTATCAAGGAATGATTTAAGAACATATATACCAATTTCATCTGCTCTATCATCATCATTACCATATCTTGGGAAATCACCTTCAATTTCGTAATCTGTAACAATACCAGCTTCATTACGGATTGTTTTAACTTTTGCATACTTAATTGCAGAAAGTGAATCAATTACATGTGAGAATCCTGCAATACCAGTTGCAAATGTACGTCTTACGTCTGTATCAATAAGAGCCATTTCTGCTGCTTCATAGTTATATTTATCATGCATATATTGAATAAGGTTTAATATATTTACATAAAGACCTGCTAACCAGTCACTCATTCTTTCATATTTTTCAATTACTTCATCATAATCAAGGTATTCTGATTCAATTGGTCTATATTCAGGTCCAACTTGTTTACCTGATTTTTCATCAATACCACCATTGATTGCATAAAGTAAACATTTTGCAAGGTTAGCTCTAGCTCCAAAGAATTGCATTTCTTTACCTGTTTCAGTAGCAGATACGCAACAACATATTGAATAATCATCGCCCCATGCTGGTTTCATAACATCATCATTTTCATATTGTATAGAACTTGTTTCTACTGAAATCTTAGCTGCATATTTCTTGAAGTTTTCAGGAAGTGCAGAAGAATAAAGGACAGTAATATTTGGTTCTGGTGAAGGTCCCATATTTTGTAAAGTACGAAGGAAACGATAGTCATTTTTTGTAACCATGTGACGTCCATCAACACCTATACCACCTAAAGCAATAGTAACCCATGAAGGGTCTCCTGAGAATAATTCATTGTAAGAAGTTATTCTTGCGAATTTAACCATTCTACATTTCATTGTCATATGGTCAATTAATTCTTGAGCTTCTTCTTCAGTAAGAACTCCATTCTCAATATCTCTTTCAATATATATATCAAGGAAAGTAGAAATACGTCCTATTGACATTGCAGCACCGTTTTGAGTTTTGATTGCTGCAAGATATCCAAAGTATAGCCATTGAACAGCTTCTTTAGCATTTTTAGCTGGTTTTGAGATGTCAAACCCATAGCTTTCAGCCATTTTCTTCATATCTGCAAGAGCTTTGATTTGATCTCTGATTTCTTCTCTTTGACGAACGATCTCATCTGTCATAGTTCCATCGCCACAGTTGTTAAAATCTTTCTCTTTTTCTTCCATAAGGTGATCAATACCATAAAGAGCTACTCTTCTGTAGTCACCTACAATACGTCCACGTCCATAAGTATCTGGAAGTCCTGTTATGATATGACTGCTACGAGCTTTTCTCATTTCTGGTGTATATGCATCGAATACCCCTTGATTGTGTGTTTTATGGTAATCAGTAAAGATTTTGTGTAATTCTTGACTTGGTTTATATCCATAGTTTTCACAAGCTTGTTCAGCCATTTTAATACCACCATAAGGCATGAAAGCTCTCTTTAATGGCTTGTCTGTTTGAAGACCTACGATTTTTTCAAGATCTTTTAAAGACTCATCAATATATCCAGGGCCATAAGCTGTAAGTCCAGAAACAACTTCTGTTTCCATATCAAGCACTCCGCCTTTAGCTCTTTCTTCTTTTTGTAATTCTTGTAATCTACCCCAAAGTTTTTTTGTAGTATCTGTTGAATCTGCAAGGAAACTTTCATCTCCATCATATGGTTTATAGTTTTTTTGAATGAAATCTCTAACATTTATTTCCTCTTTCCAAATTCTTCCTTCAAAACCAACCCATTGATCGTTTTCTAACATTTATACTCCTCCTTATAAACTTATATACTTTTGTAATCTATTTATATTATTAAAAGATAAAATAATTATATAAAATACTATACTTTATTTTAAAACAAACTTAAATTGCTCAGTTATATAAAAATATATCAACAAATTTTATTAAGACTAAGTCAAAACTTTATAATTATAAACAATGGCAATGAATGAACTTATTCTTTACTAACTTATCAATTACTTTATTAACATTTTTATTTAATATTATATTTAAATAATTATTTTACATACTATTTAATAAATTTCCAAATTTATTAAATTAATCTTTTAACGGTTACATTGTATATTGCTTTTCCTTTTTTGTCAATAGTTTCTATATTTCTTAATCCTATATAATAACTTAGTTGATAATAATTAAAATTTATAATAAAAATAAAAAGATTATATTCCAATACTGACTTATACTAATAATTATTTAAAAGAATCGTGTAACAAGTTTTAATATTACACAATAATTTAGTAAAAAGATTATCCATATAATAATGCTTTTATATAATATTTCTCTTCTTATATAAAAAGCGAAAAAACCTCAACAATAACATATATATTGTCGAGGTTTTCATGGTGGAGGCGACGGGTGTCGAACCCGTGTCCGAAAGCAGACCAGTAAGACTTTCTACGAGTGTAGTCTTGTGTTTTAAAATTCCCTCAGAAGACGTCCACAGACAAACTTCCTCTTTGGTAAGCTTCATAAATTCCGTTCTTAGCTCAAAGCTTTGCTAAGCTCGGTTCCCCACTTTAAAATGACACCTTTACTCTCAACCGTGGGCAATTGAGGAAAGATGAGCAGCGCTAAATTAAGCTGCTAATGCAAAATTATCTTCTGCGTTTATCTTTAATGCATACTTGATTAACGAGGGAACATGCTTACCTCGACCCGCTTATCAAACCCATCTTACCCCCGTCGAAGCCAAAACGCCCCCATGTATGAGATAATAATATGGTCTAAACGCTAATTCCATATTCAATTTTTAAATTTAAAGTTTTTAAGAAAACTTCTTTTATATTATATATCAATTAATTAAGTTAGTCAAGGGACATATATTTGTGTTTGTAAGAGTTAAAATCCTTGACTAATTAATTAACTTTTAACATTTTAAAATAGACAATTTATATAATACCTAATTCTACTTAAAATATCAATGGTTATTTTTACCTAAGTCAAAATTTCTATTCATTCATATTATATAAACCTATTTAAACTCATTTAATATTTAATCTTTAATATTATTTTGACTTTTACAAAGAGTTTTTTATCTTAATTAATTTTTAAGTTAGTCCCCCTATAAACACTTTAAGAAATCAAGTACTTCCAAAGGTCTAACCTAAAAATTATTATATTTAAAAAGCTTTATATTTTATTTAAAGTAAACTTCTCCATTTTCTATTTTATCTATAGTAACTAAAGATTCTACTCTTATTCCTTTATTCTCTAAGTTTACTCTTCCATTTTGGAATCCTTTTTCTATAACTATTCCAACGCCAACAACCTCAGCACCTGCTTGTTTAACAACATCTATTAATCCAAATACAGCACATGCATTTGCTAAGAAATCATCAATTATAAGTATTTTTTCACCTGGTTTTATGAATTTCTTATCAACTACAACATTGTATATTGTTTTCTTAGTAAATGAATAAACTTCTGAACTAAATACTGATTCTCTTTTATTTCTTGCTAATCTCTCTATTTTCTTACCAAAAACTACTGGTACATTATCAAAATATTGAGCTGTTATTATACCTAGTCCTATCCCTGTTGATTCTATTGTAAGTATTTTATCTACTTGATCATTTTTAAATCTATCTTTAAACTCTTTTCCTACCTCATTAAAAAATTGTACATCCATTTGGTGATTTAAAAAAGAATCAACCATCAAAATATTATCTTCTGTAACTCTTCCTTCTTTTTTTATCTTATCTTTTAATAGTTCCATTTGGTTACATCCTTTCTTACTATTAATTTAGTATTAATTTCCTCTATTATATCATAAGAGGGAAATATATTCTCATCTTATTTTATTATACAGTATTATTACTGTTCATGTAATCCTTTTGAAATCTTTTTTATATAATAATAGTATAAAAATCTTTTTGGAGAGATGAATATGACTAAAATCCAATCCTTCATAATGATACTTATATGTATCTTAACCATAATTATCATTTTATATTTAATAGAATCAGATAATTTTTCACCTAAAAAACAAATCAAAAAATATATCTCTCGTGGAAAGTTTAATAGAGCAATTTATTTTTTAGATAAGTATTCAGAAAAATTAGATCCTATTTTTTTCTATAACAATAAAATTTTAGCTCTTTCTAAGATAAAAGAATTTAACACAGCCTATGAACTTTCTATAGAAGCACTAAAGAATATTAAAAATCCAAACCATCAACTCTATAATAATATAGCTTTTGTATATTACAATTTAAATCTTTATCACAGGGCTATAGAACTATCTAAGAAAGCACTTTCCTTAAATCCACTAGATTTATTCGCATTAAGTAACAAAGGATTTGCCCACATTAAAATTGGAGAGTATGAGAAAGCTGAGGCATGTTTTGATAAAGCATTAGAATTTAATCCTTCCTTTAAGAATGCATTATCAGGCAAATCATATTGTACTTATGAAAAAGAGGATTATGAAAAAACAGCACAACTATTAGAAAAATTTATCTCTATTGATCCAACAGAAGCCACTGCATATAAAAAACTTGGTGAATGTTATTTTTACTTAAACAAAATTAAGGCTAGTAAAAAGATGTATGAGAAAGCTTTAAGTTTAAATCCTAAAGACTCTATGTATTACTGTGAATATGCAAATGTACTAATATATCTAGGTCTATATGATGAGGCATTAGAAGTTTTAGATACTGCCCTTGCCCTTTCTCCCTATAACTTTATAGCTTTTTACTACAAAACACGAGCTTATGCATTAAAAAAAGATAATGATAATGCCTTATATTACCTTGAAAGAGCAATAGCTCATTGTCCTTGCATAAAACAAATTGCATTAGAGGATAATATGATTAACAACTTAAAATTTTTCTCTAAATTTAAAGAATTACTTGATTTAAAATAATAAATAAAATATTTGTTATATTTATAAGTTTACAAAATAATAAAAGTGAATAACAAAAAATTTATTCACTTTTATTTAAATTCCATAAAAAAATGCGTCTAAAAGTTATTTTTTGTTTTAAACTTCTAAACGCCATGTAAACTATATTAATATCTATTTCTTTCTTTAAGCTGTCTATCCATTTCTCTTTTGTGAGCTTTCTCAAGCATAGAATCTCTCTTATCGTAGTTTTTCTTACCTCTACATATTCCTAAGTTTACTTTTACTCTTCCATTTTTTAAGTATAAAGAAAGTGGAATTAAAGCAACCCCTTGCTGCTGAACTATACCTATAAGTCTTTGAATTTCGCTTTTATGAAGAAGTAATTTTCTCTTTCTTAAAGGATCAACATTAAATATATTTCCCTGTTCATATGGACTTATATGCATATTATTTATATAAACTTCTCCATTATAAACATCCGCATATGAATCCTTTAAATTTACTCTTCCATTTCTTATAGATTTAACCTCTGTTCCAACTAAAGCTATACCAGCTTCCATGGCCTCATCAACAAAGTAATCATGTCTTGCTTTTCTATTTTCTGCTAATGTTTTATTTTCTCTTCTCTTTGCCATACTTCTCACCTACTATGGTTATATTTAAACTATATCCTTCAAATGAAGAATAAACCTTTATTTCTTTTCTTATTATTTTAACATATATACTATTTAAATGTAAATTCATTGAACCCCCTCTGGTACAAGACCACGAAGATTCTTTTAGACTAGTTTGATATTTAAGTGCAACTTTAATTAACAAGCAACCCTTATACCATTTAGAAAGTTTAAATCCAAATTATACCTCTTTAAATTTAAAAATATAAAAAAATCAAAAGTTAAAATAATGCTCTTATATCCTATAGCATGAATCACAAGGTTTTACGTTATCATTTTATAAAAAGTCTTTAATAATATGTGTAGATTATATGAAAAACTTATAGATATACTGTATAAGGATCTATCTATAAGTTTTTATCTACATATTATTAAAATTCTTCTTCAACAGATTCTTCTCTTGGTTCCACAACTTTAACCTTACCCTCTGCCTCAAGTTCCTTTTTAACTTCTTCCATTAAATCTTCTCTTTCAGAAGTTTCTTCTTCTTTTTCTTCAATAGTATATTTATCCTCAACTATTTCAAAGTAAACCTCTCTTGAATCTAAATCTACCTTTGAACATATAACCTTAACTTTTTCACCTAATTTATAAACTTTCTTATTTCTTTCACCTACTAATTGAAGATTTTCCTCATCATAAATGTAATAATCATCTCTAAAGCTTGTA
The DNA here is from genome assembly GCF_029267215.1 of Clostridium sp. Lineage (GTDB taxonomy): Bacteria > Bacillota > Clostridia > Clostridiales > Clostridiaceae > Sarcina. Next base: position 11,568 of record NZ_JARIDH010000060.1, on the reverse strand, counting down.
ACATGAACTAATCCTTCTATTGTATTAGAAAGTTCAACAAAGGCTCCAAATCCAGTTACTGAAGAAATAATACCATCAAATATTTCTCCAATTCTATCTTTCATATACTCAGCTTTTTTAAGATCATTTGTCTCTCTTTCAGCTTCTTGTGCTATTCTTTCCATTTCTGATGATTGTTTTGATGCAGAATCAACAATAGTAGTTAGCTTTTTAATTCTCTTAGCATCAATTTTTTTATTTATATATTCTTTTATTATTCTATGAATTTGTAAGTCAGGATATCTTCTAATTGGTGAAGTAAAGTGACTATAATACTCAGCTGCTAATCCAAAGTGACCTGCACATTCTGGAGAATACTTAGCTTGCATCATACTTCTTAAAAGTAATGTGTTTATTACTAACTCTTCATCTTTTCCTTTAACTTTTTCTACAACCCTTTGTAAATCTCTAGGCTCAATTTCTTCTCCAAAATTAAATGTATATCCTAAGCTATATGCAAAATTTTTGAATCTTTGAAGTTTCTCACTATCTGGATTTTCATGAATTCTATATACAAATGGTAATTCAAGTTTATACATATGCTCTGCTATAGTTTCGTTACAAACTAACATAAATTCTTCTATAATTCTATTAGCTATAGCTCTTTCATAAGGCTTGATTTCTACTGGTTTACCTTTTTCATCTAAGATTATTTTACATTCAGCAAACTCAAAATCAATAGCCCCTCTTCCCATTCTTCTCTTATTTAATATTTTAAAAAGTTCTTCCATAGCTTTAAAATCATCAAGTAAATATTTATATCTTTCAATTAACTCTGAATCATTATCTCTTAAAATCTTAGTTACATTTGTATAAGTCATTCTTTCATTGGTTCTTATTACACTCTCATGAATTGAATGATTTACAACATCCCCTCTATAATTTATCTCCATAAAACAAGTTAAAGCTAATCTATCAACCTGTGGATTTAATGAACATATTCCATTTGATAATTTCTTAGGAAGCATAGGAATAACTCTATCAACTAAATACACAGAAGTAGCTCTCTTAAATGCTTCTTTATCTAAAGGACTATTTTCTGTAACATAGTGAGTTACATCTGCAATATGAACTCCTAATTTGTAGTTTCCATTTGAAAGTCTTTCTATAGAAACAGCATCATCTAAATCCTTAGCATCTTCTCCATCTATAGTAACCATCTTAATGTCTCTTAAATCTGTTCTTCTCTTTATTTCTGACTCTGGAATTTCTTCTGATATTTTATCAGCAAAAGATAATACATTCACAGGGAATTCTTCAGGAAGATTATATTTTTTTATTACAGTTATAATATCTAAGCCTAAATCTCCTCTATTTCCTAGGATTTCAACAACTACTCCCTCTGGATTTCTTCTTCTTTCATCAGGCCATCTAGTTATTTCAACAACAACTATATTTCCCTTTTTAGCTCCATTTCTATCTTTCTTAGATATAAATATATCATTTCTTATTCTCTGATCTTGAGGAAGAACAAATCCAAAACTTTTATTATCTTCATATATTCCAATAACCCTTGTATTTACTCTCTCAGTTACTCTTACTATTTCACCTTCACGTCTTTTTCCTTCTTCACTTTCCTTTACAACCTTACCTAATACTCTATCTCCGTTCATAGCTCCACATAAAGCATTTTTAGGTATGAATATATCTTTCATTCCCTCTTCATCTGGTATTAAGAATCCAAATCCTTTTTGATGTATTTGAATTTTACCTGGTACTAAACCCACAGTATTTATTAAACCAAATCTATCTTCATCATCTCTTGCTATTAATCCTTCTGCCTCTAAAGCTTTAAAAACCTTTTTAAACTGTTTATATTCAGCTTTATTTATATTAAAAATCTTAGATAATTCTAACATTGTCATTGGTCTATAAGCTTCTTCTTTCATAAGACCTAAAATTATATCTTTTATTTTCATAATCTTTTTCCTCCGTTCTACATATAAAAATCAATCTGCAACATGTATTAACATTAAATACTTTATATAAAAAATCTTTCCTATAATTAAAGTATTTTAAAAATTAGTATTTTTAAATAATTTTATAAATTAAAATATTATTTATAATATTACTTTCTTACTAATATAATATGTTTAATTCATAGCTTTGATTAAGGTAATTCACTCCAAATTTATAATTCAAAAGCCACCCTTTAAACATGGGTGGCCCTATAAAACAACTATTTAACTAAGTTTATAGCAATTGTATTGATAGCAAATAATATAGATGAAATGACAGTTACTTTTATAAGCATTGCCTCTCTTGTTCTACCTTTATTTTTTGAATAGAAACTCTCTTGACTTCCTTGAATCAATCCACTTAATGCATCTGCTTTACTTGGTTGCATCATTATTGAAACCAAGATTACTATAGCTAAAATAGTTTCAACCACTATTAAAACTGTATTCATAAGAAAAACCTCCCTAAGCTTTGATATAGTTGCATACTTCCATAAAAATATCATACCACACCAATGTAAAATTTACAATATTTATATACTGTTATATAAGTAATTCTATTTTATGATATTTTTTTATTTTTATTGTCATTTACGAGTAAATTATTTAAGATTATAAAATTTATATGAACATAATATTTCAAAATAAATTAAGTTTTAAATCTGTTTATAATATTGTTTTACAACTTTATAATTCCCTAAAAATTTATTCAAAATAATAAAGGTTCTAAATTTTAGAACCTTTATATAAATTATTTATTATTTTTCTTTTTTACATCCACATGAATCTTTTCCACAACAAGATTTTGAAAGATTGAAGAATGCATCTTTTCCTCTATATTCAGCAACTTCTCCTAACTCTTCATTAATTCTTAACAATTGGTTATACTTAGCTACTCTTTCACTTCTAGCTGGTGCACCAGTTTTTATTTGTCCTGCATTAACAGCCACAACTAAGTCTGCTATTGTTGTATCCTCAGTTTCTCCTGATCTATGAGAAACAACTGCAGTATATCCAGCTCTATTAGCCATTTCTATAGCATTTAAAGTCTCTGTTAATGTACCAATTTGATTAAGTTTTATTAGAATTGAGTTTGCAATTCCTTTTTTGATTCCAGTTGAAAGTCTTTCTGTATTAGTAACAAATAAATCATCACCAACTAACTGAACTTTTTTACCAAGTCTTTCAGTGATTAACTTCCATCCTTCCCAATCTTCTTCAGCCATACCATCTTCAATTGAAATTATAGGATATTTATCAACCCATTTTTCAAAGAAATCAACCATTTCTGAAGCTGATAATGTTTTTCCTTCATGCTCTAATACATATTTACCATCTTTATAATATTCTGATGATGCAGCATCTATTGCTATGAAGAATTCTTTTCCTGCTTCATATCCAGCTTTCTCTATGGCCTCTAATATAACTTCAATTGCCTCTTCATTTGATTTTAAGTTTGGAGCAAATCCACCCTCATCACCAACACCTGTTGAATATCCTTTCTCATTTAATCTTTTCTTTAATGAATGATATACTTCTGCACAAGCTCTAATTGCTCTATTAAAACAATCAAATCCTACTGGCATTATCATAAATTCTTGAATATCAACTGAGTTATCAGCATGGCTACCACCATTTATTATATTCATCATTGGAACTGGTAATACCTTAGCATTTACTCCTCCAATATATTGATATAATGGCATTCCTAAGTAATTAGCAGCTGCTTGAGCTACAGCAAGTGAAACTCCTAAAATAGCATTTGCTCCTAATTTCCCTTTATTTTTAGTTCCGTCTAATTCTATTAAAGTTTTATCTATGTATGCTTGATCTAAAACATTTAATCCTATAATTTCATCAGCAATTTTGTCGTTTACATTTTCTATTGCTTTCTCTACACCTTTTCCTAAATATTTATCTTTATCTCCATCTCTTAATTCAACAGCCTCATACATTCCTGTTGAAGCACCTGAAGGAACTGCTGCTCTTCCTACTGTACCGTCTTCTAAGTAAACTTCCACTTCTACTGTTGGAAAGCATCTTGAATCTAAAATTTGTCTTGCTACAACATCAACTATTTCAATATATTGTTTCATTATATATTCCTCCTTAAATTTTAAAATTAATAATCTATAATTTAATTTTAAAATTGATAATCTATCATTTTTTATATTGTGCTTTTCAATCACTTTTTATGCTTTTATTTTAGTTTATTTTTTCATATAATTATGTGATTTAAATCACACTTATTGAAAATGATTATCATTAATAATTTTAGAAGAATATTTCATAAATACCTATAAAAATTATTATAAGTCCAGATATTAAATCAGAGTACTTACCAAATATTTTTGCAAAAACATCATTACCTAATAAATATCCCCCTTCTAAGAAAATAATACTTATGAAAAATGTAACTATACTTGTTAAAATAAAACTTAATCCTGCAATACTAGCTCCAAAACCTACTCCAAAATTATTTATGGTAAGGGCAAAACCAAGTGATACTGCTTCTCTTGGTTCTATATGCTTAGAATTGTCTTTATCTGCCTTCTTTGGATTCTTAATTAAATCATCATCATTTTTAACATCTTTACTTTTAAAAAATTGATAGCAAAAAAATAATCCTATAGCTATAAGAATCCCACTTCCAATCAAATTAGTAATCTCCTTATTTAAAAACTTTAATACAATAGTTCCTAAGTACATTGAAATGAATGTGCCAATTGCTGAAATTAAACTAATTATTAAATTACTTAAAGGATTCACTTCAATCTTCTCCATACCATAACCAATGCCTACAGTTAGATTATCTAAGTTGGATGAAATAGCAAATAATAAAATTGAAAGTATATGCATGCTGTCTTCCTCCTTCTTCATCTTCATACACCATAATTTTACTACCTATTAACATTTTATTCAAAACTTATAAACAAATTAATACTTTATAACTTTACATAATAAAAAAGCTGTACTTTAAATACAGCTTTTTTATCAAACTTTATTTTTAAATATATTTTATGCCTTTAAATATTCTTAATTAAAACCTAAATTTTAAGTTTAATTATAGTTCAAAATTCTACAGCCCTTTTCTATTAACTATTCCTGGCTCTTTTCCTGAATTACTTCTATCATTAAAGCCATTTTTAGAATTTGATGAATCATCATTATGTTTTTTCATAGCATCTTGTATTCCTTTTAACGTTTTTTTCTTACCCACCAAGATCAACTCCTTTTTCTTTGTTATTTTAGTCATAAAATATTATTTCTAAAATAAATAAAATTATTACATTTTCTACTTATTTCTTTTAAATATATACTACATTCAAAACTAACTTTTAATTTATATTCACAATTTTATTGGCTTTACTTTAAACTAACTTTAAGTTTCTATAAACAATCTATAATATTTTTCTACTTTTGTTTTAATCAAATCAGAAAATCAAAAAACACATATACCATATAATCTACATTTTTAACTAATTTTGATTTAAAGTATAACTATAAAACTTTTTGGAAATTCACTTATAATTATTTTCAATTATAATACCTAATTTTTAAAAATAAATCATGAAAAATATTTAAGTATATTTTTTATTAGCTTTTCAAACTCTTAAAAATCACTAAAAAACCTAAACATATTGATATTTAAAATTCTTTCCGTATAACTATAAGCTTTTTAGAATCATATGTAAAATATGTAGTATTTATTAATACAAAAATTTTTTTGATCTTTTAATATAAGTTAAAAGTAAACCTTTTATAACTAAACTATTTATAATTTAACAAACAAATATCAATTCTTCTCACCACACTAATATATAACAAAACAAAAAAGCCATTTTAAATAAAAGAATAATCTTTATTATGTAAAAAAACAATGTACAACCAAACAAAAAGCCACCATGAAGAAGCTCAATTCTAAACTTTTTATGGTGGCTTTTGTTTAAACTATTAATATTCGAACTTAATATTATTTTAGAATTTTAAATTAAATATGTTAAATTTAATGTTTATTAATAGATACTTCATAATTTACATTTTTTTCATGAGAATTCATGTATTTTTGACATAAATCATAAACAACAAATGGTAATATTAATGATATTACATAGCTTATAATAAGCATCCACATGTATTCGTGTGATTTAACTGCATCTCCTGCAATTGATGTAGGTGGAACAAATGATATAAAGAATGCAAATATAGAAGTTAAAAATCCAATTATAGCTACTACAATCTTAACTGGTTTTCCTCCAGGCATTTGATAAGCTCCATCTAATCCTTTTCCTAATATAGCTTTTATATATCCTACAAAGAATAAAATATATCCACTTAAATAAATCACAACTGTTAATGACATTGCAGCTAAAAAAGAAAGATTGCTTCCCCCTGCTCCGAATGTTAAAACAGCATCCCATATACTAACAATTATACCTTGTGCTATAACTAAATAAATTGGTACGTCATGTTCATTTGTTTTAGCCCATGATTTTGGAATAGCACCTTCTTCAGCTGCTATAATCATGCCTCTTGTTGGTCCTACAACCCATGAACTTACCTCTGCAATAACACCAAAAGCAAGTAATAAGGCTATTATCTTAACTAAAATTATATTTTTAGATGTAAAATGACCTAATAAAACAGCAAATGTTTGAACTACGCCAGCACTTAAATTTATTTGATTCTGTGGAATAACTGAAGCTATTGCAAGTCCTCCTAAAGTACTAACAACAATTGCTACTATAACTAATAAAAACATTTCTAATGGATATTCTTTTTTAGGGTTATTCATCTCATTTGCATGAGTAGCTGATGCTTCTACTCCCATGTAAGATAATATAAATGATACAAACACAACTAATGTATTAACATTTGTAAAATCCGGAACAAAAGTATCTTTATTTGATATACATATAGGATTTCCTTGAAGTATATATACAAGTGCTAAAATTATTAAAATACTTGCCGGTAACAATATGCCTATTACAAATCCTATTTTAGCTATTTTAGCAGTATATTTTGTTCCTCCAAATTGAGATAATGCTAAAATCCAAAAAATTACTAATACACCTATAAATTTTATCATTGGATTACTATTTAATGCTGGCCAGTCAAATACATATGACAAAGCTCCAAGAATAAAGTAAATCATAGTTACAAATCCAACTGTTATTTCAAAGAATTCAAAAAATAAGTTTGCAAAACCATATTTTTTACCTAAATTCTTTCCAGTCCAGGTGAAAACTCCACCTTTTTCCCAACCATCTACAGTTGCCATTTCAGCAGCACACAAAGCAACTGGAATAAACCATAAAAATCCTGCCAAAAGCAAATAAAATACTAAATGCAATTTTGATGTTGCAAAGGTAGGATACTCATATACAGCCATAACCATAGATGCTGTCATTGCAAAAAATTCAAATAATGTTAATGATTTTTTTGTTGTTCCTTCTTGTTTCATTTAAATTCAACTCCCTTTAAGTTATTTGATTAGCTCAAATAAATTAAAAAGTTAGTTGCTTCAAAGAGAAGTAAGAAACTTTTAAATTTTTGAGTGTAAATAAAATTAACTCTTTGTTAACGTTTTATTTATATTTATATTATAACTCTTAACCTATTGTTTGTTAAATCTTTTTTGAAAGCATAATTAATTTATTTCATTTGATTTTTAAAGATTAAATAAAACTATAATATATTTAACATATTTAATTTATTTTACTAAAAAAAATAGTATTCTTCATTAAAAAGAATACTATTTGAAATATATAACTATTATTTTATTTATTTAAAAGACAATTTCCTGTCATTTCAGCTGGTACTTCTAGTCCCATTACATTTAACATAGTAGGAGCTATATCAGCTAATTTCCCACCATCTTTTAGTGATTTTCCTTCAGCATCTTTTGAAATCCATAAGAATGGAACTGGATCTGAAGTATGGGCTGTCATTGGATTTCCTGTTGAATAATCTATCATTATTTCAGCATTTCCGTGGTCAGCTGTTATAAATAAAGTTCCCTCTTTTTCTAAAATCTTATCAGCAACTTTTCCTAAGCACTTATCAACTGTTTCTATAGCTTTTATAGCAGCTGATTCAACTCCAGTATGTCCAACCATATCTGGGTTAGCATAGTTTAATATTATCATATCATATTTATCTTGATCTAATCTCTTTAATAATTCTTCAGTTACTTCATAAGCACTCATTTCTGGTTGTAAATCATATGTAGCAACTTTTGGTGAAGCTATTAAAGCTCTATCTTCATTAGTGTTTGGTACTTCCTCACCACCATTGAAGAAGAATGTTACGTGAGCATATTTCTCAGTTTCAGCTATTCTTAATTGATTTAATCCTTTAGAAGCAACATATTCTCCTAAAGTATTTGAATAACTTTCTGGTCTATAAGCAACATCTACACATTTTAATGATTCGTCATATTGAGTCATACAAACGAAATTAACATGTAATTGCTTTCTTTCAAATCCAAAAAACTCTGTATCAACTATAGCTCGAGTCATTTCTCTAGCTCTATCTGGTCTAAAGTTAAAGAATATTACTGAATCTCCGTCTTTAATTCTAGCAACTGGATGTCCGTCTTCTTCTATCACTGTAGGTAAAACGAACTCATCAGTTTTATTGTCATGGTATGATTTTTCTATAGCTTCTACAGCTGAAGAAGCTTTTTCACCTTCTCCTAAAACCATAGCATTGTAAGCTAATTGAACTCTTTCCCATCTATTATCTCTATCCATTGCATAATATCTACCACTTATAGTAGCTATTTCACCAACACCAATTTCTTTCATAGCATTTTCTAATTCAACTATAAAGTCTTTACCTGATGATGGAGCAACATCTCTTCCATCCATGAAAGCATGAACATAAACTTTTTGAAGTCCTTTTTGCTTAGCTAAGCTTAAAAGTCCTTTTAAGTGGTCTATGTGAGAGTGAACTCCCCCATTTGATAATAATCCAATTAAATGTAATGAAGTATTATTTTCCTTTGCTTCATCCATAGCTTTAACTAAAGCAACGTTTTTAAAGAAATTTCCATCCTTGATTTCTTTAGTTATTCTAGTTAACTCTTGGTATATTATTCTTCCAGCACCTATATTTAAATGTCCAACTTCTGAGTTACCCATTTGTCCTTCTGGAAGACCAACTTCTAATCCTGAAGCTTGTAACTCAGTGTGTGGGTATTTTGCAAACAATCTATCATAATTAGGTTTTTTAGCAGCAACTACTGCATTACCTTCTTTATTTGGAGATATTCCAAATCCATCTAATATCATTAACATTACAGGTTTTTTACTCATAATAACCCTCCAAAAAATAAAATTCTATTTATGTGTATATTATAATATACTATTATTAAAAAACAATAGCAACAGACACTAAGTATTATTTGCCTATTGCTACTGTTTAATTACTAATATTATTTAATAAAAACTATTATTTAATAACATTACCTTTTCTTAGTAGTTTACAATTTGTGAAAAATCAGTTGCAACTAAGCTAGCTCCACCAACTAAAGCACCATCAATATCTGATTTAGCCATTTGTTCAGCTATAGTATTAGGTTTAACTGATCCACCGTATTGTATTCTTACTTTATCAGCAACTTCTTGTCCGAACATTTCAGCAACCATAGATCTTATAGCAGCTATTGTTTCATTAGCTTGGTCTGAAGTAGCTGTTTTACCAGTTCCGATAGCCCAAATTGGTTCATAGGCTATAACGACTTTCTCAGCTTGCTCTTTAGTTAATCCAGCTAAGTCTGCAGTTATTTGAGCTTTTATTACATCGTTAGTAGTTCCATTTTCTCTTTGCTCTAAAGTTTCTCCACAGCAAAGCATTGGAAGTAAGTTATGAGCGAAAGCAGCTTTAACTTTTTTGTTACAAGTTTCATCTGTTTCGTTGAAATATTCTCTTCTTTCACTATGTCCAATTATAACATAGTCTATTCCCATAGCTTCTAGCATTCTTGGAGCGATTTCTCCAGTGAAAGCACCTTTTTCTTCGAAGTGCATGTTTTGAGCACCTACTTTTATGTTTGATCCTTCAACTGCTTTTTTAACAGCGTCTAAGCAAACGAAAGTTGGACATACAACTACTTCACATTTAGCATCTTTAACTAATGGCTTTAATTCTTCAACTAATTTAACAGCCTCGTCTATTGTATAATGCATTTTCCAGTTTCCTGCGATTATTGGAGTTCTCATCTATATTCACCTCTATTAATATTTTAAATACTAAATGGTGTATGGTAAATCACATTACCAAACACCATATTTTCTTTTATAAAACAACAACCTTTATACTGCAATCTAAAAATTTACTACTTTAAGGTATAATAATTACTTATCATTTAAAGCAGCTATTCCTGGTAATACTTTACCTTCTAAGAATTCTAATGAAGCTCCACCACCAGTTGAAATGTGAGACATTTTGTCACCAAATCCTAATGTATTTACAGCAGCAGCTGAATCTCCACCACCTATTATAGTAGTAGCATCTGCATCAGCCATAGCTTTAGCAACCGCTATTGTTCCTTTGTTGAAGTTTTCAAATTCGAATACTCCCATTGGTCCGTTCCAGATAACTGTTTTAGCATCTTTTATAGCTTCAGCGTAGATAGCTTCAGTTTTTGGTCCGATATCTAATCCCATGAATCCTTCAGCGATGTTTTGATCTTCTGTAACTACAGCTTCAACATCTTTGAATTCTTTAGCTACTCTGTGGTCTATAGGTAATAATAATTTAACACCTTTTTCCTCAGCTTTAGCTAACATTTCTTTAGCGTATTCAACTTTATCTTCTTCTACTAATGAACTTCCTACAGTATATCCTTGAGCTTTTAAGAATGTGTAAGCCATTCCTCCACCTATTATTAAAGTATCAACTTTTTCTAAAAGGTTGTTTATAACGTTTATCTTGTCTGAAACTTTAGCTCCACCTAAGATAGCAACGAATGGTCTTTCTGGAGTTTCTACAGCATCTCCTAAGAACTTAAGCTCTTTTTGGATTAAGTATCCACATACTGCTGGTTTTAAATATTCAGTTACTCCAACCGTTGAGCAGTGAGCTCTGTGAGCAGTACCGAATGCATCGTTAACAAACATTTCAGCTAAGCTAGCTAATTCTTTTGATAACTCTTCACCATTTTTAGTTTCTTCTTTTCTGTATCTTGTATTTTGAAGTAAAACTACGTCTCCATCTTTCATTTCAGCTACAGCTTTTTTAGCATTTTCTCCAACAACGTTGTCGTCCGCAGCAAATACTACTTCTTTACCAAGCATTTCGCTTAATCTTTTTGCTACAGGTGCTAATGAAAATTCTGGTTTAACTTCTCCTTTTGGTTTACCCATATGTGAGCAAAGGATTACTTTAGCGCCATTATCAACTAAGTATTTTATAGTTGGCATAGCTCCGTTTAATCTGTTTTCATCAGTTATAACACCATCTTTTAATGGAACGTTAAAGTCGCATCTTACTAATACTTTTTTACCTTTTACTTGAACGTCTTCTATAGTCTTTTTATTGAAGTTCATTATATTCACCTCTTAAA
>NZ_JARIDH010000035.1 GCF_029267215.1 Clostridium sp. | reverse complement strand
TTAAAGGAGAATGGAAACTTCACTTTGATGAAAATTTAAAGGTAACTGATATAGAAGTTGGAGATGATGAAGGATATATACTTTGTGGAGTATCATATTGGGCAAAAAAAGATACTGATATAATAGTAAAAGAACTTGAAGATATGGTTGAACATGGTGATTTTACTAATTTATACTGGGATGATATAGTTAAAAATAACATAGCTAAATTAGATATACATGTTCAAAAGATATCAGAAGATAGTATATATGAAATTGATAATTTAGATGAGTTAAACTATGTTAAATCAATAGTTGAAAAATAATTTGTTTTAAATTAGGAATCTTTTTTAGAGAGAGTTTATTTTAGCTATCTCTTTAGACCTACTTAATTATAAGTGAAAATCAAAATTTTAAATTTTGTATTTTGAAATTATATATAAATAAAATTCATTCAAAAATTTTTTGAATGAATTTTATTTGAAATTAGTTATTGTAATAAAAATATTTAGTTGCTTTAAAAGTATTCATTACATCATCGTATGAAGTTATAACTCTTTTATGAAGCACATTTCCATCAAAGGAATCTTTCTGATTATCAACTATATAGGCAGTTGTTGAATCAAACCAATGCATAAGTGTAAATGCATGAGCATATCCTGCAAAAAATATATCACCAGGTTTAGCACTTCTTATATCAGTTGATGTTTTCCAACCATGATTTAATAAGTAGTTTTCAAGTTGATGAGTATTTGCTGTCCAATCAGGAACCTGAACACCATTTCTTCTAAGTTCTTCTGAAGTGAAATAAACACAATTGTTGTGAAGTATTCCATCGTGTAATTCAATAGCTTTTTTATCAACACTTAACCTATGAGATTTATTTGTCATATAATTGAACATTTTATATTGTAAGTCAGAATGACACATTGATGGAGTAGCTTCTATAACTTGTCCATCTTTATTTATATAAGTTGTACCAATCCATTTGTCAGCTAACATTACACCATTTTTATCAAATTGATATTTTTTATTATTTATAGTTTTTGATGTATTAGAAATCATAGAACCACTGTTATTTAAGTAATACCAATGATCGTTTAATTTTTTCCAACCAGTTTGCATAATACCATCATTACCCATATAGTACCATTCATTATTAGCTTTTTGCCAATATTTAGCCATAGCACCACTATTATTTAAGTAATACCAATGATCGTTTAATTTTTTCCAACCAGTCTGCATAATACCATTATTACCCATGTAGTACCATTCATTATTAACTTTTTCCCAATATATAGCCATAGCACCATTGTTATTTAAATAATACCAGTTAGCACCATATTTTTTCCAACCAGTTTGCATTGCATTATTAGAATCAAATGAATACCAGTTATAATTTATTTTTTCCCAATTTTTAGCTGCAGCCCCATTTGATTTTAAATAATACCAAGAACCATTAATTTCTTTCCAGCCAGTTTGCATAATACCGTCATTACCCATGTAGTACCATTCATTATTAACTTTTTCCCAATATCTAGCCATGGCACCACTATTATTAAGATAATACCAGTGAGTACCATCCTTTTTCCATCCAGTTTGCATAACTCCATTTTCATTAAAGAAATACCAATTATAATTTATTTTCTTCCAAGCTTTAGCAGAATGACCATTTGAATTAAAGAAATACCAAGAACCATTAATTTCTTTCCAACCAGTCTGCATAACCCCATTGTTATCAAAGTAGTATAAATGATTATCTATTGTTTTAAAACCAGTAGTAACTTTATCAGTAGATTTATAATACCATTTATTATCTTTTAAATCCCATTTGTAAACACCTTCTTTAGCTTTATTATCTACAGAAGATTTTATATTAGAATTATTATTAGTTTGTGTACTTACTTTATCTTTATTTAAAATACTATTTTGTTCTTTTGATTCAGTTTTAGTAGTATTTTCTTTTTGATTTGAATTACTGTTTGAAACTTCTGATTTTTTTTCAGTAGAGTTGATCTCTATATTTTTATTTGAAGTTTTAGAATCAATATTTGTCTTTGTTCCATCAGTAATATTGTTTTTAGAAATTTTTTTTGAATTATCTACATTTTGAGTAGATATGACCTTGGTTGTATTTTCTTTGGTAGCAGTCTTATCTTTAATAGTTGATGCAAAGACAGGAGTGCTACTAATTGATAAAAAAATTGATAATGTAATTAATAATTTTGATTTTTTCATATGGATACTCCTTTCAAAAATACATGTATATAATACCATAAAATAATAAAAAATGTAAAATTTATTAATAATTTAGATTTTTATTATTCATATAATTACAAAAAAATAAGAGAATAGAATTCTATTCTCTTATTTTGGTATTAATTTTCAAATATAAATTTATGCATCTCATTAATTGTCTTTTCTTTATTAAATGATAAATAATAAACACCATCTACCATTATTCCTTTAGATTGATCATCTTTAGGGAATCTATCTTGTATTAATTTAGAATCATTCATAGAAGCTATTTTAGCTGCAAGTCCTAATATTTCTCTTGAAGAAAGATCAGTAGTAATCATTGGCATAAACTCATCTAATAAAGAATTATATTTTGCTGGAGAAAGTTGTTTAAACTTATCAAATAATTTCTGAAGAACTATTCTTTGACGTTCAGTTCTTTCACCATCACCCCCTGCAGTATATCTTATTCTACAATAAGCTAAAGCTTGTGTACCATTAACATGTTGATGACCAGGTTTTGTTATTAATGGAGAGTTAGTATGGTTTAACCAGTTTAAATCTTTTATATGGTCATTAATTCCTGGGACAACATCTATCTCATCTTTTCTTATATCTAAATCTAAACCGCCAACAGCATCGATTATTTTAGGTAATGATGAAAAGTTTACTGTAGCAAAATCTTTTATATTTAAGTCATAATTTTCGTTAATTGTTTTTAAAGCTAATTGATGACCACCAAAAGCATAAGCGTGGTTTATTTTAGTTTTGCCATGACCTGGCACTTTAACATATGAATCTCTCATTATAGAAGTTAATTTTAATTGATTATGATTTTCATCAATTGTTGCAATAAGTATTGCATCAGATCTTCCAGCAGTTCCGTCTGGTGCATCAACACCAAATAAAGCTATATTCCAAATCCCATGATATTTTGAAAGTTTCTCATCTATTTCCTTGCTAATTCCTAAGTCTGCTTCATCTACTTTAACCCTATGCATCTTATTTATTTTAGAAATACTATAAGCAGCACCTCCACCAATAACACCTATAATTAAAAGCCCTATTATACTAAGAGCGATTAAACTTTTACGTTTTTTGACAGATTTCTTGGGTTTTCCTTTTTTCTTTACTGTTCTTGACAATTTAGTATCCTCCTTTTTAAAACTACAGAATAATTGTAGCACTATATGGCATATCTTGTAAAGTTGTAACATAACATTTACAATTTAAAGTTAACCATTTAATTTTAAGCATATTAATAACACAAATAAGAAACTATATAAGTATATAAATAAAAAAAAGATGGTTTTTAACTCAATTTATATTGTAAAGTATTTTTTAAAAATATGTTTACAAAATTAAGTCAAAAATTACACCATCTTATTAATAATTATATTTTTTATAAATTTATGCTGTAGCTACATTGTTTTTAAGAAATATATTTGGGATTATAAATCCTATTAATGCAGGTAATAACCATCCAAATCCTTTAGCATATAAAGGGAGCAATGTCATTAAGCTCTCTAGTCCAGGAATAAATTTAGCTAGTGTTAATAAAACACTGAATACTAAAGTTACATAAACTGTACTTTTATGAACTATTGGATTTGTTATTTTTTTATGGAATAGATTTAATAATATTAAAACTATTGTTACAGGATATATTATTCCAAGTAGAGTAGCTGATAAAGAGATTATTTTGTCTAATCCAATACTTGCAATTCCAATACTTGTTATTGTCATTAAAATTACATTAAGTTCATATTTTAATTTTCCATTTGAAACTCTTTCAAAGAAACTTCCACCTGCTGAAAGAAGACCTATTGATGTAGTCAAGCAAGCTAAAGCCATTGAAACTCCAATAAGAATTGCTCCAGCATGACCTAAGATATTTTCAGAAATAAAAAGCAATAATTGAGAGTTATTTAAGTCTAAACCTTTATTTCCAGTATGAGCTCCTAAAAATATTAATCCACCATAAATTATTGCTAATCCCCCAATAGCTATTATAGCTGATTTTATAAGTATTTTTATACTATCTTTTCCTTTATAACCTTTTGCTTTTATTGATCCTAATATTATTGAAGAGAAAATAATAGCTGCTATTGCGTCCATTGTTTGATACCCTTCAAGCAATGAGATTGAAAAAGCGTCTTGTGTAAATGAGTTTGTTAGTCCATCTATAGGATTTAAAACCCCTTTAGCTATTAAGAAGAATAGTATAGCCATTAAAATAGGTGTTAAGAATTTTCCTAAAACATCTATAACTTTTGAAGGTTTAAGCACGAATATTAAGTTTATTAAGAAATAAACTACTATAATTACAAAATAATTTATATTTTTGAAGTTAGGCGCAAAGGCTAACTCATATGTAGTAGCTGCTGTTCTAGGTATTGCTAATAATGGTCCTATTAATATAAATAATGCAACTGAATATATTAATGAAAATTTCTTTCCAACTTTATCTGCAAATAATTCAAATTTCCCATCAACTCTAATTGAAGAAAGAATTCCAAGTAAAGGAACACCTACACCAGTGATGATGAATCCAATAATCCCTAAGTAATAATCTGCACCTAAATTTCTTCCAAGGAAAGGAGGAAAAATAAGATTTCCAGCTCCTAAAAACATAGAAAATAATGCAAATCCAATTACTAAAAAGTCTGATCTTTTGTTATTCATAATACACCTCATCTTTCTGCCAAAATTAAATTATTATTTTAAAATTTAATTTTCAAACTTTATTATTTTTTTTATTATATTTCAAACTTTATTTTTAAAACTTATAATACTATATTAACATAATTGCAAATAAAATCAAGAAAAATATTATATTATTACATTAAAAAGGGGTTTAAATTAATATTTTGATAAAAAATAACTTAAATTATTAATGATATGAAAAATGAAATAGGAATAATGAGCTTATAATTGATAAATTGATTTTTAAAAATAAACAAGGTTAACAGATTAATATAATAGTATTGATTTAAATATAATAAAAACTTTTTATGAGTTTATCAGTTATTATATTAATAATTTTATTTTGGGATTTAAGCTTGTTTTGATAAATAATATTAAAATATTAATAATATTGACTAAACGAAAAAAAGTGATAAAATTAACATAAAAGTTAATAAAAAATATCTGTGATAAGAATTAGTAAGCCTAAAAACAGATTTACAGAGAACTATAAAATGGTGAGATTATAGTGATTATGTTTAGGTTGAATGGATCTTTGAGATGTTTAGAGGAATATTAGTATTCTAAATCGTAATCCTTACGTTACAAGGGGAGAGATGCACGGCTATTTATTAGTCTTGTAAATTAGGTGGTACCGCGATAAGTTCGTCCTATAAGTTTTTATACTTATAGGACTTTTTGTTTTTCTTTAAGGCTCTGTTTTAAACTAGTGTTGATTTTAGATATAACTTTAAGTAGGTTTTATTGGATAGCTAAAATCAACACTCTCTTAAAACAGAACTTTCTTTAAATAAATATTCATTTGAATATAGCTTTATTTTAAGGAAGAATATATTGAGTGATAAAAATAAGTGTTATTTTTTATTAGCTTTATTTTTGAAATATATAAGAGTGACATCTTATAAATCTAAAATTAATAATGAAGAATTATTGATTAAATAATGATTTATATTGTCATAAAACAAAAAATTAAGGGAGGTGAATCTGTATTCAAATATTAATTAATATATTTGTATTACAGAACTATAATGGAAGATAAGAAAAAAATTATTTTTAGTGGAATAAAACCATCAGGTGATTTAACATTAGGAAATTACCTTGGAGCAATAAAAAACTGGGCTAAATTACAAGATGAATATGATTGTTATTTTTGTGTTGTTGATTTACATGCAATAACTGTGAAACAATTACCTAAAGATTTAAGAAGAAGGACCTTAGAAGTATTAGCTATATATATAGCATCAGGAATAAATCCAGAGAAAAACACTTTATTCATCCAATCACATGTACCAGCTCATTCAGAAGCTTCATGGCTTTTAACTTGCAACTCATATATGGGTGAGTTAAGCAGAATGACTCAGTACAAAGATAAGTCAAAAAAAATGGGAGATTCAATAGGAGCAGGATTGTTCAATTATCCAGTTCTTATGGCAGCTGATATACTTTTATATAATTCAAATCTTGTACCAGTTGGAAAAGATCAGATGCAACATTTAGAATTAGCTAGAGATATAGCTACTAGATTTAATAATACTTATAGTGAAACATTCACTATTCCAGAGGGATATGTTCCAAAAGAAGGAGCAAAAATAATGGATTTACAAGATCCAACTAAGAAAATGTCAAAATCAGATACAAATCCTAATGGATTTATATTAATAATGGATGAACCAAATGTAATAAGAAAAAAAATATCAAGGGCTGTAACTGATAGTATAGGGGTTGTAAATTATACTGACGAACAACCAGGAGTTAAAAACTTAATAAATATTCTTTGTGCAATAAAAGGGTACACTCCAGAAGAGGTTGTAGAAATGTTTAAGGGAAAAGGATATGCTGAATTTAAGCAAACTGTTGGAGATGCAATAGTTGAAGAATTAGAGCCAGTTCAAGAAAAAGTTAAAGCTTTATTAAAAGATAAAAAAGCTTTAGAAGAAATTTATAAGAGTGGTGCAGAAAAAGCAAGTTATTCAGCAATGAAAACATTAAGAAAAATGCAAAAGAAAATAGGATTAATTCCAAGATAAAAATTAAAAACTTTTAATTTAAAATCATCATATATAGCTTTCTTACTTATTAAGTTAGTTTATATATGATGATTTTTTTATAGCTATATTATAAGTTTACTTCAAAATATGTGAGATTTAGCTAAAGTTTTTGAAAATTAGTATAAAGCTTATAGAAGGATTGAAAATTATATAAATTATGGTTAAATATACATTGTATATAAAAAATATATGCTAATAAAATATGGTGTTTAGGGGGAGAAGGTATGCCAGCTTTAAGTTTACTTATTAAGCCAGCTTCTAGTGGATGTAATTTAAAATGTACTTATTGTTTTTACCATTCTTTAAGTAATGGTAGAGAAGTTAGAAATTATGGGATTATGAAAGAAGATATTTTAGAGAGTTTAGTTAAAAGAGTTTTAGAGGAGGCAGATGGTCATTGTAATTTTGCTTTTCAAGGAGGAGAGCCTACTTTAGCAGGTCTACATTTCTTTGTAAAGTTAATTGAGTTTCAGGAAAAGTATAATAAGAAGAAGTTAAATATATATAACAGCATACAAACAAATGGAACTTTAATAAATGATGAGTGGGCAAAATTTTTAGCTAAAAATAATTTTCTAGTTGGAGTATCTTTAGATGGTCCTAAGGAAGTGCATAATCTTAATAGAAAAGATAATAAAGGATTTGATACTTTTAATAAAGTAGAAAAAACAGTAGATTTATTTAATAAATATGGAGTAGAATTTAATATTTTATGTGTTGTAACTTCAAATACAGTTAAACATTTTAAAAAGGTATATAAATATTTCAAGGAAAAAGATTTTAAGTTTATTCAATTTATAACATGTTTAGATCCACTTTATGAGAAAAGAGGAAGTTATAAATACTCATTAAAACCAAAGGAATACTCAAAATTTTTAAAGGAATCTTTTGATTTATGGTATGAGGATTTTATAAAAGGGAATAAAATTAGCATAAGATTTTTTGAGGGGGTATTAGAAAATATATTATTTGGAAGGTCTTCATCATGTGGAATGAATGGGGTATGTTCTTGTCAGTTTGTAGTAGAAAGTGATGGAGAAGTATATCCCTGTGATTTTTATGCTATAGATAAGTGGAAACTTGGCAACATACAAGAGATGAGTATGAAAGAGCTTTTTGAAAGTAAAACTAACTATGAATTTATGAAGTTATCATTTGAAATAGATGAGAAATGTAAAAAATGCAGATGGTTTGAACTTTGTAAAGGGGGATGTAGAAGGCTTAGAGATGAGAACGAAAATGAAGAAATAGGTTTAAATTATTACTGTGAAAGTTATAAAGAGTTTTTTGAATATTCATTTCACAGATTAATAAAGGTAGCTAATACTATAAAATATAAATAGCAAATTAATATAATTTATAAAAGTTATGGAGAAAATAAAAATTTCATAGCTTTTATTTTTTTGATTTTTATAATGGAATATTTTTATGTTCTTTTAAATTATTTTAGCATAATTTCTCTCTAATATTGAAAAGATATTGATATAGTATATTCAATATTAAATGAAAGTGAGGTAAGAAACTGTTGCCAATTTAAGAGATTAACATAAGTGTTTGGTAACAGAAATTAAAATGTTTAAAAAGAGAATAATAGCAATTATAGGAATTTTTATTTTAGTAATCACATCTTTAGTGAGTTGTTTTTCATCAAGAAAGACAACAGGTGAGAATATAGTAAGCATATCAGGGTCAACATCAGTAGGACCAATTATGGAGAGGGAAGCAGAAGCTTTTAAAACTAAAATGCCAGATGTATCAGTAGAAATAAATCAAATAGGATCATCAGCAGGTATTAAAAATGCAATGGATGGAGTTTCAGAAATAGGAATGGCTTCACGTGATCTTAAAGGGCAAGAAAAACAAGTAGGTCTTAAAGAAGTTGAAATAGCCTATGATGGAATAGCATTAATAGTTAACAAAGATAATCCAGTAAAAGATTTAACAATGGAACAAATAAAAGATATATATACAGGGAAAATTACTAATTGGAAAGAAGTTGGAGGATATGATTCACCAGTAGTTGTTGTTTCAAGAGAAGATGGTTCAGGAACAAGAGATGCTTTCCAAGGAATAGTTGGATTCAAACCAGAGGGGTTAACAAAAGATTCTCAAATATCAGATGGATCAGGTAATATAAAATCATTAGTTGAAAGAAATAAAAATACTATAGGATATATTTCTTTTAGTTATGTAGATGATTCAGTAAATGTATTAAAAGTAGATGGAGTAAAACCAAATGCAGATAATGTTCAAAAGAAAGATTATAAATTAGCAAGACCTTTCTTATTAGTATACAAAGAAGATGTTATAACTAAGTCTGGGAGGGATTTAATAGATTTCATATTAAGTGAAGAGGGGCAAGATATAGTTGCCAAGGATAATTTAATAAAAGTAAAATAGTCTATTAAATTTAATAGACAGTTATAGTGATGGGTTAAAGCATAAAATAAAGCCTAATAATTAAGTTTCAAAAAATAAATTTTCAATAAATTTATAGGTTTTATTACTAGAATATGCTTTAAAATATCACTTTTTTTACTTTTATGTTTTTTTACATAGATTTAACATGGAAATAATATTCATTTAACGTAACTTATTTAATATTAATCTTGGAAACAATAAAAAAGCACATATAAATTATTTGTTTAAGTCAAATATATATTAGATATAATCGGAGGAAAACATGAATAGAAGAATATTACTTTCATTAGCTGGAATCATGGCTATAGGTTTATTTATAACAGGATGTGGACAAGGAGCAAGAAAAAATATAATAAAGATTTCAGGGTCAACATCTGTAGGACCAGTAATTGAGGCACAAGCACAAGTTTTTAAAAGAGAAATGCCAGAAATTACAGTGGAGGTCAATCAGCTAGGTTCATCAGCAGGAATTAAGGATGCCATAAATGGAACAGCTGAAATTGGACTTTCTTCAAGAGATTTAAAAGAAAGAGAAATTGAAGCTGGTATTAAAGATATGCCAGTTGCTTATGATGGAATGTCAATAGTGCTTAATAATGAAAATATAGTTAAGAACCTTACTATGGAACAAGTAAGAGAGATATATACAGGGAAAATAAAGAATTGGAAAGAAGTTGGAGGAGAAGATACTCCAATAGTAGTAGTTTCAAGAGAAGATGGTTCAGGAACAAGAGAGACTTTCCAAGATATAGTTGGATTTAATTCTGAAGGATTAAGTAAAGAAGCTCAGATATCAGATGGATCAGGAAGTATAAAAACAATGGTAGCCGGAAATAAAAATGCAATAGGATATATTTCATTTAGTTATGTAGATAATTCTGTACATGCAGTAAATATTGATGGAGTAGAACCAACCGCTGAAAATGTACAAAATAAGAGTTATAAATTATCAAGACCATTTTTATTAGTTTATAAAGAGGGTGGATTAAGTGAAAATTCAAAAAAGTTTATGGATTTTATGATTAGTAAAGAGGGACAAGAGATAGTTGAAAAAGAAGGCTTAATAAGTATTAGATAAATAATTAGCAAAATTAATGAAAATCATAAATAGATTTAAGTTATAAAAATTAAAGAGAATTAATTTGGAAAAAATGAGAAAGATATATTTATGGAAAAAAGAATTGATTAATGGAGGTAAAAATGGAAGCTAAAAATCAAAATAATAGAAATAAATACTTTTTAGAGAGCTTAACAGAAAAAATATTTTTAGTAAGTGCCTCAGTAGCTGTAATAAGTTTACTTTTAATAATAGGGTTTGTCTTTTATAAGGGGTTAAGACCTTTTATAGTTGAAGGATATTCATTTTTTGATTTTTTATTTGGAACTGAATGGATTCCAAGTGTAAATAAATATGGAATATTACCAATGATAATAGCTTCATTGGGAGCTACATTTGGTTCTCTTTTAATAGGGGTTCCAATAGGAATACTAACTGCCATATTTATAGTTGAGATAGCACCAAAAGGATTAGCTAAATTCATGTCAGGTGCTGTAGAACTTTTAGCAGGAATACCATCAGTATTATATGGTATTTTTGGATTGGCAGTAATAGTACCAACAATACAAAATTTATTTGATTTACCAAAAGGACAGAGTTTATTAGCAGTAATAATAGTATTAGCAATAATGATGTTGCCAACGGTAATAACAGTGTCAGAAACTGCAATCAGAGCAGTTCCAAAAGCTTATAAAGAGGGATCTTTAGCACTTGGTGCCTCAAAAACAGAAACAATATTTAAGGTTGTTGTACCTGCAGCTAAGTCAGGAATAATGACTGGGGTTGTTTTAGGAGTAGGAAGGGCAATTGGAGAAACAATGGCAGTTATATTAGTAGCTGGAAATACACCAGTAATCCCAGATTCAATTATGGACAGTGTAAGACCACTTACAACTAATATAGCATTAGAAATGGGATATGCCTTTGGAACACACCAAGAGATGTTATTTGCAACGGGGATAGTATTATTCACATTCATATTAATACTAAACTTAGTTCTAAGTAAAATTTCAAATAAAGGTGGTAAATAAATATGAGAAAAGTTAAAGATAATATTTTAAATATATTAGTTTGGGGATCAGCTTTATTTACAATAGGAATTCTAGCAATAATATTAGGATTTATATTTGTAAAAGGAATTGGAAAGATAAATCTTTCATTCTTAGTAAGTGATTATTCTTCAAAAGGTGGCGGAATACTACCTATGATAGTGACATCATTATGGACTGTTGTTCTTTCATTGGCAGTTGCAACACCAATTGGAGTATTGGCAGCAGTTTATTTACAAGAGTATGCTAAGCAAGGAAAAATGGTTAAATTCATAAGATTTGCTACTGAAAGCTTAGCAGGAATTCCATCAATCGTATATGGATTATTTGGAGGAATATTCTTTGTAGTGGCGTTAAAAATGGGATATTCAATACTAGCAGGCTCATTGACTGTATCAATCATAATTTTACCTGTAATAATAAGAACAACAGAAGAGGCCTTAAAAACAGTGCCTCATTTATATAGAGAAGCCTCATTAGGATTAGGGGCTACAAAGTTCCAAACATTATATAAGGTAATATTACCAAGTGCAATGCCAGGAATACTTTCTGGAATAATATTATCAATAGGACGTATAATTGGAGAGTCAGCCGCAATATTACTTACTGCTGGAACCGTTGCACAAATGCCAAGAGGAATTTTTTCAAGTGCAAGAACACTTACTGTGGAAGCATACCTTGTAACAAAGGAAAAGGGAGATATAGAAACTGCGGCTGCAGTTGGAATAGTGCTTATAATAATAATATTAGCATTAAATATTTCAGCTAAGTTAATAGCTAAGAAATTCAATAAGGCAAACTATTAATTTGAGGTGATATTAAGATGAAGGAAAAAAATACAAAAATAGAAGTTATAGATTTAGATTTGTTTTATGCAAGTAATCAGGCATTAAAAAAGATTAACATAGATATAAAAGAAAATGAAGTAACGGCATTAATAGGCCCTTCAGGATGTGGTAAATCAACATTCTTAAGAACACTAAACAGAATGAATGATTTAATTCCAATAGTAAGAATAGAGGGAGAAATAAAAATAGATGGAAATGATATCTATAAAGATGATGATGTTATAGGGCTTAGAACTAAGGTGGGAATGGTATTCCAAAAGCCTAATCTTTTTCCTATGAGCATATATGATAATGTTGCTTATGGACCAAGAATACATGGTATAAAGGATAAAAAGGTTTTAGATAAAATCGTTGAAGAAAGTTTAAGGGATGCTGCAATTTGGGATGAGGTTAAAAATAGACTAAAATCATCTGCATTAGGATTATCAGGAGGACAACAACAAAGAATTTGTATAGCGAGAGCTATTGCAATGAACCCAGAAATAATACTTATGGATGAACCAACATCAGCTTTAGACCCAATTTCAACATTGAAAGTAGAAGAACTTATTAGAAAATTAGAGGATAAATATACTATAGTAATAGTAACTCATAACATGCAACAGGCAGCTAGAATATCTGATAAAACAGCATTCTTCTTAAGTGGAGAGTTAGTTGAGTTTGGAGAAACTAATACCATATTCACAAACCCAAGAGATAAAAGAACAGAAGATTATATAACAGGAAGATTCGGTTAAAAATTAAAAGTCATTATTTTAGATATTTAAGTAGAATAAAGAGGGGCTATGCTTTTATAGAGTATTGAGTTTTAATAAATAGTTAAAATCATATTAGGCTAAAGATATAACCAAATAAAAAATAAAATTAGTAAAGGGTGAAAATATGAGCATGGATGATTTAAGAAAAAGCATTAAAGATTTAAAAGTTGAAACTAAAAACATGATAGAATTATGTGAGATTGCTATTTGTAAGTCTGTAGATTCTGTAATTAATAAGGATGTTAAATTAGCAAGAGAAGTAATTAAGATGGATGATGAAATAGATAGATTAAGACATAAAATAATAGATAAGACAATAGAACTTACAGCTCTTAAACAGCCTATGGCAAAGGATTTAAGATATATATATGCATTATCAACAATAGCAACTGAGCTAGAGAGAATAGGGGATTATTCCGTTAATATAGCTATGGAAACCATAAAAATAGATGATGATGAGCATATAACAGGAATGACTGGAATTCCAAAGATGAAATCAGTATGTCTAAGTATGATAAAATCAGCTAAAAATTCCTTAGATAGTAGCGAAACTAAGCTTGCTTATGATGCAGCCTTAGAAGATGATATAGTTGATGATTTATACAATGATATATATGTTAATATACTAGGTGCAATGCATAAGGATCCAAATAATATAAATCAAGGTGTTAAATTAATATTTGTTGCAAGATATTTAGAGCGAATAGGTGATCATATCACAAATGTATGTGAGAATATAGTTTATGCCATAAAAGGAGATATGACTGAATTAGGTTAATTGTTTATGTCTTATGGAATAATACTTTAAATAAATCACAACAGTAATTTAAATAAGTTTTATTTTAAAATTAATCTTTATAAAAGTTATAAATTAAAGCAGAAAAGATATATCAATCAAAGGTATATCTTTTTTTGTTTTAAATATTGTGATAAGCTATAGAATAGGTGAGTGTTTTTAGGTAAAAGGAGGGACAAATTATGTCAAATAAAAAGGTTCTAATAGTTGATGATGAAGAACATATTAGAGAACTTATAAAATTTAACCTAAAGAAAGATGGGTACGAAACAGAAGTTGCTGTAAATGGAAGAGAAGCTTTAGAAAAAATAAATGAAAATAAATTTGATTTAATACTTCTAGATTTAATGATACCAGAAATTGATGGATTAGAAGTTTGTAAAGAAATAAGAAAAAATGAAGAAACTGAAGATATACCAGTGATGATTATTACAGCAAAGGGAGAAGAGTTTGATAAAGTTTTAGGCTTAGAATTAGGGGCCGATGATTATATAACAAAACCTTTTTCAATAAGGGAGCTTATGGCTAGAATAAAAGCTCTATTAAGAAGAAGTAATGTAAAAAAAGAAGAAAATATAATAAAGTTTGGTGATGTAACAGTAAACTTTAAAACAAGGGAAGTAACTAAGAATTCAAAGAATATAGAACTTACATTAAAAGAATTTGAATTATTAAAACTTCTTATACAAAATAAAGGAAATATTTTAACAAGAGAACTTCTTTTGGATAAAATATGGGGCTACGAATACATAGGTGAAACAAGGACTGTGGATGTTCATATAAGACATTTACGCAAGAAAGTTGAAAGTGATGATAAAAATCCTCAATATATTCAAACAATAAGAGGAGTAGGATATAAATTCACAAGCAATTAATAAATAACAAAAGTTTTTAAATTCTTTAAATAAAAAAAAGATTTAAGGCTTTTTTATTTTAGGATCTGTCTTAAGAGAGTGTTGATTTTAGCTATTCCTTCAGAACTACTTAATTACGCAGAGAGTTTCTATTGAATATTCCAGAATAGTAGCTATAGTGAAGAAACTCCTTTTGGTCAAACAACTTAGCTTCTTAAGGCTATTATTTTTCCATATTCAATGAAACTCTAAACTATTTATAAAGATGATCCCCAAAAAGGTATATATAAAATCAATATTAGTTTAAAAGAGAAATTTATTTATTTTAAAAGAGAGATTTATTTTAAAATATACTAAATAAATAACCACTTAGAAATGGCAAAATCTAAGTGGTTATTGGCAATGAGAGTTTAATTTTAAATATTAAATTTATATACATTATTTGTTAAGTTATATACTTCTTTTAAATCCTTGCCTATAAGCAAATGATTCATTACAATTTCTTTTGAACTATCATAAAGTTCAAAAATCTTTTTAGCTTTTTTTTCTTCCTCATAAACTTTCCAATATCCGCAAAGCAAACATTTACTTTCAGTGCATTCCATAAAACATTTAACATCACTAACTGGAATTCCTAAGAAAATTCCAAGTTCATGTGGACAATGAAAATCAGAGTATCTATTTACTAGATGACTTAATATTTCATCTAGATTCATTTCTAAACTATAGCCTAGTTTTTCAAGAAATTCTATTGAATTTCTTTTATAGATTGCATTCATTAGATTAACCTCATTATATATAAGGATAACCTTAGAAGTACTTGTTTCTCTAAGAATAATATGTTTTAGGTCTAAATCTTTTAGAAAAGTATCACCGTACATATTCCAAAGGCTAAATAAATTTTGACCTTGCTTTGAAAGAGTAAGGGTAGAAGAAGGCTTAATCCCTGTTATTACTGGAGAAATTAAATATGATATAAAAGTTCTCATGTATTTTTCGTTGTTAAGAGTTTCTAAGAGATTAAGGAAATTATTATTCATTTACTTGCTTCCACCTTTCTTTCAAATCAATATTTTTTTATAAGTAAATTTAAAATTAAAGAGCTTTTCCTGCTTCTTTACATTTTTCTATATCTTCTCCTTCAGGAGCGTTGTTAACTATTAATGTATCAACTACATTTGCACCGTAGCCTTCCATTCTATCTTTCCAGTTATCCATCCATTCACCAGTTCCCCAGTCATATGAACCAAATAATAGAGTAGGTTTTCCTGAAACTAATCCTGAAATTTCTTCAACAAATGGATCCATTTCTCCTTCTTCTATTGTTTCACAGCCCATAGCTGGTGAACCTAATGCTAATATATCGCATTCATCAATATCATTAGTACTTGCATCTGAAACGTTAATTAATTTAACTTCTAAGCCTTTTTCTTTTGCACCTTCTGATATTAATTCAGCCATAGATTCTGTGTTACCTGTTCCTGACCAAAAAATAATGTTTAATTTTTTCATATATATCACCTCATAATATTTAAATCTATTTTTAATCATAAATGAAAATCAATTTCAATTACTTGTTGATATTATAATATAATAATTAATCAAATGTGTCAATAGTTAATGATAATTATTTTCAATAAAATTATATTAAGTTTTAAGTTTTATTGAAATTTATATGAATTTTATGAGTAGGGTAATTTAGAATGTAGCTAAAGTTTTTAGATTAAACAAAAAAAGACCAGGTTACCTGGTCTTTTTATATTATTTAACTTTGAATGAACTTTTTAATGAAACTATTCTGTTGAATACTAAGTTATCATCACTAGTAAACTTAGGATCAACATTAAAGTATCCATGTCTAAATAATTGATATTTATCTTGGATTTTAGCATCTTTAGCATTTGGCTCAATAAATCCATTGCATATAGTTAATGAGTTTGGATTTATTTGCTCAAGGAAGTGTTTTCCTTCATTTTCTTCACAGTCATCTAAGATTAGTGGTTCATATAATCTAAATTCAGCAGGAATACAATTGTTAGCATCAACCCAGTGGATTGTTCCTTTAACTTTTCTTCCTGTAAATCCAGATCCACTCTTAGTCTCTACATCGTAAGTACAGTGGATTTCTTTAACTTCACCATTTTCATCTTTGATAACTTCGTTACATTTTACAAAGTAAGCACCTTTTAATCTTACTTCGTTTCCTGGGAATAATCTAAAGTATTTCTTTGGAGGATTTTCCATGAAGTCTTCCCTCTCTATATAAAGTTCTCTTGAGAATGTAACAGCTCTTTTACCTGCTGATTCATCCTTAGGATTATTTTCTATTTCAAGTATTTCTGATTCTCCCTCAGGATAGTTAGTTATAACTAATTTAAGTGGATTTATAACTGCCATGGCTCTTGGGGCAGTTTCTTGTAAATCTTCTCTTATGAAGTGCTCAAGCATTTGAGAATCAACAGTTGAATCAGCCTTAGCAACACCTATAGCTTTACAGAAATTTCTTATTGACTTAGGAGTGTATCCTCTTCTTCTAAGACCAGCAACTGTAGGCATTCTAGGATCATCCCATCCATCAACTATACCTTCATCAACTAATTGCTTAAGTTTTCTTTTACTCATAACAGTATTAGTGATATTAAGTCTTGCAAATTCTATTTGTCTTGGAACACTTTCCATTTCACATTCTTTAACGAACCAATCGTAAAGAGGTCTGTGATCTGCAAATTCTAAAGTACATATTGAATGAGTTATTCCTTCTATAGCATCTTCTAGTGGATGAGCAAAGTCATACATAGGGTAGATGCACCACTTATCCCCTGTGTTATGGTGGCTAGCATGTGCTATTCTATAGATTATAGGATCTCTGAAATTAATGTTTGGAGAGCTCATATCTATCTTGGCTCTTAAAACCTTAGTTCCATCTTCAAATTCACCTTTTCTCATTCTTTCAAATAAATCTAAGTTTTCTTCAATTGATCTATTTCTATAAGGACTTTCTTTACCAGGCTCAGTAAGTGTTCCTCTATATTCTTTAATTTCTTCAGCTGTTAAATCGCAAACATAAGCTTTCCCTTTTTTTATTAAAAGAATAGCCCTTTTATACATTTCATCAAAGTAGTTTGATGCAAAATGTAGCTCGCTCCAGTTATATCCTAACCAATTAACATCTTCTTTAATTGATTCAACATATTCTGTATCCTCTTTAGTTGGATTAGTATCATCGAATCTTAAGTTAGTTCTTCCATTGAACTCTTTTCCTAATTCAAAGTTTAAAACTATTGATTTTGCATGACCTATATGTAAGTATCCATTAGGTTCTGGTGGAAAACGAGTTATTATAGTATCATGTTTTTTGCTATTTAAATCATCTATTATTATGTTTCTTATAAAATTTGATGAGTTTTCAGCGTTTGACATTGTTTATCATCCCTTTTCTCGCATTTTTATATACTCATAAATATACCATAAAAAGCTAAATCTATCTATAATATATTACAAATTTGAGTATGTACTTTTCAATAAATATATTTATAATTAAATTTAAAACTTAAATATTGTTAAAATAAAGCAATAATATACTTCATATGGAAAATTTGATAGAAATTTCGGTAGAGTAATTTGGAAATTGCTTTATATAATATTTCCAAATTAGAATGGTTTTATGAAAGAACAACGAAAAAAGTTCTGCAAAATGCAGAACTTTTAATTTATGAATAAACTTTCGTTAATTATCAATTATCTATTCATTTTTTGAGCTTTTCTTGCTTTTCTGCAAGCTGGGCATCTAACTGGATCGTTTTCGAATCCTTTTTCTTTGAAGAACTCTTGCTCTCCTACAGTGAATACGAAATCTTTTCCACAGTCTTTACATACTAAATTCTTATCTTCCATTTCTTTTACCTCCTGTAAAATTTACTAGACCCTTTTATTAACCATACTATAAAATCGAATTTTACAGGACAGAAATAATTAAATATCTACTAAATTTTATTTTATAAGTAGATTATATCATATAGAAAAAAGAATACAATACTTTTTTATTTCAAATATTTAAATTTGTTAATTTTTAAACTAGCAATTATATAAATGATTAAAGGACAAATTAAAAATACTACTAACAGTATGTATTGATAGTATTTAAGTAGTATAAAAAGAGTATAAACATTCTTAGCAGCTAAATAAGAGAAAGCATAAACAATAATTGAAATTAAGGCTATAAAATTACTTTTATGACCTATTCTATCTTTCCAAATTGTGTATAGTGAAAATGTTGTAATTATATATTTAACAACCCATGAAAGTAAAGAAGATATCATAACAAAAATATCACCATTTTCAACAAATCCTCCAAAGTATATTCTTTGAGCTTGAATAAACTGAGGATAGAAAATATTCTCACTTCTTAATGAACCTAGAGTAGAAATAAGTATAATAACAAATATTGCAATACAAATAGATGTTAATAAAATTGAGTTTATTGAAATTTTCTTTAGATTTTTTTTATCATCTATCCTCGGAATTATAGGAAGTACAATTGCTAAGGTTGATAAAGAACCTAATTGAATTAATGCACAAAGAACATATTCTGAAATTCTTCTATCCTTAAATATTGGTGTTAACAATGTATAGTCAATATACTGAATATTTAATAGTAATAGCAATATATTTACTAAAACAACAACACTCATAGAAACAATACATATTATAAGAAGGCTATTGAATCTGTTTTTACCAATTAAAAATACTGTAATCATGAAAAATAATAAACAATACCAAATTGGTGTTTCTGAAAAAATATTCACGTTAATTGATGAAGAAGATAAAGAAGCAGACTCTATACATACTAAAATTAAGGTTAATGAGAATATTAAAATATAAAAGTTTCCTAATGCTTTACCTAAAACTATGTAACAAGTTTCTTTAAAATCATAATAATTTATTTTTGATATTACACTAAATATATAGGAGCTTATAAAAAAGAAAATAACTCCTGATAATATGGTGAAAATCCAAGAATCCCTCCCCCCAAGCTTTATGAATAGGGATGTATAATTCACTAAAGATGTACTTATTGCAGCAATTATAAAAAATATAAAATGTCTTGCTGTCAGTTTTCCCAAATAAATCACCTCATTTCTTTTATAATTTTCAAAGTTTAGTATTCTCAAAATAATGAATATTAAACATAACAATAGCGGATAATATTTTTGGGTGATAAATAAAATGCAAAAGCAATTAGAATTCTTAAAAGAAAAATTAAAAGACAGTTTTGATGTTAAGTATAGGGAGGTGGAAACAGCATTAGGACCAGCTACCATAGTTTTTATGGATGTTTTATGTTCTACCCAATTTATAAGTGAATACATAGTAAAGCCATTAACTTTAGTAAAAGATGGGGTTAAGGATGAGTATGATATTATGACTAAGGTTATAGACATAAACATAACAAATTGGTCTAAAGATAATAATGACACATTATTACATGTTTTATCTGGAGATGTAATAATAATCTTTAAAAATCATGAGAAGGTAATTTATTGTGAAACAAAAGGATATACGAGAAGAGGTGTTGGAATTCCTGTAACAGAAGCAGTTTTAAAAGGGCCTAGAGAGGGGTTTAATGAAGCTTTTGTTGATAATGTTACCTTGCTTAGAAGAAGAATAAAAAATTATAATTTGAAGTTTGAACCTTTGTATGTAGGAGAAGAAACTCAGACAGTTGTTTGCATATCATACATAAAAAATAAAGCACCTAAAGATTTAGTAGATGAGATTAGAGAAAAAATAAAAAATTTAGATTATAAGTTTATTTTAGACACTAATTATATAGAGGCTAAATTAAGAGAAGATAAAACATTATTTGATACTGTAGGATATACAGAGAAGGCAGATGAAGTTGCAGCAAAATTATTAGAAGGAAGAGTGGCAATAATAGTTGATGGAACACCTTTTGTTATCACAGTTCCCTTCTTTTTTATAGAGAATTTTCAAACGCCTGATGATTATTATTTAAATAGGTATTTTACTAGCTTTACTAGAATTTTAAGGTGGATTGCTTTTTTTATTGCAATGTTTTTACCAGGAATGTATGTTGCCTTGGTTACTCATCATTTTTCAGTATTGCCTAGTATGTTTGTTTTTAGGTTAGCTGTTGCAAGGGCTGGGGTGCCATTTCCAATTGTAGCAGAGGTAATAATAATGATGCTTTTATTCCAAATTATAAAGGAGGCAGGTTTAAGGCTTCCTCAACCAATAGGAACTTCCATGAGTTTAGTTGCTGGATTAATTTTAGGTGATGCAGCAGTGGGGGCTGGAATAGCTTCAAGAATAACCATTGTTGTGGTGGCACTTGGTGCAGTTTGCTATTTTCTAATCCCTAAACTTTATGGAGCAGTATCTATATGGAGTATTATAATTGTTATAATTTCATCATTTTTTGGAATACCTGGCTTTGTATTAATAGGCGCTGTTTTATTATCTCACTTAGCTCATTTAAGAAGTTGTAAATATCAATACTTATTCCCATTAGGAACATTAAATAGATATAAATTCAAAGATATTATAATTAGGGGAAAACTTGATGAAATATCAAAAAACATAGTTAGCAAGGATGGTAGAAATGAACCTAAAGAAAGTTATAATTAGTTTATTAGTATTAATTATTGCTGGAACCTTATTTATGGGATGTTATAATTACAAAGATATAAATAAGGTTACTTTTGTAACAAGCATGGTATTTGATGAAAATGATGTGGGAAATATTGATATTTACTTAGATTGCGTTAAACCTTATAGAAGTTCAAATGATAGCTCTGATAAGGGGAGAAGAGTACTTTATAAAGGAACTGGGAAAACCGTTTTAGAAGCTATAACAGAAATAAATATGTATTCAAGCAGTAAGCTTGATTTTACACAATGTAAGGGATATATATTTACTGAAAAAGCAGCTAAAAATGGAATAAAAAAATATATAGATATAATAGATAAAAATCAAGAGTTTATGATTAGACCGTATATGTTTGTTTTATTTGGCTCTCCAGAGGAATTATTAAATGATGTAACTGTTGATGAGGAATATTTAGGTGTATTCATTGATGACTTAGTTCATAGAATGAAGAAAAATCCTAGAATAATAGCTATAGATGCCAATGATTACTTAGAAAGCAGAACTAATTATGGAAATCTAATGGTTTTAGGTGCCCTTAGCATAAGAGATGATATGGAAGAAAAGAGATTAGAATTAAGTGGAGGAGCTTTATTTAAGAATGAAGCACTTGTTAGAAGAATAAGTGCAGATGAAGGGTTAAGTTATAATCTTTTAATCGGAAAACTAAAAAAAGGAACTTTAGAAGCCATGAATCCACAGGATCCTAATACTTTTGTTACCTTAGATATATCTAATGCAAAAACAAAAACATCCATAAGCTATAATGGAGAGGAGATAACTTTATATAAAGATATAAAAATAAATTGTTCTATAGGGGAGTCGCAGTCAAGACTTATAGTTGATGAAAAATTATTAAATCTTCTTCAGGCTGAAGAGGAAAATACTATAAAACAACATTTAGAAATGTTATTTGAAAGTTTTAAAAAAGATGATTTAGATATTGTTAATGCCAATAACTTATTTTATAGGAAATATCCAAATGAAATATTACTTAAAGAACCTATAGAAATAACTAATCTAAAAGTGAATGTAAAAGTTGAAATAGATGGAACAACAATTACAGGAAATACTCTTTAGTATTATTTTAAATTTAAATGTAAATAATGAAAGTCTATGGCCTATAATATTTTATAGGCTTTCTATTATTTGTTTTATCTAAATTTATATTTAATAAATTAATAATTTTAATAGTTAGTGAATAATATATATAAAAGGAAGTTTTTACCTGATAAAAACATCAATAAGGGGTGGTAAAGATGATTCGATTATTCTTTAACCAAAGAGGTACTGGGAAAAGCAAGAACTTAGTTAATTTAGCTAATGAAGAGAGTGAAAAAGCAAAGGGAAGTGTTATATTTATTGATGATAATAACAAAAGAATGCTTCAACTTAATAAAAAAGTTAGATTAATATCCATGAATAATTATTGTATTAAAAATTGTGAAGAGTTTTATGGTTTTCTACAAGGAATAGTATCAAGAGATTATGATGTTGAAAGTATATATATTGATAGTATGGCAGATATACTAATGGAAATAAATATAAAGGAATTTAGTTATTATTTAGAAAAAATAGAATGTTTGAGTAGAAAGTTTAATGTAAACGTATTTTTAACAATTCATGGAGAGAAAGAGAGTATACCAGATGATATAAAAAAATATGTAGCATAAATTTAAAATTTAAAGAGAAAACAAATTTATTAATATAGATAATAGTCATAGTATTTTGGTAATATTAAATACTATGCATAGAATAAGGGCGTGTATCAAAATAAAGTTTTATTATTATATTTTGATATAGACCCTTATTTTTTTTACAAATCAATTGAGAATTATTTTAATAAAGGATATACTATATGATATATGATATGCTAAAAAGCAATACCAGTAATTAGGCTGGATTTAATTTTTTTGGAGGGATAACAAATGGCTAATGTATTAGATACGTTAATGGAACGTGGGTACATAAAACAGTTTACTCATGAAGCTGAAACAAGAGAACTTTTAGAAAAGGAAAAAGTTACTTTTTATATAGGATTTGATCCAACAGCAGACAGTTTACATGTGGGTCACTTCATAGCAATGATGTTCATGGCACATATGCAAAAAGCTGGGCATAGACCAATAGCTTTAATAGGTGGTGGTACAGCTACAATTGGAGATCCAAGTGGAAAAACTGACATGAGAAAAATGATGACTAATGAGACTATAGCTCACAATGTTGCTTGTATTAAAAAGCAAATGGAGAAATTCATAGATTTCTCAGATGATAAAGCTATACTTGTTAATAATGCAGATTGGTTATTAAATCAAAACTATGTTGAATTCTTAAGAGAGGTAGGGGTTCATTTTTCAGTAAACAGAATGCTTTCAGCTGAATGTTTCAAACAAAGACTTGAAAGAGGACTTTCATTCTTAGAATTTAACTACATGTTAATGCAAGGATATGATTTTTACGTTTTAAATAAAAAATATAATTGTAAAATGGAATTAGGTGGAGATGATCAGTGGTCAAATATGATAGCTGGTGTTGAGCTTGTTAGAAAGAAATCACAGGAAAGTGCTTTCGCTATGACTTGTACATTATTAACTAACTCAGAAGGACAAAAAATGGGTAAAACAGTTAATGGGGCATTATGGTTAGATCCAGAGAAAACTTCTCCATACGAATTCTATCAATACTGGAGAAATGTTAATGATGCAGACGTTGAAAAATGCTTAAAATTATTAACATTCGTTCCAATGGATGAGGTTAGAAGACTTTCAAGTTTAGAGGGAGCTCAAATAAATGAAGCTAAGAAGGTTTTAGCCTTTGAGGTAACTAAACTTATACATGGTGAAGAGGAAGCTACTAAGGCGTCTCAGGCTGCAGAAGCTTTATTTGGAAAAGGTGGAGACATGAGTAATGTTCCAACTTACGAAATGGGAAAAGATAAGCTTGGAACTGAACTTTTAGATGTTTTAGTTGAAGCTGGAATCATGCCATCAAAGGCAGAAGGTAAGAGACTTGTTAAACAAGGAGGATTATCATTAAATGGTGAAAAGGTTCAAGATTTCAAAAAGACTTTAGAAGAGTCAGATTTTGAAAATGGAGAAGCCTTAATAAAAAGAGGTAAGAAAAACTACAATAAGATAGTTTTAGCTTAATCTTAATAAAAAGGGTATTTATCAAAATGACTTTTTATAAAACTTACAAATATATTCCAAGAAAAACTGATTTTGCTAAGGGTTTATAATCATTACTAAGAAAATATCACTAAAGCTTAGAAACTTGATACCCTTCAAATAATCTAAGCTTTTTAAGGTGATATTTTCTACGTAATAATTTAAATTCTAAAGCTTATCTATATATTCTCTTCATATTATTTGTAAGTTTTATCATTCATACTTTGAGATACACTCCGTTAAGTAGACACGGTATAAAAGACTGTGTAAAATCTACTTAACGGAGTAATTTTTTTTGAGAAAAAAATAAAGAACTTATTAAATTTTAAAGAAAAAGTTTGAGGTGTTTTCATATAATTTTTTAGAGTTAAATTAATTTTTAAGAAGTTTTATTAAGAGATATATTTATAGGAATACATAAAGTTGAAATTAGGCTTTAGAGTTTATCACTTTAGTTAGAAAACTTGTGTATATAATTAATAAAAGTGTATAATAAAGTACTGACAAAATAGAAGATGAAAGGTGATGAAATATGGCGTTATATGCTATTTCAGATTTGCATTTAGCACTTAATACTGATAAGCCTATGGATATCTTTGGTGATAAGTGGATAAACCATCATGAAAAGATAAAGGAAAATTGGGAAAATAAAATAACAGAGGAAGATACTGTTTTAATAGCAGGGGATATTTCTTGGTCAATGAAAGCTGATGAGAGTAAGGATGACTTAGATTGGATAAATGAACTTCCTGGAAAAAAGATAATAATAAAAGGAAATCATGATTATTGGTGGGGAAGTATAACAAAATTAAATAATATGTATGAGAATACTAAGTTTATACAAAATAACTTTTTTACATATAAAGATTGGGCAATATGTGGAAGTAGAGGATGGATTTGTGAAGGTTCTGATAAATTCACTCAAAAAGATAGAAAGATTTATGATAGAGAACAAATTAGGCTAAGACTTTCTTTAGAAGAAGCTAAGAAGGCTGGTTATGAGAACATAATTTGTATGGTTCACTATCCACCTACAAATGAAAAATTTGAGGATTCAGCTTTTATAGAGCTTTTTAAAGAGTTTGGAGTAGACATAGTTATATATGGTCACCTTCATGGAATGGCTCTTAGAGGAAAAATTTTAAATGAAGAGAGAGATGGAATAGATTATAAGTTAACAAGCTGTGATTACATAGAGTTTGATCCTATAAAAATATTAGATTAAAAATAAATTTTCAAATATTTAGTTTTTATACTTTTTTTGTTATAATTATCGAGGAGAGTTTGTTAAAAATTCTCTAAGAGAGTTAGGGAGATAGGTGATTCTATGGCTATACAAAATTGGAAAGACTTTTTAACTCCTTATGACCAGGCAGTAAGTGAACTTAAGGTAAAGTTGAGAAGTATTAGGAAAGAATTTAGAAGAAAAAATGAATATTCTCCAATAGAATTTGTAACTGGAAGGGTAAAAGAGGTTTCAAGTATATTAGAAAAGGCTAACAAATATAGTATTCCTGTTGATAGAATTCAGTATGAGATGGAGGATATAGCAGGTATAAGAATAATGTGTCAGTTTGTTGATGACATAGATACTGTTGTTAAACTAATAAGAAATAGAAAAGATATGCAAGTTCTTTATGAGAAGGATTATGTGAGTAATGTTAAACCAAGTGGTTATAGAAGTTATCATGTGGTTATACGATATCCTATAAATATGGCAGAGGGGCAGAAAGATATATTAGCTGAGTTTCAAATAAGAACTTTAGCCATGAATTTCTGGGCTACAATTGAACACTCTCTAAATTATAAATATAAAAAAAATCTGCCAAAGGATATACAATTTAAGCTAAAAAGAGCAGCAGATGCAGCTTTTATGCTAGATGAAGAAATGATTGAGATAAAGGACGAGATAAAGGATGCTCAAACTTTATTTAAGATTAAGTCAGACGTTATAACAAACATAATGAACAGCATACTAACTCTTATTTCTATAGGTAAGGTTGCAGAGGCTTCAAGATATCAAATAAGTTTAAATAAACTTATAGAAGAAGGAGAAGTTTGGGAACTTAACAACCTTTTACAGGCAGTTCAAAGAGATATAGATAAATTTAATATTTAATAGTTTTAAATATTTAAAATACCGCCTTTGAATTTAAGGCGGTATTTTTATGTATAAAAGGGGTTTATTATTAATAATAATTATTATATAATAAATATTATAAAATCATATTTTATAAAACATATTTTAGATAATTGTTACATAAATGCAGAAATTAATAAAAGCTTTAATTTGTAATATTATTAGAGAGTCTAAAGCTGATACTTAAATATATAAATTAAAATTAAGGATGTGTATTATGAGTAATATAGATAATTTAGAACTAAAGAAAAAGGTTAAGGAAAATCCTTTATATATAAGAGAAATTAAAAATCCTTCAGAGGAGATTCAGTTAGAAGCAGTTAAGAAAAATCCTTTTACAATTCAATATATTGAAAATCAATATGAAAAAGTTAAGGAAGAGGCTGTTAGAAGAAATCCTGGAACTATAGAATATGTTAAGGAACCATCAGAGGAAATATGTATATTAGCTGTTAAATCCTTATGGAATTCATTAAAACTTATTAAGGAACCAACAGAAAAAGTTAAAGAAGAAGCTATAAAAACAAAAGGATGGGCAATTCAATTTGTTAAAAATCCTTCAGAGAAATTAAAGAAGATGGCTGTTGAAAGAGATTATGATTCTATAAAGTACATAGAAGAGCCCTCAGCAGAGGTTCAGCTTATAGCAGTAAAAAATCATTGGACAGCAATAAAATTTGTTAAGGAGCCAACTTTAGAAGCTATGAGAGAGGCTGTTAAGGAAGATGCAGAGGCCATAAATTTCTTGCCTAATTATACATATGAGGATTTAGAGATTTTTATAGGAGATAACATAAATGTAGTTAAATATCTTTATGAAAGTTTAGATATTGATATGGTTATTGATATCTTAATGAAAAAGGTAAATGAGGAGGATGTTGATGAAAAATATCTTTTAGATTTTTTAGATTTAGAAGTTTTAGAAATGAATAAAGTGGAGTTTATTAAAGAGCACGGAAGTAAACAAGCAAAAGTAATATTAGTAGACAGTATGTTATCAATATAAACTAGAGAGAAAGAAGGTAAGACTAAGATGGATTTTAAAGAGGCGTTAAGTACAGTTAATTTAGTTCTTATGACAGGGGAAGTACCTCTTTTAATAGGGGAAAGTGGTATAGGTAAAACTTCTCTAGCAAGAGAGCTTTGTAAAATAAATAATTATCATTTAGTAACTATAGATGGAAGTCTTCTTAAAGAAGGGGAGATTGGTGGATTACCAGTAGTTGAAAAAAAAGCTTTTATTTCTAATGGACGAAAAGAAGAAAAAAGCATAACAAAATATGCAACACATGTTAAACTTATGGAAATAGATAATTATATAAAAAATGAAGAAAGAGTTTTATTATTCATAGACGAGTTAAATAGATGTGAACATACAGTTCAACAAGAACTTATGAATCTTATCTTAAATAGAGAAATAAATGGTTATAATTTAGATAAAGATGTTTATATACTTGCAGCTATGAATCCATCAAATAAGTATGATAACTATGAAGATAGTGATTATCAAGTTATTGATATGGACCCAGCACAGGAAGATAGATTTGTTTGGATAGATATAAGTTCTAATTTGAAAGAGTGGATGAGTTGGGCTATGGGAAAAGGTAATATACATGAGCATATAATTGAATTCTTATCAACTTTCCCAGAATACTTCCATACTCCAAATTCCTTAGAAACTATAAAAGCCACTCCAAGAAGTTGGGAGAGGGTTTCTAAGGCTTATAAAGTTTATTTAGAAAATAAAAAGACATTTTCAAAAGAAATACTTTATGGAGCTTTAAAAGGCAACGTAGGTCAAACTATAGCACAAGAATTTATGGCATATATAAATACTTTAAATAAACCTATTATTTCAAATGAAGAAATATTTGAAAGTAAGGTTTTAGGATTTAATGTAAGAGAAAGAATAATGAGTGAAAATCACTCAAGAATGTATATTATAGCAAAGAGTGCACTTAACTACCTTGAGTCTTTAGAGGAATATGAGGAAGAACTTGGAGTATTTTCAGATTTATTAAGTTGCTATCCAAAGGATTTAAGACTTGGAATAATGAAAGAGATCAAAAGTGATCATTCAAGAGAGCTTTACAATAAATTATTACAGGAAGATAAGTTCTTAGAGGCATTCTTTGATATATATAGCTAGGTGGTGAAAAATCTTATGGATTTTGAGAGAACTAGAAGAAAACTTCTTAACATAGCAATAGATGCTGAGGAAGAAAATAAAGAGTTAACTGAAGATTTTAATAGAGAATTTTGGAATCTTATAGAGAAAGTTATAATTTCTTTATATGATAAAGAAAATTCATTTTTTGGTCAGTTTCTTATTCATGTTAAAAGAATAATAAGAAAAGATATAAAGTGGCCTATAGCAACTAAACCGGAGGTTGGTCACTTTACTATGGCCTTTAATCCAAGAATAATACTTGAGTGTGATTTAAAGGAAATGCAGGCTCTTTTAAAGCATGAAGTATATCATATAATGATGTCTCATTATGATAGAGAAAAAGCTTTAAGTAGAAAATATTCTAAGCTTGCAGTAAGCATAGCTATGGATATAGCCATAAACCAGTATATTAAAAACTTACCTTCATATAGTAAGAGGTTAGACTATGTTAACTTAGAATATAATATAGACTTAAAACAAGATATGCCAATGGAAAAGTATGCTGAGGAAATACAAAAAGCTATAGAAAGAAGAAAGAAGTATGGAATAGTAGATAAAGATGGAGAAGCTAATGGATTAGTAGATCAAGGGGAGTCTCATGAGGTTTGGGAAGAGGTTTCCTTAAGCTTAGATAGTCTTGAAGGATTAACTAAAAAAACAGCAATAAATGCTTATAAAGGTAAGGCACCTAAAGATTTAGAGAAAATTATACTTCTTATGAAAGAGAAACCAGAAATTAAATGGAGTGAATTTTTAAAAAAGATACTTCCTACAACTAGAGGAAGTTATAGAAAAACTATTACAAGAAAAGATAGAAGATTTCCAGAAAGATTAGATTTAAGAGGAAAGCTTCCAAGCTCTATTCCAAAAATACTAATAGCAATAGATGTTTCAGCATCAATTTCTGATAAGGAATTTGAAAATATAATAGTTGAAGTTTTAGGTATAGTTAAAAATAAAAGTGCTGAAATAAAAGTTATTGAATGTGATGATGAGATAAGAAGAGTTTATAATCTTAAAGGAATAAAGGATATAAAACCAAGAAGTAAAAAGAATGGATCAACAAAATTCTCCCCAGTATTTAGATATATTAAGGAAAATAATATGAGAAATCATATATTAGTTTATTTTACAGACGGTGTGGGAGAAAAGGAATTAGAGGTTAAACCTATAAACTATAGAACTCTTTGGGTTATTACAGGAGATGAAAAATTAAGCTTACAAAGACCCTTTGGAATTGTTAAGCATATAGCTAAAAATGATAGTGATGGATATACATTAATGGATAGTTTACAAGAAATGAAAGATAATCTTAATGATTGGGCAAGATAAAAAATAGCATGTATTGATTTTTTTTAATAATCAATATGTGCTATTATTATTTTTAAGTGATAAATTTTATATATTTTATATTAAAGGAGGTAGAAAAGTGAAAAAGAAGATATTTTCAATAATTGGCATTATTTTATTAGTTATTATTCTAGGTATAGCATTTAAAATAATTAAGTTTAGAAAATATGCTATTACTCATATAGAGGTTAATAATAATAAACTAAGTTATGATTCTAATATTGAAAGAAAAGAAAGAAAATATGTTCTTGTAGAAGGTGAAAAAAATAGACCAGTAATTAAAGTAAGTGGGGTAAATATTTTTATAAATGATAAAAAGATAAATTTAAAAAATAAACTTTATGAAAAAAACTTAAGATATTATATTTCATTAGAAGATGTGAAAAAAATAGGAAAAGTTATTAAAAAAGATAACAAATTATTTAATGAATACAATGGAAGTTATATAGATTTGTCCAATAATGAAATTCATAAGGGTAATGATATAT
Source organism: Clostridium sp. (assembly GCF_029267215.1). Classification (GTDB taxonomy): domain Bacteria; phylum Bacillota; class Clostridia; order Clostridiales; family Clostridiaceae; genus Sarcina. The sequence goes on along the minus strand of NZ_JARIDH010000035.1, from coordinate 37,531 downwards.
TAAAGCTTAGGGGAGAAATATTAAATATAAATCATGAAGATTACATATCATTAAATGATATGAATGAACTATTAGATTTGAAAGATGATTGGTACAAAGAAAGTAAGTCAATATATTTATTTAATAAGAATGATGAGGATAATATAAGACCATTATATAAAGTCAATAATGGAAAAGCAGCTTTAATAAGATTTGAGGATGTATCTGCAGGTGGAGTATTTTCTGATGATAATAACATGGAAAAAATGAAGTATATAGGAGATTATTTTAAAGCTAATAATATTGTTTCTCATATAGCTTGGATACCTAGATATATAAATCCTGAAAAGAATATTGATAATGATTTACTTAAAAATAATGATTTTGAAAATGTTCATTTTATAAATATGCTAGATTATTTAATAAATAGAGGGGCAGTAATTGGATTACATGGATATACTCACCAACATAATAATGAAATAAGTGGAATTGGTGTAGAGTTAAAGTGGAATGTTAATAATAATAAAAAAGATGTTGAAAATATTATTGATTCAGCTTTAAAAACAGCAAATACTTTAAATATACCTATAGGATTTTTTGAAAGTCCTCACTATAAGGCTGATAGAAAACAACAAAAAATAATAGAAAATTATTTTCCAGTAATGTTTGAACCTTATGCAGGGTATTGGAATCTAAATCCTTTAGTTAGTTTAAGTAATAAATCAACTTTATATATTCCTGCTCCTTTAGGGTATGTGAAAGATGATGGACAAGCTGTTGCAAGTAGGATAAAATCTTCAAGCGATTTACTTCTTACAGCCTTTTTTATACATCCATATAAATTTTTAGGAAGTATAAAAGATAAAAATAAAGATAAAAATAACGATGAAATTTTTGAGATTTCAGAGAATTCCCCTATAACTAAAGTCCTTTCAGCATTAAAAGAAAGAGGATGTAAAACCATAACTGTTGATGAATTAAATAATCAAATTAAATAAATTAAAAAGCTATTGATATTTTCTTATATTAATAGCTTTTTCTTGTTTTTAATAGGTATTTTAAAATTATTAATGTAATAATTGTTTTTAGGTGACTAAATTTTGTATAAATATATATGTACACGATTTCGAAAAGAGCATATAATTAGCTTGTATATATGTTTTAATGGGAGGGAAAAATATGGATAGAGTCTTAGAGATATTAAAAGATAATTCATTGACATATCATCAACAAGTTAAAAGTCTAGCTGCTTATGCAGAGAATACAATTGAGGTTTTAAATGTTGATGAGGAGACAAAAAAACTAATAGAAGATGGAGTCATATGTACATTATTTGAGGGAAATGCACCATTTAGACCAAGATACATAATTCCTGATTATTCCTTGCTTATGAGAGAAGGATGTGATTTTCTAAATCTTTCAGTTCCAGAGGATATATGGGAAGCAACAAACAATTTATTGATTTTTTATAAGCATGTACCTTCTATAACATCATTTCCTGTTTACTTAGGAAACTTAGATGAACTTTTAGATCCATTTATAGAAGATGAGAATGAGGCTAAAAAAGCTATTAAGTTATTTTTGCAACATATAGATAGGACGCTAACTGATTCTTTTGTCCATGCTAATATAGGACCAAGAGAAACAGTGGCAGGAAGATTAATATTAGAATCTATGGATGAACTTCAGTGTGCTGTACCTAATTTAACTATGAAATATGATATGGAAAATACTTTAGAAGATTTTATAAATCTTTGTGCAAAGGTTGCTTTAAGCACAGCTAAGCCAAGTTTTGCAAATCATAAAATGGATGTTGAAAGTTTTGGCACTGATAGATATGCCATAGCAAGTTGTTATAATGGTTTTTATATTGGAGGGGGTGGATACACCCTTGTGAGAATAAAATTAAATGAAGCAGCTAATAAGGCAGAATCAGTAGATGATTTCTTAAACAATGTATTACCATATGTAAGTAGAAAGATGCTTTCATATATTGATGAGAGAGTAAGATTTTTAGTTGAGGAAACTCAGTTTTTCACTTCTAATTTTTTAGTGAAAGAAGGATTTATTAGAAAGGAATTATTTACAGGAATGTTTGGTGTAGTTGGACTTGCTGAGGCTGTAAATAAATTACTTAAAGCAGAAAAGCAAAATGAAAGATTTGGATATTCAGAGGAAGCTAATAAATTAGGTTTAAAAATAATAGAGAAATTAAATGAAGTTGTAACTAATCATAAGGCTAAATATGTTGATTGTTTTGGAGGACACCATGTTCTTCATGCTCAAGTTGGAATAGATTTAGATCAAATGGTATCTCCAGGATGTAGAATACCTGTGGGAGAAGAGCCAGAAATATTTAATCATATAGTTCAGTCAGCACCATTTCATAAATATTTTTACAATGGAATTGGAGATATATTTGTTTTTGAGGATACGTATAATGAGCATCCAGAAGCTTTAGTTGATATAGTTAAAGGGGCATTTAATACTGGAATAAGATATATATCAGTTTATGGAAGTGGAGCAGATGTTGTAAGGGTCACAGGATATTTAGCAAAACGTTCAGAAGTTGAAAAGCTTGAAAGGGGAGAAGCTGTTTTAAACAATACAGATATCTTTGCTATGGGGGCAAAAAATAACTGCCATGCTTTTGAAAGAAAGATTAGAAGGTAAGTGATATTATGGCTTTAGTAAATAAAATAATTCCATTTTCTTGTGTTGATGGACCAGGAAATAGGATGGTTATATTTTTTCAAGGATGTAATTTTAAATGTCTTTATTGCCATAATCCTGAAACAATAAATATGTGTTTAAATTGTGGAAAGTGTGTTGAAAATTGTGAAGTAGGCGCCTTATCAATAAAGAATGGAAAAGTTATTTGGGATGATGAAGAATGCATAAATTGTGATAAGTGTATAAAAATTTGTGAAAACTTATCATCACCTAAAACAAAGGATTATTCTATTGAAGAGCTTGTAAAAAAGATAGAAAAAGATAGATTTTTTATAAGAGGAATAACTGTAAGTGGTGGAGAATGTACATTGAATTCTGATTTTTTAATAGAACTTTTTAAAGAGGTTAAAAAAATGGGCTTAACATGCTTTGTAGATACAAATGGTAGTACTAAGTTAAATGATAAACTTATAGATTTAACAGATAAGTTTATGCTTGATATTAAGTCTATTGATGAGGAAGAGAGTATATGGCTAACGGGAGAATCAAATAAACTAGTTTTAGAAAATTTAGAAAAAATATTAAGCTTAAATAAAATGTACGAAGTTAGAACTGTTGTAGCCCCCATGTTAGATAGTGAAAAAATAGTAAAAGAAATATCTAACATAATTAAGGATAAATGTAGGTATAAGCTTATAAAATATAGACAGTTTGGAGTTAGAGACGAAGGTATTGAAGTTTTTAGTAGAAAAAGCCTAGATGATGAATATATGAATAAATTAAAAGAAATTTCAATTAAAAATGGGTGTTTAGATACCATAATAACTTAGAATTAAGAATAAAAATATTACTGGAAATTTAAAATCGCATTTGATTTTAAAAGTTTTCCAGTAATATTTTTTATTTCTATTAAATATAGAGTTTATATTAAGCAAATATTGTTTTAACACCAACATCTTCAAGTTCTTTTATTTCTTTTTCCTTAGAAGATTTATTTGTTATTAAATAGTTAACTTTTGAAATATCTCCACTAGAAAAATTATGATGTATTCCAACTTTTGAACTGTCGGCTAAGATGAATGTTGGGCCATTACAGTTTTCTAACATTTTCATATTAATAGCTGTTTCTTGTAAAACTGATGTGCTTATACCAGTGTTAACATTTATGCCACTAACACCCATAAAACATTTTGTTGCAGTTATTTTTGAAATTATTTGAACAGCTATATCACCTACCATTGACTGTTTTCTTCCGTAAACTTCTCCACCAGTAAGTATTACCTCAACTTTTGGAGATAAATTCATACCTAAAACTTTTCCGTTGTTTGTTATTACTAAAACTCGTTTATCCTCTATATATTCTAAAATTTTTATAGCTGTGGAACTAGAGTTTATAAAAATACTATCTCCATCTTCTATAAATTCTGAAGCCTTTTTTGCTATTGATGATTTGATTTTAGTTATTTCTTCATTATTTTCTTTAAAATAAGGATCTTCATTTAAAGCACCATCTATAAGTTCTGCTCCACCGTATTTTCTTCTTATAACTCCTTCTTTTTCGAGATTTTTAAAATCTCTTCTTATAGTAATATTTGATGTATCTAATAATTTAGCCAAATCTTCTGTTCTAGCAAATTTATTTTCATTTAGATACTTTAAAATTGCTTGTTGTCTTTTAAAAACAAATCCTTTTGCATTTTTCATTATAAGTTCTCCTTAAAATTTTGATAATTAATAATACTTAATTTATATATCTTGATGATTATTATAAATCTAAAATTATAAATTGTGTAAAAAATTAGAATTTTTAAAATTATATTATAAAATATAAATCTCTTTTTATAATAATTGTACAGAAAAAATGTTTGTAAATCAATCAAATAACTATAAAAAAACATTGAAAGAACAATAAAAGAACAATAAACTAGAAAAAGAACATTTAAAATGTGTTTTTTTGATATTTTAAACAAAAAACACTTGAAAAGAAAACAATTACAATATATAATTGAATCATAAAGTGATTATTAAAATAAAAAAACGTTCAAAACGATCATAATGGAGGGGTAGGTAATGAGTACAGTAAATGAAATAACAAGAGAATCATGGATATTAAATACATTTCCAGAATGGGGAACTTGGTTAAATGAAGAAATAGAAAATGAAGTTGTTAAACCGGGAACATTTTCTATGTGGTGGCTAGGATGTACAGGGATTTGGTTAAAAACTCAAGGAAATACTAATATTTGTATAGATTTTTGGTGTGGAAGTGGTAAAAAGACTAAAAAAAATCCATACATAAATCCAGAGCATCAAATGGCAAGAATGTGTGGAGGTAAGAAATTACAACCTAATTTAAGAGTAGCACCATTTGTTTTAGATCCATTTGCTATAAAAAACGTAGATGCAATAATATCAACACATGATCACAACGATCATATGGATATAAATGTTGCTGCCGCAGTTCTTAAGAATTGTTCACAAGATGTTCCATTTATAGGACCTCAGGCTTGTGTAGATAAATGGATAGGATGGGGAGTGCCAAAAGAAAGATGTATAGTTGTTAAACCTGGTGACGTAATAAAAATAAAAGATATAGAGTTACATGCTTTAGAGTCTTTTGATAGAACAGCATTAATAACAGCACCTCCTGAAGGAGATTTAAGAGGAAAAATGCCAGTAGATATGAATTATAAAGCAGTTAACTATTTAATCCAAACTCCTGGTGGAAACTTATATCATAGTGGAGACTCACATTATTCAAATTACTATGCTAAACATGGAAATGATTATAAGATAGATGTTGCTTTAGGTTCATATGGAGAAAATCCAAGAGGAATTACAGATAAAATGACATCAGTTGATATTTTAAGAATGGCAGAAGCTTTAAATACACAAGTTATTATACCATTCCATCATGATATATGGTCAAATTTCCAAGCTGATACACATGAAATATTAGCATTATATGATATGAAAAAATATAGATTACAATATAAATTCAAACCATTTATATGGCAAGTTGGTGGAAAATTCACATTCCCAGAAGATAAAGATAAGAGAGAATATCATTATCCAAGAGGATTTGATGATTGTTTCTCAGTAGATATAAACTTACCATATAATTCATTCTTATAGAATTAAAAGAATGGAGGGGATTGACATGTTAGAGGAATTAATAGAAAAAGGAAGATATTCTTTTCATGAAGGTTTTGATAATTGGGAGGATGCAGTGAAAGCTGCATGCGCTCCTTTAGAAAATGAAAAAGTTATTGAAAAAGAATATGCAGATTTAATAATAAAAAGTATAAAAAAACATGGTCCATACATAGTAATTGCTCCAAAAATAGCAATACCACATGCACAAGAAGGACATGGAGTTAATGAAACAGCTATATGTTTTATGAAAACGAATACACCTGTTAGCTTTGGAGAAGGGGAAGAATATGATGCTCAATTATTCTTTATCTTAGCATCTGTAGATAATGATATTCATTTGAAAAATCTTACAAAACTTGTAGAACTTATTTCTAATGAAGAGACAGTAGATAAACTTTTAAAAGCTAATTCAGTTGAGGATCTTAAAAAATTAGTATAAATAATATACTAAAGTTTCTACAGTGCTTTAGTAGGTAAAGAATAATTAAAGTACTGTAGAATCTATAAATATATAATAATTTTGGAAAAATTTAATTTGTAAAAGTTATAAATTAAATAGTAATAATAAATTGAATTTTAATAAGTTCTTAAAATGAATAATAAAAGAGATAATAGGAGGATAAATATTATGGATTTTATAATCTATATTTGGGAGTTTTTCCAGAATAATATTCTAACAAAACCTGCATTTTTTATTGGATTTATAGTTCTTATTGGTTATTTATTACTTAAAAGACCTTTCTATGATGCATTAGCAGGATTTATAAAGGCAACAGTTGGTTATTTAATTTTAAATGTTGCAGCAGGTGGGCTTGTTAGTAACTTCCGCCCTATACTTGCAGGTCTTAAAGATAGATTTAATCTACAAGCAGCAGTTATAGATCCTTATTTTGGACAAACTGCAGCACAGGAGGCTATAGGAAGTATAGGTAAATCGTTTTCGATGATGATGGTAGTTTTACTTATAGCATTTTTATTTAATTTAGTACTTGTATTACTTAGAAAATTTACAAAAGTTCGTACAGTATTTATTACTGGGCACGTAATGGTACAACAATCAGCAACAGCTTTATGGTTAGTATTTTACTGCTTCCCAAATTTAAGTAATATGGGAGTAGTAGTAATGTTAGGATTATTATTAGGTACATATTGGGCAGTATTTTCAAATCTTACTGTTGAACCATGTCAAGATCTTACCGAAGGTGGTGGATTTGCCATTGGACATCAACAAATGCTTGGTGTTTGGATAACAGATAAGATTGCTGGAAAAGTAGGAAATAGTAAGAAAAGTATTGAAGATTTAGAACTTCCAGGATTCCTATCTATATTTAGTGATAACGTTGTGGCAACTGGTATATTAATGACTTTATTCTTTGGAATAATTATGGGAATACTTGGACCAGATTTAATGCATAAAATTGATAAAGGATTTAATCAAAATACAAATTTCTTATTTTACATATTAGAAAAATCACTTAATTTTGCAGTTTATTTAAGCATATTACAAATGGGTGTTAGAATGTTCGTTGCAGAACTTACTGAATCATTCCAAGGTATTTCAAATAAAATACTTCCAGGCTCAGTTCCAGCTGTAGACTGTGCAGCTACTTATGGATTTGGACATCCCCAAACGCAGTAACAATTGGATTCTTATTTGGAGCTTTAGGACAATTCTTAGCAATTATAGGACTTGTAGTATTCCAAAGTCCAGTATTAATAATAAGTGGCTTCGTACCTTTATTCTTTGATAATGCTACTTTCGCTGTATTTGCTAATAGAAAAGGTGGATTAAAGGCAGCTATGATAATTCCTTTTATATCTGGTATTATTCAGGTTTTAGGTGGAGCATTTGCAGCTTATTATTTTGGATTAGCTCAGTTTGGAGGATGGCATGGAAACTTTGACTGGGATACATTGTGGCCAGTAGTTGGAGTTTTAATGGACAAATTAGCTTATATAGGAGTAATAGTAGCAATTATCGGTATGCTTGTAATACCTCAAATTCAATATTTTAAAAATAAAAAAGGTTACTTTAAATTAGTTGAAGACTATGAAGGATACCTAGAAGATAAAGAAAAAGAAGCAGTTCAAAATTAGTTTTAAATTAGTATCTAGTTAGAATTTATTTTAAACTAGATAAAATTAAATAATATAAAATTAAAGAATTGGTGTAATTTAGGAGGAGATATTTATGTTAAAAGTAATAGCAGCATGTGGAAATGGAATGGGATCAAGCCAAATTATAAAAATGAAAATAGAGAAAATTTTCAAAAAACTAAATATCCCAGTATCAATCCATCATACAAGTATAGGAGCAGCAAAAACAGAGGCTTCAAGTTATGATGTAGTATTTTGCTCAGAAGCATTAAAAGGAAATTTTGATAAAGCAAAGGCTTCAGGAACTATAGTTATAGGTCTTAAGAATCTTTTATCAGAAAAAGAAATAGAAGAGAAAATTGTTGAAAATATAGTAAACAAATAGATATAAATTTAAAGTAGTACTTATCTCTTATTATTATAGGGGATAGGTACTATGTTATAAATTGGACTTATTTTTTATTTATGAGTGGAGGAAAATAAGATGAAAATAGAAAAGAAATTTTTAACAGATCTACATAGATGTTATGCAACTAGTAGTACAGTAATTGATGGAGATAGAAAAATACTTATAGCTACAGAAGGTGAAGGACCTTGTTTTATGTATGAAGGAGAAAATTTTAAACAGTCAACTGTATGGGATGGTCCAGGGGGAACAATGTCTATAATACCTATACCAAATAAAAATGGAGATTTCCTTGCAGTCCAAAAATTTTTCCCAACATTTCAATCAGAGGATGCTGAGATAGTATGGGGTAGATATGTTGATGGAAAATGGAAAATTAAAACTTTATTTAAACTACCATATTTACATCGTTTTGACATATTAGAGGCAAATGGGAAATTATATTTCTTAGGTGCTGTTTTATGTAATAGTAAAAAGTTTAAAGAGGATTGGAGTGATCCAGGTAAAATTTATGTTGGAGAAATTCCAGAGGATTTAAACGAACCTATAAATCTTAAGGTTATAAAAGAAGGATTAACTAAAAACCATGGATATTGTAGAGCTGAATATGATGGAAAAATGATTGGATTAGTAACTTCACAAGAAGGTGTATTTAGAGTAATTCCACCTCAAAATGAAAATGAAGAGTGGAAAGTTGAGAAAATAATGGATAGACCAACAAGTGATGTGGCTGTTGTTGATATAGATGAAGATGGTGAAGATGAATTAGTTACAATTGAAGAATTCCATGGAAAGCATTTTAGAATAAGTAAAAAGTATGGAGATGAATACAAGATTATTTATGAATATCCAAAAGAAATGGATTTTGGACATGTTGTTTGGGGTGGAAAGCTAAGAGGAGTTCCAACTATTATTGGTGGATATAGAAGATGTGATAAAGATTTATTTTATATTCAATGTACTGACAAGGAAAATTTAAAGTTTGATACAGTAGTTATTGAGTCTGGTGTTGGACCAAGTAATGTGGCTGTTATAAATGAAGAAGATAGAGATATTATAATATCTGCAAATAGAGAATTAGGACAAGCAGCTTTATACATAGTAACAGATTAATAGTTATTTTGAGTGTTAAAGAGTATTGATTTAATTAATTTTTAAAATGAAGGCATTTGTTTTAAGTGGGAGTTATTTTAAGATAAAAATAAATCAATACTCAACTAAATTAATAGCTTTTAGGAGGTTTTTATTTATGTTAGAAAACTTAAAAAAAGAAGTTTATGAAGCTAATATGCTTTTGCCAAAATATAATTTAGTAACTTTTACTTGGGGAAATGTTTCAGGTATAGATAGAGAAAAAGGACTTGTAGTTATCAAACCATCTGGAGTGGAGTATGATTTAATGAAAGCTGAAGATATGGTTGTAGTTGATTTAGATGGGAATGTAGTTGAAGGTAAGTACAAGCCTTCATCAGATACAGATACTCACTTAAAACTTTATAAAGCTTTTGAAAATATAGGGGGAATAGTCCATACTCACTCAAGATGGGCAACAATATTTGCACAAGCAGGAAGAGGAATAAAACCATATGGAACAACTCAGGCTGATTATTTTGCAGATGAAATACCTTGCACTAGGGATATGACAAAAGAAGAGATTGAAGGAAATTATGAATATAATACTGGGGTGGTAATAGTTGAGAGGTTTAAAGATATTAATCCAAATAGTATACCAGCAGTACTTGTTAAAAATCATGGACCATTTACTTGGGGAAAAGATCCACATGAAGCAGTTCATAATGCTGTTGTATTAGAAGAAGTTGCAATGATGGCATACAATACAGAAATATTGGCTAATCAAAATATAAACAGTATGTCAGAGGACTTGTTAAATAAGCATTTTTCAAGAAAGCATGGTCCTAATGCTTATTATGGACAGACAGGAGCTTAAGAAAAGGAGCTGATTATAAAATGAAGGAATATTTTGTTGGATTATATGAAAAAGCTATGCCAAATACACTTACATGGAGAGAAAAACTTCAGTGTGCAAAGGAAAATAATTTTGATTTTGTAGAGATTAGTATAGATGAGAGTGATGAAAAATTAAAAAGGTTAGATATGACTAAAGAAGAAAGAGAAGTTCTTGTTAATATTATGTATGAGGTTGGAGTTCCAATAAGAACTATGTGTTTAAGTGGTCATAGAAAATATCCTCTTGGAAGTGAAGATGAAGTTACAAGAAATCGTGGTATGAAAATCATGGAAAAGGCTATTGAATTAGCAGATGATTTAGGTATAAGAATAATTCAATTAGCTGGATATGATGTTTATTATGATGAAGGAAATGAAAATACAAGAGCTTTGTTTTACGAAAACCTAAAAAAAGCTACAGAGATGGCAGCAAGGTCAGGAATATTATTAGCTTTTGAAACAATGGAAACAGAGTTTATGAATACTGTAGAAAAAGCTATGAATTATGTAAATAAGGTAAATTCACCATATTTAGGGGTATATCCTGATTGTGGAAATATAACCAATGCAGCTAAGAGTTATAAAAAGGATGCTATTGAAGATTTAAAAATGGGTGAAGGGCATATAATGGCCGTGCATCTTAAAGAAACAGTTCCAGGTAAGTTTAGAGAAATTCCATTTGGAAGTGGTCATGTAAATTTTGAAAAGATCATAAAAACAGCTTTTCATATGGGAGTAAGAAGATTTGTAACAGAATTTTGGTATACAGGTTCTGGAGATTATAGAAAAGATGTTAAAGAAGCTAGAGAATTTATAGATGATAAATTTAAAAAAGCTCTAAATAAATAATATTATAAAAATAACAAATAAAACTTATAGATGCTATAAAAAATGATTTGATAAACTAAAATTATTAGTATAATTTATCAATTCTAAAGAGAATGTAGGGAAATTTGTGTAAAAACAAATTTCCCTACATTCTCTATTTTTATTAACTTAAAGCTTTAAACTAGCTATTGTTTCTCTTATAGTGTCTTTCTTTAATTCAGATAAATAAGACTCTTTTTTTGTTAGTGCTTTGTCTAGATATTCTAAGGCACCTTCTAAATTACCCTCATCTTTTAATATTAATCCGTAAAAATAATATGGTTCAGGCATACTAGGCTCCCTATCAAAAAGTTTTTCATAAAGCTCTTTTGCTTTACATTTATCACCTGTAAAATAATACGATTGAGCTAAGTTATCTATAATAACTGAGTTATCAGCATCATATTCATAAGCTAAAAGATTATATTTTAAAGCTTCATCATAATCTTTATCTAAAACTAAGAAGTATCCTAATGTTTCATAGACAGTAGTATTTTCATATTCAGTATGAAGAATTTTTAACTTTTCTATAGCTTTCTTTAAGTCACCTTTTTTCCAAATTATAAGTGATTCTGTCATTTTATAAGATGCTCTTAAATTTTCAGGTAGCTTTTCATAACCTATAGCCTCTAAAAGTTTAGAAGCTTCTTCAAGATTTCCTAAATAAAGAGTAATATAAGCGTACTGTAATCTAATGCTAGGGCTAACATTTTTATATGAGCAAGATTTTTTATAAAGCTCTAAAGCTTGTTCTCTTTCTCCATTTTTAAAAGCTAAGTTACCTTTATAAGCTAAAAGATAAGGTTTTTTCTTATTGTATTTATAAAAAGCATATATTGCCACAACAATAAGAGCTATTATGTATTTTTTCATCATTACAAACACAAAGGCAAGTAATAGGGTGAAAATAAAATCATAAGCTATATTCATTGTAATTTTCCTCCATTAATTAAAAAGTATTTTAATTTATATCACAAGATTAATTTTAATGGAATTTTATTCTTAATACAACTTTATACACTTTAATTTTTCTACGCAATAATTTTAATTCTAAGGTTTATCTATATATGCTTTTCATATTGTTTGTAATTTTTATTTGGGTTCTGTTTTAAGCTAGTGTTGATTATAGAGTATAAGTTTAATATACAAAATTTAGAATTTTGATTTTCACTTAAAATTAAGTAGGTCTTATGGGACAGCTAAAATCAATACTCTCTTAAAACAGAACCTTATTATATTTTAAAAGAGACCCTTAAAAATTTTTATCCTATATATGCACCTATATGATTTATCATAGGTGGTTTTTTATACTTAGTAAATGATATTTTTATTTTATCTGTTTTAATTTTATTAAGTTTAGCTATATGTCTATATCCTATAGAAGAACCATTATAAAGTTCATACCAACCATTATTATAAGCATATATTTTAAACTCTTCTACGTTTTGTCCTTCAGCAATCCATTCCCTTATTTCTAAAATATTAAATTCTGTAGTTTTCTTAAAGTCTATTTCTATATATGGATTGAAAGCATTTTCATTGGCTATCCAATAAGATTTTTTATAATCATCAATAAGATTATAGCTATCACTACAGGATGAATTTGTTGCTAAGATGGAAGCCCCTTTAATTAGGTTTTCAGAGAATGTATCTTTTATATATTTAGAAAACTTAGAAAGGGTTGAGACATCATTACTACTAAGCATTCCATTAATATCTGGAGTTAAAACTAAAATTAAGTTTGTGTTTCTTCCTAGAGAATTTCTATAAACATGCTTTAAGATTTCAATAGAATCTTTTTTATTATTTATGCAATCTGCTAAAGAATAGATACTTTCACCTACAATCCAAGTGTCACCATTAATGTTTCCATTTCTAACATTTTCATCATAAGAATTTTCTTTTAAAAGGTCTAATTCTATAGAAGAGTAGAAAGAGTTTTTAATAGTTTCAACATTAGAGTAATAAGTGTATCTAACATCAGGGCCTATTTTACTAGAAACCATACATTTAGGATTTATTTCTTTAATAAGATTGTAATATTTTTCGAAATTAAGCTCATCATATGATTCATCAATGGAAGTCTTGTCCATAATAATCTCACATATAGGAGCATAATTACTCATAAGTTCCTTTATTTGTGCTAAGTAATAATTATCATATTCTTCAGGAGTATAATTTAAATTGAGATAATCTTTTAATGTAAGATGTATTCCAAATTTAAGACCAAATTTCTTACATGATTTACTAACTTCTTTTACTAAATCTCCATTAAAATTTTCTAGATAGGAGTCATTTATATTAATTTTTGAACATTTGCTATGCCATAGACATAAACCATTATTAAGTTTAGCTGGTAAAATAACTTTTTTAAAGCCAAATTTAAATAGGTTTTCTGCCCAGTTATCTGTGTCGAATGAAGTATATTCCTTTAATATAGAAGGAGCTTCATCACTATTATTACAATTAGCTACAAATATATTTAAGCCAAGATCTATAAAAGCGATTAGTTCATCTTCCTGGTATTTTCTTTGTTCTTTAGTTGGAGTTAGGTTAATTAAGGTTGTATTCATTATCTCTCCTCCTTAAAATAAAGCTTTTATTAAATTATAATACGCATAAAAGCAAATAACAACCAAAATATGTAAAATATTGATAAATTTGAAAAAATAAAATAGAGATGGAATTAATCCATCTCTATATGTAATATTAATGACAGCTTGAGCAAGAAGAACATCCGCCTTCGCTTTCTTTAAGTGGTTTAAGTGATAATCCTCTACCACCATTTTCCTCAGAAGAAAGAAGAACGAATCCTTCAAAGTCATTAACTAATTCTTTATCCACGAAGAAAGTTATATCTTCTATTTTTACAACTTCATCATTTTCTGATTGTTCATCCAGAACAATATTAAATACTGGGCCTCCTCAGCCAACTCCTGCTAGATTTATTCTTATATCAAATTTTTCTATGTTGTTTTCTTGTAGAAAAGATTTGAATTCAGTGTAAGCTTCATTGCTCATTTTAACAACTGACATATCTATTTCCTCCTAAAATTAAATTTAAAGCCTTTTAGCTTTCTATATTTATTATTAATATGTTTATAAATAATATTAATCAAAATTAAAAATATTATGTTACTTTTTAGTGACAACTTCCACAGCTTCCGCAATTTCCACTGCATCCGCCACCTTCATAATCACTCATTAAAGGTTCTAAAGTTAACCCATTTCCAAGGTTTTCTTCATCTGATAAGATTGAGAAACCTAAGAAAATATCTATTAGATTAGAATCAACAACAAAAGTTAAATCATTTATAACTTCTTTTGCATCATTAGGAGCTTCTTCTCCTGCTACTATTGAGAACATAGGACCAACAGGGCCATATCCACCAAAGTTTATTCTAATTATGTTACTATCTATATTATTAGTTTTTAAAAATTCTTTAAATTCAACATAAGCTTCTTCGCTCATTGCTACTTTTTTCATTTAATACACCTTCTTAATTAAATTAATTATTAATTTAGTTAATTAATAATTAATATTGATTATGGTTAAATTATATAATTTTAAGAAAAATAAATCAAGACTATTTTACTAGGAATTTAAAAAAGATGAATAAAATTAGTATGAAGTATAGAAAATTTATATAAAAGTATAATCTTTTTGTAATAATATGAGAATTTTTATTGAAAATATGTTGTTAACTTAGTATTATCAAATTAAAATAAAATAGTTGATTAAAATAGGAATAATAAAAGTTTTATATATAAATAGGTAGTTTAACTAATTTGATGTAATTGAAAGGATTTCTATAAGTGTTTAGAAATTAACATTTAGAATAACATAAAGTTAGCTATATATTTTAGGAAAGGAAAAAATATGATACCATATGCACTAAATTATTGTGAAGATAAAATAAAAGAATATAAAGAAAAAATTAAGGAAAATAAAAAAGGGGATTTTATCATAAAGTATAGTGATAAAAAACACTTTGATGGATATCTTTATGAAAATGAAGAAGTAGTAATTGAGGCTCCTATAGAATTATTTGAAGGAGATAAACTTTGGATGAGAATATCACCTCATGAAATTCAAGGGGCATATGAAAGTATAAAGAGAGCAAAGGGCAGAGTAGGAGTTCTTGGATTAGGATTAGGCTATTTTGTTCAAGAAATATGTAAGAAAGAAAATGTAGAAGAAGTTCTAGTTTATGAAACAAGTGAAGAAATAATAGATCTTTATCTTGAAAACTTTGGTGAAAATCCTAAAATTAAAATAATAAAAGGTGATGGATTTAAAGCTAAAAAAGAAAGTTTTGATTTCTTTTATTCAGATATATATGAGTATAAAATTACAAAAAAAGTTGTGGAAGACTATGTCAAATTAACTAATTTACATAATATAAAAGAATATAGCTTTTTTGGAGTAGAGAATTTTATATTAAGCTGTCCAACTAGTGAAATAATATGGGTTTATATCCTAGAAGAATGGATGGACATGGCTAAGGACTTATTTACTAGATTTAATCACAGTAAATATATAGAAGATTTTTCACCAATAAAAGAAGATGAGGTTTTAGTTGTCCTTAAAGAATTTGGCAAAGTATTATAGTTTTAAAAATATAGTTTAACTGTTTATAAATAATTTTAGTAGAGTTTTTTTAAATAATTTAAGTATATATTGAAGAAGATTTTCTAAATTAAAACAAATAGTGAGTATTCTATGATTATAAATATTAAAATAAAGGATTAAATTCAATTATTTTAATATTTATAATCTTTTTTATTTTAACTTTGTAATATTCTCATATTGAGAAAAATACAAGTTTCCTTCATGTGTTTTTTGTTAAGTTAAAGAAAATCTATTATATGTCAAAAAAATCTATAATTTATATTTTGAAAACCTATACAAAAAATGATACAATTAGTGCATAATAGAAAATAAAAATAATTATTAATGAAGAGGTGATTTATATGGCACATAAGAAGGTAGCAAAAATAATAGCTACTGCTATAGTAGTAAATAACCTCTCTAGTAGTGTAGTATTAGGTAAAGAAGTTAATTTAAAAGATAAAGCAAAAGATAATGCAATAATAAAACAAAGTTTAAATGAAAGCAATAAATATAGTAATTTTTTTAAAATAGAAAAAATAGCAGAAAATGCAACAGATTTTATAGACTTAATCAATGATAGAAATTTAGAAAGTATAAAACTTTCAAGAGATATTAAATTAGATGATGTAAGCTCAAAAGGAATAGAAATTAAATCTTCAAACATAATAATAGATGGGCAAGGAAATAATTTTTATATTCCTAAATTAACTAACAATCTAAAAAAAGATTTTTTTATACTACAAGGAGATGGGATTGTACTAAAGAACATAAATTTAATATTGGAAAACGAAGGGGATAAAAATAACAACCTTATAACTATATTAGGGGATAATATAATTTTGGAAAACGTTTTTGTAGACTCTAATGGTGGTACAGCTGTGAAAGTTTTAGATGGAAAAAACGTACTTATTCATAACACTGAAGTTAGGAACAGAGAAAAAAAGGGGGGGAATTTAAAAGTTGAGAATGCACAGGTTATTTTAAACAACCTTTCCTTAAAAAATAAAAATGGATTGGGAATAGAAGTACTTGGAAAAGATTCAAAGTTAAATTTAAAGGGGGATATAAAAATTGATTCTCCTATTGAAATAAGAGCGCAACTTAGAGATGGTGGAAAAATAAACTGTGATAATAATCAATTAATTAATGAAAAAAGAGTTTTTGGATATACGTACTATGATGTTGCAAAGGAAAGTCAGAATGTTAAAAATAAAAAAGAGTTCCTAGAAGCCGTAGAGAGTAACATAGTTAAGAACATAAAACTTATTAATAATATTGATTTAAGAGGGAATGAGTCAGATTATTATAAGGCTTTAGAAAAAGGAAAAAATATAGATAAAAATAATTATTATATAAGTATGTAAAAAAATAAAGGTATATAAACGGAGTCAAATCTCAGCGTTTATATACCTTTTTTAGCAAAGATTATAGCTAAATGCTAAAAGTATTAGTTATTAAGGTTAATTAGTAATTTAAATCAATCAATAAAATTTGTAACGTTAATATTATATTACTTAACAACGATATTTACAAGTCTACCTTTTATAACTATAACTTTTACAACTGTTTTTCCTTCAGTTGAAGCTACTATTTTTTCATCAGCTAAAGCAGCATTCTTAATTCCTTCTTCATCTAAATCTGAAGAAACCATTATTTTGTTTTTGATTTTTCCGTTAACTTGGATAGCTATTTCAACTTCATCTTTAACTAAAGCTTTAGGATCAAATTTTGGCCAAGCTTCATTGAAGATTGAGTATTCATTTCCAAGTAAATTCCATTGTTCTTCGCTGAAATGAGGAGCAAATGGGGCTAATAATCTTAGGTAATCAGAAACAACTTCTTTTAAGAAAGAAAGGTTTATTTCTTTTTCTTGAGTGTATTTTGATAATGCATTTATAAATTCCATCATTCTAGCTATTGCTGTGTTGAATTGAAGTTTATCTGTATCATCAGTAACAGATTTTATTGCATTATGTCTCCAGAAATTAAGTTCCTTTTCTGCTTTATCAATAGTAGTTTTATTATTTTCACCTTTATTTATGGAATCTCTTGCAGTATTTATAACTCTTTCTATTCTTTCAACGAATCTATTTACAGATTTTATTCCATCATCACTCCAAGCTCCACCTTCAGTGTAAGCAAATCCAAACATTAAGTACATTCTAAATACATCTGCACCATATTCTTTTATATAATCATCAGGAGAAATTGTGTTTCCTTTTGATTTACTCATTTTTAATCCATCTGGTCCTAAGATTAATCCTTGGTGAGTTAATGAAGTAAATGGTTCATCAAAGTTTAGATATCCCATATCTCTTAATGCCTTAGTTATGAATCTAGCATAAAGAAGGTGCATACAAGCATGCTCAGGGCCACCAACATATTTATCAACAGGTAACATTTTATTGATTAGCTCAGGATTAAATGGAGCTTCTGTATTTTTATTATCAGGATATCTTAAATAATACCATGATGAACATACGAAAGTATCTAAAGTATCAGTTTCTCTCTTAGCAGGTTTTCCACAGTGAGGACAAGTTGTATTAACAAATGATTCACTCTTAGCTAGTGGAGATTTTCCGTCTGGAGCAAACTCAACATCATATGGTAATTCAACTGGTAATTGATTTTCAGGCACAGGAACTATACCACACTCATCACAGTAAACTACAGGAATTGGAGCTCCCCAGTATCTTTGTCTTGAAACTAACCAGTCTCTTAATCTAAAGTTAACTTTTTGCTCTCCAAGATTCATTGAAGCAAGTTTTTCAACTATTTTTTCTTTAGCTTCAGAGGTAGTTAATCCATCAAATTCACCAGAATTAACTAATATACCATGTTCACAGAATGGTAATTCAGTTTCTAAACCATCTTTAGCTTTTATAACTCTATTTATTGGAAGATTAAATTTCTCAGCGAAAGCAAAGTCTCTTTCATCGTGAGCAGGAACGGCCATAACAGCCCCAGTTCCATAAGTTGATAAAACATAATCTCCAACCCAGATTGGAACTTCTTTTCCATTGATTGGATGAATAGCATATGCACCAGTGAATACACCAGTTTTTTCTCTTGAAATAGATTGTCTTTCTATATCAGATTGCTTTTTAGCTTCTTCTTTGTAAGATTCAACAGCTTCTTTTTGATCATCTGTTACTATTTTATCAACTAATGGATTTTCAGGAGCTAAAACAACATAGCTAACTCCACATAAAGTATCAACTCTTGTTGTGAATACATCAAAGTTTAAATCACTATCTTTAACTTTGAAATTAACTTGAGCACCAGTTGATCTTCCAATCCAGTGTTTTTGCATAGCAACAGTCTTTTCTGGCCAATCTAAACCATCTAATTTATCTAGTAATTCATCAGCATACTCAGTTATTTTAAAGAACCATTGAGTAAGATCTTTCTTAGTAACCTCTGTTCCACATCTTTCACAAGCACCATCAACAACTTGCTCGTTAGCAAGAACTGTTTGACATGAAGGACACCAGTTTACAGGAGCTTTCTTTCTGTAAGCTAATCCTTTTTCATATAATTTTAAGAATAACCATTGAGTCCATTTGTAGTATTCTGGTGAACAAGTAACAACTTCGTTATCCCAGTTAAACATAGCACCCATAGCTTTTAATTGTTCTTCCATTTTAGCTATGTTTTTTACTGTTGAATCTTGAGGATGTATTCCTGTTTTTATAGCAAAGTTTTCAGCTGGTAAACCAAAAGCATCAAATCCCATTGGTTGGAATACATTATATCCTTGCATTCTCTTAAATCTAGCCCATGAATCAACAGGTCCATAGTTAAACCAATGTCCTGCATGTAATTGGCTTCCTGAAGGGTATGAGAACATTTCTAAAACATAAAGTTTTTCTCCCTCTTTATTTGGATCAAATTTATAAAGGCTTGATTCAGCCCATTTGTCTTGCCATTTTTTATCTATGGCAGTACTGTAGTTACCCATTAACTAATCCTCCTCTAAGTTTATATATTTAAATATTATTTTCTGAATCTTAATAAAAAACAAATAAAAAAACCTTTCATCTCTTAAAAATTAAGAGACGAAAGGATATTCGCGGTACCACTCTTATTAGGAAAATTTCTTTTCCTCACTCAGGTTTATAACGGGGAATTCCCGTATGTGCTTTTTTTCACACATATGCTCATAGGCAAGTTCATATTTTTATATCATTGTGTCACAGCAACCCACAATTCTCTGAAAGATATAAGGTAATATTACTACTCCTAATCAATGCTTTTCATAATTCAGTTTTTATCTATTATATATCAAAATTTTAAAATAAGTCAAATAAATTTTAATATTAGTTTTGATATATCCTATATTAATTTAATGAAACTTTAAACTGACTATTAATAGGGAATTATAGTTTTATTTAAAATTAACACTAGTTTAAAACTGAGCCAATTTAAAAATAAATATTAGTATAAAGTTTTTAGCTTTTTTATTAATTTATTATAAATTGAAATCATATGTGGTTCACTGCAATAATCTTTTATTTCATCAAAAGGAATCCATTTAACACCACTATTTTCATCTTCTTTAATCTTTAGAATTTCATCTTCAGAACATTCTATTAAGTATGTAAGGTTAAGGTGAAGATGAGAGGATACATATTCTCCTTTTTTCATATGTCCATTTACAGTTAAAACATCTATTGCAAAAGCTTCTTCTAAAAGTGGAATAGGATTTTTGACTCCAGTTTCTTCTTTTAATTCTTTTAATGCGACTTTTAGTTGGTCTTTATCTCCATCTGAATGGCCACCACTCCAAGCCCAAGAATCATAAATATTATGGTACACCATTAAAAATTTAGTTTTTTCTTTATTTACTGCAAAGGCTGAGCTGGTTAAGTGAGCTATGGTATTTTTTCTAGTTAATATTTCATGAAAATTATCTAGAGATTTTAAAAATAATGCTTTGTCTTTTTCTTCTTGTTCATTAAATGGATGGTAATTTTTTATATCATAAATATAATTCATTTAAAACACCTCATTAAAATATTATTAACTAAATTATATCTTAGAATAAGTATATATGTATTCAAGAAATATAATAATTTTAGGGAGAATTTGATTTTAAAATTTTTTGTATAAATTAACGAAAAATTAAATAAAATTTAAATAAATATTTCCTTTTATCCTTTGGTAAGATATAATCATATTACTAACAGTAATATTAATGAATTTTAAAATAAATTTATAAAAAAAGAGTAAAACTTTATAAGTAGTAATGTTTATAAGAAAAAAAGTTATAAGGAGAGGATTTCTATGGAACAAAACATAATAGTAAATGAAGGTATAATAAATGCTTGTAAAGATGATTTTTCAAATACAATGGGATTAGTAAAAGAGAAATTATCAATATACTTAGAAGAACCAAAGGTATTTCCAAATGGATATGAAATAGAAATGCCAGGATATAAAGATAATTTAAAAGACAATTTAAAAAGATCATCAGCATTAATATTTGATTTTATAGCAGTTTATAGAAAGTATGAAAGCAATGAAGAAATTGAAAAGGTTATAAACAAAGCATCAGATGTTTATTCAGTATTAGAAGAGGCTTCAATTTTTGCTAGTGACGATATACATAAATCTCTTAAATTAATACTTTCAATAGAATTTTAACAAGTAAATTTAAATCGTTTTATAATGAGGTCAGAGTCTTAAAGGCTCTGGCTTTTTTTATTTTAGGCTCTGTTTTAATATTAATCTAATTAAATTACAGTCTAATTGATAAATTGTATACTATAAGTTATAAAAAGGTTGCTAATGGATGGGATTAAAAATATAATCAAGTTGATAAGTGGGAATTTATTAAAATTTATATATAATGATAATTTTCTTTTTATTAGGTTTATAAAGTTTGGTTTATATAAATAGAAGTTTTAATAAAGATTAAAAATTTTCATGATTTTTTAAGAGCGTATTATATATATTTAAGGAGTGGATAAATATGACTGTAAAAGAGTCGGTTTTAAAAATTTTAGAAAAAAATAGAGAGGTAAGTTTATCAGGAGAAGAAATTGCTAAGGGATTAGGAGTTTCTAGAGCTGCTGTATGGAAGGCTATAAAATCCTTAAGAGAAGAAGGGTATAACATAAATTCAGGGACTAATAAGGGATACAAATTAACTAATGATAATGATTTATTATCACAAGAAGGAATAAGGTTATATTTAAGAAAAGAATATAAAGAAAATATTATAAAAGTTTATAAAACAATAGATTCAACAAATAAAGAGGCTAAAAAAGTTCTTATGGATGATGATATTCCTCATGGAACAGTATTAATTTCTGAGGAACAAACAGAAGGAAAAGGAAGATTTAATAGAAAATTTTATTCTCCAAATAATAAAGGAATATATATGAGTGTAATTTTAAGACCTAATATAGAACTTTCAAAAGCAATACACATAACAACTGCATCAGCAGTATCAGTTTGCAGAGCAATAGAAAAATTAATTAAAAAATATCCTAAAATAAAATGGGTTAATGATATATTTTTAGATGGTAAAAAAATATGTGGCATATTAACAGAAGCCACAGGTAATTTTGAGAGTGGAAATGTTGAAAATGTAGTGGTTGGAATAGGAATAAATTTTAAAAAACATGGGGATTTTCCAGATGAATTAAAATCTATTGCAGGGGCTTTATTTAAAGATGAAAATATATCTATAACAAGAAATCAATTAGTTGGAGAAATATTAAATGAATTATTGGATATGTGCGAGAACTTAGAAGATGAAAATATAATGAAAGAATATAAAGAATTATCTTTTGTTATTGGAAAAGATGTTAGTTATGTAAAGAATAATAGATTAAACAAGGGAAAAGCAGTTGATATAAAAGATGATGGATCTTTAGTTATAATGCTTGAAAATGGAGAAGTTGATTATTTAAATTCCGGAGAAATATCATTAAAAAAATATTAACAAAATATTGACAAATATGGTAGAATGTAATGAGAACGATTTTGGGAGGGTGAAATGAAAAATTATATTTACATGGCATTAGATGTAGTACTTTTTATTATAATTATTTCTTTTGAAAACTTTTTCGTTAAAATAGGAGCTTTAATATTAGCTATAATTGTAAGTTTATTATGGAAAAAATTAAGACTTAAAGATAATGAAAGAGGAGAAGTAAAGTAGTTTATTTTTGTGGTTTAGTTTAAATTCTATGTTATAATAAGTCATAATAATAAATGAAGGGGGATTAGGTATGCCGTTTACTTTGGCACACCCAGCAGCTGTTATCTACTTAAAGAATAAACGTTTTAATTTTACTGCTTTGATTTTAGGGAGTATGGCACCAGATTTTCTATATTTTATAAATTTTAGACCTTATGGACATTTTGGACATGAATTTTTAGGAATGTTTTTATTAAATTTACCTTTATGTTTTTTGTTAGCATACTTATTTCATAATGTGATTAAGAGTAATTTAATAAGTCATCTACCTAGACCTTTTGATAGTTGGTATGGCTATTTAAGAACAGAAAAATTTATGATTCATTCATGGAATGATGTTTGGGTTTTTACTTATTCATCATTATTTGGAATGATTACACATATATTATGGGATGGATTTACACATAGTAGTGGATTTTTTGTGAGTAATATTAGTTATTTAAGTAGGAAAGTTTTTCTTATGGGAAATCATGAAGTGTATGTTTATAAGATTATACAACATGGAAGTACAATAATAGGTGGAATTATAGTTTTAATAGCATTATATATGCTTAGGGATAAGAGAAAGAGAATTCTATGGGGACACAAGAAGTTTTATGAAAAACTTATTTATGATTTAATAGTTTTAGGTGTAATAGGTTTCACTATAGCAATAAGTTATTTTCTTTTTCTAAAATTAAATATAACTTATGGAATAGGTACATTAGTTATATCAATCATAAATGGATTTTTCATAGGAGTATTAATTTTAGGTTTCTTTAAAGAGAGATAAAAATATAAAGAATTTTAAGGTGTAGTTCAAATTTATTGACTACATCTTTTTTGTTATATTTTAAATTGCTTAATAAGTTTATTTTAATGGATATATAATTAACACTTACTTAAAATAGATCATTTTATAGGAGTATTAATTTAATATTTCCTTGTAAAAATAAGTGGAAGAGATATATAATTATAACAATAGACATGAATAGAGAGGAATATAAATATGGATAATGTTTTATTAATACAAAATATATTTGATGCATTTATTTTTGTTTTATCATCTATAATTTTTGCTCTTTTATATGGTGGATTAGATAAAAAATATCATTTTACTAAGGAAATATTTAGTGTGTTTAATGGAATTTATAAGTGGGAATGGATTATTCACATAATAATAGCATTGATTTTAATTGCAATAATTCATTATTTAGGAACCTATGTTTTTACCATACCAAATTTATTGATTAATGTGTTAATAGGCCTTGTAGCTGGCATATGTATGTATAATTCTAATAGACATAATATTTTATAAATTAAGAGCTAAGATTTATGACTTTCATTAAGAATGAATTTTATTAATATTAGTATATTGAAAAAGCTTTAGAATAAGTATTTTTGCTTATTCTAAAGCTTTTTTTATGAAGTTTAGAGTTTAAAAAATATGTATAAATTTAAATAGTATATAATTTAGAAAAAATTGGTTACTTAAAAACTAATAAAGTAGATAACAGTTAAAAACACGAAATATTTATTGTTTAACCATTTGTTTTTAAGATATATAAGAGGAAATACGAATGATTAAACAATTTTAACTATTGACAATTCGTGTTTAAAGTAGTAATCTGTTTATAACGAATTATTAACATTTTTAATATATAAATATTCGTGTTTGAATGGGGGATAAAAATGTCTGGTATTAGAATGGTATTTATTGAAAAAAAAGATGGTTTTAATATAGAAAGTCAGATATTATTTAAGGATTTAAAAGATAATCTAAGAATTGAGAATTTAGAAAAAGTAAGAATATTAAATAAATATATACTTGGAAATATAAAAGAGGAACAATATAAAAATACTTTAAAAACAATATTATCAGAGGCTCCAGTAGATAAGATTTATGAAGAGAGTTTTGAAATATCAAAAGATGAGAATGTTTTTTGTGTTGAATATTTACCAGGGCAATATGATCAAAGAGCTGATTCAGCTTCAGAGTGCATAATGCTTTTAACGGGAGAAAGAGTTCTTGTTAAATCATCAAAGGTAATAGTCCTTAAAGGAAATTTAAGTGAATATGAAATTGAAAAAATAAAAACTTATTATATAAATCCAGTGGATTCAAGAGAGGTAAATCCGTATTCAAAGCTTTTAGAAGAAAAATTAGAAGAACCAAATAAAGTTCAAGTTTTAAATGGATTTATAGGTTTTTCTAATTTGAAATTAAAAGAGTTTCATTTGGAAAATTCATTAGCTATGAGTTTAGAAGATCTTATTATGATAAGAAATTATTTTAAAGAGGAAGGTAGGAATCCAACAATAACAGAAATTAAAGTTATTGATACTTATTGGTCAGATCACTGTAGACATACTACTTTTGAAACAATAATAAAAGATGTTGAAATTGAAGATGGGAAGTATTCAGAACCAATAAAGAAAGCTTATGAAAATTATAAAAAATCAAGAGAATATGTTTATGGGGAAAACTTAAAAAATAAAGATATTAAGCTTATGGATTTAGCAACTATTGGGATGAAAGAATTTAGAAAAAGAGGAAAGCTTGATGATTTAGATGTTTCTGAAGAAATAAATGCTTGTTCAATAAATATTAAAATAGAAACTGAAAATGGAGAAGAAGAATACCTTTTAATGTTTAAAAATGAAACACATAATCATCCAACTGAAATAGAACCTTTTGGAGGGGCTGCTACTTGTTTAGGGGGTGCAATTAGAGATCCACTTTCGGGAAGAAGTTATGTATATCAAGCAATGAGAGTAACAGGGGCATCAGATCCAACATTAAGTATTGAAGAAACTTTAAAAGGAAAACTTCCTCAAAGAAAAATAACATTGGGGGCAGCTCATGGGTATAGTTCATATGGAAATCAGATAGGACTAGCTACAGGACAAGTAGCTGAGATTTATCATCCAAATTATGTGGCTAAAAGAATGGAAGTTGGGGCAGTAATTGGGGCAACACCTAAAGAAAATGTGGTTAGATTAGAACCTTCAGAAGGAGATTTAGTAATTCTTCTTGGAGGTAAAACAGGAAGAGATGGTATTGGAGGAGCCACTGGTTCATCAAAGGAACATACAGAAGAATCTATAAATAAATGTGGTGCTGAGGTTCAAAAAGGAAATGCACCAACTGAGAGAAAGATTCAAAGATTATTTAGAAATAAAGAAGTAGCTAAAATGATAAAAAGATGTAATGACTTTGGTGCAGGGGGAGTGTCAGTTGCAATTGGAGAATTATGCAGAGGTATTGATATAGATTTAGATAAGGTTCCTAAAAAATATGAGGGTTTAGATGGAACTGAAATTGCAATTTCAGAATCTCAAGAAAGAATGGCAGTTGTTATTTCAAAAGAGAATGTAGAGAGGTTTATTAAATTATCAGAAGAAGAAAATTTAGAAGCTTCAATTGTAGCAAGGGTTACCACTAAAGATAGATTAAGAATGATTTGGAAAAATGAGGAGATAGTAAATATAAAAAGAAGTTTTTTAGATACAAATGGGGCTAAGCAAGAAGTTTCTTTAAAAGTTAAATCACCATCATTTTATCCATATGAAATAGAAGATTGCAATGTTAAAGATGCATGGATAAATTCTTTGAAAAATCTAAATGTTTGTAGTCAAAAGGGTTTAATAGAAAGATTTGATTCAACAATAGGGTGTGGATCAGTATTAATGCCTTTAGGAGGAAGGTATCAACTTACTCCATCTGAAGGAATGGCAGCTAAAATTCCTGTATTAGGGGGAGAGAGTAAGGATGCTTCCTTAATGACTTATGGGTTTAATCCTTATTTAGGAACATGGAGTCCATTTCATATGGCATTTTATTCAGTAATTGAGTCTGTAACTAAGATTGCAGCCATGGGTGGAGATTATAAAAAAGTAAGATTAACATTTCAAGAGTATTTTGAGAAATTATCAAAGGATAAGGAAAAATGGGGCAAGTCTTTCTCGGCTTTATTAGGTGCCTACAAGGCTCAAATGGACTTAGGATTACCTGCAATTGGGGGTAAGGATTCAATGTCAGGAAGTTTTGGTGAGTTAAATGTTCCACCAACTTTAATTTCTTTTGCAGTAGGATTAGAGAAGGCTTCAAGAATAATTTCACCAGAATTTAAGGAAGTTAATTCAAATTTAGTTCTTTTAAAAGGGGAAAAATTAGAAGATGGAACCTTAGAAATAGAAGGATTTAAGAAAAATTTAGAAAGACTTTATGAATTAATAGGAGAAGAAAAGGTAATTTCAGCTTATTCACTTAAGTTTGGAGGTGTTTCAGAAGGAATTACTAAGATGGCTTTAGGAAATGGAATAGGGGCAGAAATAAAATCACTTTCTAAAGAAGAACTTTTTGGCTTTAATTATGGAAGTTTAATTTTGGAGATTAAAGATGGGGTTAATATTCAAAAGGAGCTTTTTGGAACTAATTACAAAGTTATAGGAAAAACCTTAGAAGATAGGGTTATAAAATGTGACGAATATAACTTTAAACTTTCTTTGGAAGAAGTAAGAGAAGCTTATGAAGAAAAGTTAGAGGAAATATTTAAGTCAAAAACAGAAAAAGTAAAAGAATGCGTTTTAGATTTAATAAGCAATAATGGGGCTAATAAAGAAGAAGCTTATACATGTGAAGAAAAATTAAAATCTAAAATAACTAGAGTTGAGAAACCAAGAGTGGTTATTCCTGTATTTCCAGGAACAAATTGCGAATATGATTGTAGAAAAGCCTTTGAAAAAGAAGGTGCATATGTTCATGAAGTTGTTATTAGGAATTTAAATAAGAAAGCATTAATTGAATCAATAGATGAATTAAAGAAAGCTATTGATAAGGCACAAATTATAATGTTGCCAGGGGGATTCTCAGCAGGAGATGAACCAGATGGATCAGCAAAATTCATAGCAACAATATTTAGAAATCCTAAAATAAAGAATTCAGTTATGGAATTTTTAAATAAGAGGGATGGATTAATATTAGGAATTTGTAATGGCTTCCAAGCCTTAATTAAATTAGGGCTTTTACCATATGGAGAGATATTAGATATTGAAGAGGATATGGCAACATTAACTTATAACAATATAAACAGACATATGTCATCAATTATTAGAACGAAAATAACATCTAAAAATTCACCTTGGTTTAATGAAGTTAAACTTGGAGAAATTCATAACATTCCAATTTCTCACGGAGAGGGAAGATTTGTTGCATCAGAAAGTTTATTAAAAGAATTAATAAAAAATAATCAGGTGGCAACTAAATATGTGGATTTAGAAGGGAAGGCATCTATGAATATGCCATATAATCCAAATGGTTCAGCTATGGGTATAGAGGGGATAATAAGTAAAGATGGAAGAATTTTAGGAAAAATGGGGCATTCAGAAAGAGTTGGAGAAAACTTATATAAAAATATACCAGGACAATTCGATCAGAAACTTTTCAAAGCAGGTGTAGATTATTTTAAAAAGTAGATTTATTAGGTTTTAAATTAATTTTTTAATAGACTTGAAAGATAATCTTAAGTAACAATTAGTATTTTCAATACATGGAAAAATACAGTTAAGAAGCTTATATAGTTTAAGTAAAGAAAATTTTGAAGCTTTAGATATTGTTTTAGGATATATTATGAAAATACTTTGCAAAAAAATTAAGGTAGGTGTTTAAAGCTAGATAAATACTAACTTAATAAAAATATAGGAGGAGATTTTAATGAAAGTAGCAATATTCTTTGGAAGTAAGTCAGATAAAGAAGTTATGAAAGGGTCTGCCAATGCCTTGAAGGATTTTGGGATTGATTATAGGGCATATGTTTTGTCTGCACACAGAGTCCCAGAAAAACTTATTGAAACTTTAGAAAATATAGAGAATGAAGGATGTGAAGTTATTATAGCTGGAGCTGGATTAGCAGCTCATCTTCCAGGAGTCATAGCATCTCACACAATACTTCCTGTTATAGGAGTTCCAGTTAAAGTGGCTGTTGAAGGAATTGATGCATTATTATCAATTGTACAAATGCCTAAATCAATTCCAGTAGCAACTGTTGGAATAAATAATAGTTATAATGCAGGCATGTTAGCTGTTCAAATTCTTTCATTAAAATATCCAGAGTTAAGAGAAAAGTTAGTTAAATTTAGAATTGACATGAAATACAAATTTATAGAGGAAAATGGAGAAGGAGTTGAGTTATAATGGTTAATCAATTAGAAATGTTATATGAAGGAAAAGCAAAACAAATTTATAGAACAGATAAAGAGGATATGGTAATTATTCATTACAAAGATGATGCGACAGCTTTCAATGGAGAGAAGAAGGCTCAATTAGAAAGCAAAGGAATATTAAACAATGAAATTACTAGTCTTATTTTTGAAATGCTAAATAAAGAAGGTATCAAAACTCACTTTGTTGAGAAGTTAAATGATAGAGATCAGTTATGCAAAAAGGTTGAAATAGTTCCATTAGAAGTAATAGTTAGAAATATGGCAGCAGGTAGTATGGCTAAAAGATTAGGATTAGAAGAGGGAACAGAGTTAAAAACAACTGTTTTTGAATTATCATACAAAAATGATGAATTAGGAGATCCATTAATAAATGACTATCATGCAGTTGCAATAGGGGCCACAACTTTTGAAGAATTAAATGAAATTTATGAAATGACTGCTAAGATAAATGATATTTTGAAAGAATTATTTAAGAAACAAAATATAGATTTGATAGATTTTAAAATAGAGTTTGGTAGATGTGATGGAGAAATATTATTAGCAGATGAAATTTCACCAGATACTTGTAGATTTTGGGATGCTAAAACTGGAGAAAAAATGGACAAAGATAGATTTAGAAGAGATATGGGTAATGTAATGAAGGGATATAGAGAGGTTCTAAGTAGATTAAGAGCTTAATGCATATAAATATTTTTTAGATAGACTCCAAGAACTACCTAAAAAATATATATTAAGCATTAATTTCTTAAAGTAAATTAGTAAGAGGAGTAGAAAATATGGTTAAGCCAAACTTTGATATTATGGATCCACAGAATGATAAATTTAAGGATGAATGCGGTGTTTTTGGAGTTTTTGCAAATAAAGAAATAGATGTTGCTTCTATAAATTATTATGGACTTTTTGCACTTCAACATAGAGGTCAGGAAAGTGCTGGTATTTCAGTTTCTAATGGAAAATATATAAAAGTTCATAAAGGATTAGGTGTTTTAACAGAGGCTTTTAATGAGGATGATTTAGAAGGTTTAAGAGAGTTAAATGGTCATATATCAATAGGACATGTTAGATATTCTACAGCGGGTGCGAAAACTGTTGAAAATGCTCAACCTTTAGTTAGAAATACTAAACTTGGACCTATATCTACTGCTCATAATGGAAATTTAGTAAATGCAGATGTTATAAGAAGTCTTTTAGAAGATGGAGGACAAGTCTTTCACACAAGTGTAGATTCTGAAGTTTTAATAAGTTTAATTGCAAAGAGGGCAGATTTTGGAATAGAGAGGGCAGTGATAGATGCTATATCAGCCGTGAAGGGTTCTTTTGCTATGGTAATAATGAGTAAGGATAAGTTAATTGGAATAAGAGATCCTAATGGAATTAGACCTTTGTGTTTAGGAAAATTTGAAGAAGGATATATATTAACTTCAGAAAGTTGTGCATTAGATACAATCGGGGCAGAACTTGTGAGAGATATAAAACCTGGAGAAATTGTGGTTATTGATGATGATGGAATTAAAAGTTATAGGTATTCAGAAAATACAGTTTGTCAAACATGTTCCTTTGAATATATATATTTTGCAAGGCCAGATTCAGTTATTGATGGTTTAGATGTTCAAAAAACAAGAGTAAAACAAGGAGAAATTTTATTTAAGGAATATAAAGTAGAGGCTGATATTGTGATTGCAGTTCCTGATTCTGGGATACCAGCAGCCATGGGATATTCTAAGGCTTCAGGAATTCCTTATGAAGTGGGATTTGTTAAAAATAGATACATAGGAAGAACTTTCATATCACCATCACAAGAAATTAGAGAGAGGGCAGTGGCTGTAAAACTTAATCCACTTAAGGCCAATGTAAAGGGGAAAAGAGTAATTTTAATAGATGATTCTATTGTAAGAGGAACAACATCTAAACATTTAGTTGAATCCTTAAGAAGAGCGGGGGCTAAGGAGGTACATTTTTTAGTTGCTTCACCAATTGTTAAGTATCCATGTTATTTTGGAATTGATACTCCATATAGAAGTCAATTAATTGGAGCCTCAAGAAGTGTTGAGGAGATTAGAGAGATAATAGGATGCGATTTTTTAGGATATTTAAGTTTAGAAGGAATGTATGAAAGTTTTGAAGGAAGAAGAAATTTCTGTGTAGGATGTTTCAATGGAGTATATCCAGTGGCAGCTCCTATGGAAGCTTTAGAAGATAATCTTGAAAGGGTGGAAAATTAGATGTTAACTTACAAAGAATCAGGAGTAAATATTGAAGAGGGATATAGATCAGTAAAGCTTATAAAAGAATATGCTAAAAAAACAATGAGTGAATATGTTTTAAATGGATTAGGTTCTTTTGCTGGGATGGTGGAACTTCCAGAGGGATATAATAAACCAGTTTTAGTTTCTGGGACTGATGGAGTGGGAACAAAACTTAATATAGCTTGTAAAAAAAGAAAGTTTGATACTGTTGGAATAGACTGCGTGGCAATGTGTGTTAATGATATTTTATGTCATGGAGCTAAGCCTCTATTTTTCTTAGATTATATAGCATGTGGAAAGCTTGAATCTTATGTTTCTTCTGATTTAGTAAAGGGAGTAGCAGAGGGATGTCTACAATCTGGATGTTCTTTAGTTGGAGGAGAAACAGCTGAAATGCCAGGGATGT
Organism: Clostridium sp.; assembly: GCF_029267215.1. Lineage (GTDB taxonomy): Bacteria > Bacillota > Clostridia > Clostridiales > Clostridiaceae > Sarcina. Next base: position 5,704 of record NZ_JARIDH010000035.1, on the reverse strand, counting down.
ATAAAGATGGAGACTATGATATTGCAGGATTTGCTGTTGGAATAGTTGATAAGGATAAAATCATAAATGGAAAAGATATTAAATCTGGAGACAAGATAATAGGAATTGCTTCTTCTGGAGTACATTCAAATGGATATTCTTTAATAAGAAAAGTTTTTCAAGACTTAGAAAAAGAATTTAATGGAGAAGAAGTTTGGAAAGAATTATTAACTCCAACAAAAATATATGTAAAACCAGTATTAAAGCTTTTAGAAAAATTCCCTATAAAAGGAATGGCTCATATAACAGGGGGAGGATTCTATGAGAACCTACCAAGAATGTTAAGTGGAAAAGAGCTTAGCATTGTTATAAATAAAGAAAGTTATGAAATTCCAGATATATTTAAGACGGTTATGGAGCTTGGGGTTAAAGAAGAAGAAATGTACAATACCTTCAATATGGGAATTGGATTTGTTTTATGTGTAGAAGAGAGTATTGTTTCTAATGTTTTAAATGAACTTTCAAATCTTGGAGAGAAAGCCTTTGAAATAGGATATATAGAGGCTGGAGGTGAGGGTGTTTGTATAAAATAGCAGTATTAGCTTCTGGAAGTGGTTCTAATCTTCAATCTATTTTAGATAATATTGAAAATGGAAATATTAAGGGAGAAGTTTCTTTAATAATAGGAAGCAAAGAGGGAATATATGCCTTAGAAAGAGCAAAAAATCACAAAATTAAATCAGTAGTAGTTTCAAAAAAAGAATTTGGAGAAAATACCTCATATGAGATATTAAGATTAGCTAAGGAAAATAGTATTGATTTTATAGTTTTAGCAGGATATCTTTCCATATTAAGTGGAAAGATTTTAGAGGAGTATAGAGATAGGATAATAAACATTCATCCTTCTCTTATTCCTTCATTCTGTGGAAATAAAATGTATGGAATCAATGTACATAAAGCTGCAATAGAAAAGGGTGTTAAATATTCAGGTTGTACAGTTCACTTTGTTAATGATGAGGTTGATGGAGGAGCAATTATCGACCAAGAAATTGTTGAAGTTGATTTTGAAGATACAGCTTATAGTCTTCAAAAAAAGATTTTAGAAAAAGAGCATGTGTTATTACCAAGAGTGGTTAAGTACTTATGTGAAGATAGGATAAAATTTCATAATGGAAGAGTAAAAATATTAAAATAGGGAGTGTTTTTCATGAAAAAGAGAGCTTTAATAAGTGTTTTTGATAAAGATGGAATTTTAGAACTTGCAGAATTTTTAATAAGTATGGATATTGAAATAATATCTAGTGGTGGAACGTATAGATATTTAAGGGAAAATAACATAGAAGTTAAAGAAATTAGTGAAATAACAAACTTTAAAGAGATCTTAGATGGAAGAGTAAAAACCTTGCATCCTTTAGTTCATGCTGGAATATTGGCAAAAAGAGATAATGAGGAACATATGAAAACTTTAAAAGAAAGGGATATTAATACTATAGATTATGTGGTTGTTAATTTATATCCTTTTTTTGAGAAGGTAAAAGAAGATTTAAGTTTTGAAGAAAAGATTGAATTTATTGATATTGGTGGCCCAACAATGCTTAGAGCAGCAGCTAAGAATTTTAGAGATGTGGTAGTTCTTTCAGATAAAAAAGATTATGAAAAAGTAATAAATGAAATTAAGGAAGAGGGAGAAGTTTCCTTTAAATTAAAAAAAATCTTAGCTGGAAAAGTATTTAATTTAATGAGTGCCTATGATGCTGCAATTTCTAATTTCTTATTAGAAGGAGAGGAAGAATATCCAGAATATCTTTCAGTATCATATAAAAAGATACAAGATCTTAGATATGGAGAAAACCCACATCAAGGAGCAGCTTATTATGGTTCTACAGAATTTCATGGAGCTATGAACAGTTTTGAAATATTAAATGGAAAAGCCTTATCTTATAACAACATAAAGGATTTAGATATAGCTTGGAAAGTAGCTTGTGAGTTTGAAAAAACAGCATGTTGTGCCTTGAAACATAATACACCATGTGGAGTGGCTGTTGGAGAAAATTCTAAGGAAGTTTATATGAAAGCTTATGAGGCAGATCCAATTTCAATATTTGGAGGAATAGTTGCATTAAATAGAAAGGTTGACAAGGAAACAGCTGAGGAAATGGTTAAAATATTCCTAGAAGTTGTGGCTGCACCTGAATTTGATGAAGAGGCATTAGAAGTTTTAAGAAGTAAAAAGCATTTAAGGGTAATAAAATGTAATAATACTCCTAAAGACAAAAAGGGAATGGTAACAGTAGATGGGGGAATATTAGTTCAAGGAGAAGATAATAAACTTTCCTGTGAATATAGTATTGTAACTAAAAAACAACCAACAGAAAAAGAGTTAGATGATATGATATTTGGAATGAAGGTTGTTAAATATGTTAAATCCAATGCAATAGTTGTTGTGAAAGATGGAGTTGCCACTGGAATTGGTGGTGGACAAGTTAATAGAATTTGGGCCACTAAAGAGGCTTTAGAAAGAGGACAGGGAGGATCTGTACTTGCTTCAGATGCTTTTTTCCCATTTAGAGATTGTGTTGATGAGGCTTTTAAAAATGGAATAAAGGCAATAATCCAACCAGGAGGCTCAATAAGAGATGAAGAATCAATAAAGGCTTGTGATGAACATGGAATAAGTATGGTATTCACAGGAATAAGACACTTTAAGCATTAGGTTTTAAATATTAAAAACATAAAACTTATAAATTATATTCTAAGAATTATTGGATTTTAAGCGGAAGTCTAAATTTTAAATTTTGATTCCTAAACTTATCAAGTGGAACTTTAGTTACATTTGAGTGATTTATTTATAAGTTTTATTATGTTATTAAAAATTTAGTTTGAATTATTTAGTGATTTTTATAATTGTGTTTTAAAGTTTATATTTAACTGTATAAAAAAATAGGAAATAGAGTTAATTATAGAATTTGGGGAGGTGAATTAGGTTGTAGAGTTTAAAGGGTTTTATTTAGTCTAGAAACTTATATGGATTAAATAGAGAGTTTGTAAGCTTTATAACCTTTTTATATATGAAGATACTTTTGATTGGATCTGGTGGTAGAGAGCATGCTTTAGCGTGGAAACTTAGCAAAAGTTCTAGGGTTAGCAAGATATTTGTTGCACCTGGTAATGGGGGAACATATAAAGAAAGTAAGTGTGAAAATATAGATATTAAGGATATAGAGGAATTATTGGAGTTTGCTAAGAATAATGAGGTGGATTTAACTTTTGTTGGGCCTGAAGAACCTCTTATAAATGGAATTGTTGATGCTTTTAAAAAAGAAGGTTTAAAAATTTTTGGACCAGATAAAAGGGGGGCCATGCTTGAAGGAAGTAAGTCTTTTTCTAAGAATTTCATGAAAAAGTATGGGGTTAAGACTGCTGATTATGAAGTTTTTTATGATTATGAGAAAGCTAAAAAATATATTGAAGGATGTACTTATCCTAGGGTTATTAAAGCTGATGGACTTGCGGCTGGAAAAGGGGTTGTTATTTGTGAAAACAAAGAAGAAGCCTTAAAAACCTTAGATTTATTTATGATTCATGATGTTTTTAAGGGGGCAGGAAAAAAAATTGTGGTGGAAGAGTTTTTAAAGGGTGTTGAAGCTTCAATACTTTCTATAACTGATGGAAAGGTAATATTGCCATTTTTATCAGCAAAGGATCATAAACAAATATTTGATGGAAATAAAGGGAAGAATACAGGAGGAATGGGGGTAGTTTGCCCTAATCCTTATGTCACTGAAAAGGTAGAAAAGGATTTTTATGAGAATATATTAAATAAAACTCTAGAAGGAATAAAAAAAGAAGGATTTGATTTTAAGGGAATAATTTTCTTTGGAATAATGATAACAGAGGATGGAGCAAAGCTTTTAGAGTATAATGTTAGGATGGGGGATCCAGAAACTCAGAGTGTTTTAGCTTTAATGGAGAGCGATTTAGTTGATATAATAGAAGCTGCCTTAGATGAAAGTTTAAATGAAACTAATATTAAGTGGGAAGATGGATATTGTGTTAATGTTGTATTATCATCAAAAGGATATCCAGATACTTATGAAAAAGGAAAAGAAATAACTTTATCTGAAGATTTAAATGGAAATTGTTTTATAGCTGGAGCAAAAATTCAAAATGAAAACTTAGTAACAAGTGGAGGAAGAGTTTTATCTATTTTAGGTAAGGGAAAAAGCTTAGAGGCCGCTAAGAATAATGCTTACAAAAATATTGAAAAAGTTAATTTTGAAGGTATGTATTTTAGAAGTGATATAGGAAGTGCGAAGTAAAATATATAATAACTCTTAAAGAATTATTATGTTAAGTAGAATAAGGTAAATTTTATTTAGTAGTTAACTTTTTTATGGTGAAAAAATTTGAAATTAATATTTAAATTACTGTGGAGTTATTTAATAGAAAATTTTTATATATGATAAAAAAAGTATTAGCTAGGGAAAGAAAATAAATGCAGTGTAATTTATTTTAAATCTTTAGCTAATACATTAATAATTCTAATATAGAGCGTGTTTGGACTCATATTAGTTTTATAAACAATATTTTATAAATAATAAAAAAACTCTTAAACTAGGTTTAAGAGTTTTGGTGCCGAAGACCGGAATCGAACCGGTACGGTGTGTTAGCACCGCAGGATTTTAAGTCCTGTGCGTCTGCCAGTTCCGCCACTTCGGCATGTCCTGTTGACAATATTTATTATATAGTCTTAAAAGAATATTGTCAACATATTTTTTAAAAATTTTTTAATGTTATTTTAAAGAGTAAATAAAAAATTATATTAGTTAACAAAATAAGTTGAATTTTAATTGATAATTAATATAATGTAATAAAGAAGATATGAGGAGTTGATTTTTATTAGTTGTTTAGGAAATATAATTTGGATGTTATTAGGTGGATTTATTAATGCCTTAGGATGGGTATTATGGGGAATATTTTGGTGTATAACAATAGTAGGTATTCCAGTAGGAAAACAATGTTTTAAATTAGCAGGATTACAATTAGCTCCCTTTGGAAAAGAAGTGATTACTGTTAAGGATGGTACTTGTAGCTTTATACTTAATTTATTATGGATAATATTTGGTGGATTTACTTTAGCACTAGGTAATTTAATAAGTGCAGCTTTATTTGCTATCACTATTGTAGGGATTCCATTTGCAATACAATCATTAAAATTAGCTAAATTATCACTTATGCCATTTGGAAAAGAAGTTAGATAATAAAATTAAAGTGTCAAAATATAATTGATTTTATTAAAAATATTAAAATTATTTATAAAAAAATATATAAGACATAACAAGAATAAGGTTTTTGTTAGAAAAATAAATAGTTTAAAACTGTTGATAAGTAATAGTAATTAGCATATAATTAGACCAAGGTAAAGAAAATATTAACAAAAAAACCTGGATTTAGATTGAAAAGAAAGTTGTTTAAGTATATTTCTTTAATAATCTAAGGAAAAAAATATAATATGGTTATAAAATTTTAGGAGGATTTATTATGAAAAAATTTGTTTGTACAGTATGTGGATATGTTTATGAAGGAGAAAAAGCACCAGAAAAATGCCCAGTATGTGGTGTTGGAGCTGATAAATTCATAGAGCAAAGCGGAGAATTAAACTTTGCTGATGAGCACAGAATCGGAGTAGCTAAAGGTGTTGATGAGAGAATAATCGAAGGATTAC
>NZ_JARIDH010000024.1 GCF_029267215.1 Clostridium sp. | reverse complement strand
TTAAAGGAGAATGGAAACTTCACTTTGATGAAAATTTAAAGGTAACTGATATAGAAGTTGGAGATGATGAAGGATATATACTTTGTGGAGTATCATATTGGGCAAAAAAAGATACTGATATAATAGTGAAAGAACTTGAGGATATGGTTGAACATGGTGATTTTACTAATTTATACTGGGATGATATAGTTAAAAATAACATAGAAAAATTAGATATACGTGTTCAAAAGATATCAGAAGATAGTATCTATGAAATTGATAATTTAGATGAGTTAAACTATGTTAAATCAATAGTTGAAAAATAATTTTCATATATTAAAGGATATTGATATTAATATGAATAAAGTAGGTAAATATAATGAAAAAAATAATAAGTAGGTTATTTTTTTATTAGTTTAATAGTAATATTATTGTATAAATTCTAAACTTAGTAAAGTTCAAAAAGTTGAAGATAACTCATGCCTATGCCTTTGGTGGGCCAGAACTTGCAATGAAAACTTTAAATGAAAATTTTAAGGTTAATGTTGAATATTTTATGTCTGTTAATTTTACTTCTCTTCCAGAGATTATTGATAAAATAGGAGGAGTTAAGATTAATATAACTCAAGAGGAAGTTCCTCACATACCAGGAGTTACTTCACCTGGAGAACAAACTTTAAATGGAGCAGAAGCTTTAGCTTATTCAAGAATAAGACATGCTGCTGGTGGAGATTATAAAAGAACTGAAAGACAGAGAGTTGTTTTAGAGGCAATTTTTGAAAAGTTAAAATCAACACCAAAGAGTGAATATCCTTCATTAATTGATGAGTTTTTACCTTATGTAGAAACAAATATGTCTTCTATGGACATGATTAAGTTAGCTACTAATGTAACTCCATTGATAAAAGGAAATTTAGAATTAGCTAGATTCCCATTGGATGGATATTGTAAAGGGGAGATACTTCATAAAGTTTGGTATTTAGTATATGATAGACAAGCTACCTTAAATCAAATACAAGAATATATTTATGATAATAAAAGCTTAGATTCATTTAAAAAGCAATAATAGTTTTAGCTTAAGGTAAAGTTGTAAAATAAATCTTAGTATTTTACAACTTTATTTTTATTGATTAAATTATTAATAACAGAAAAATGTAGAATTTTGTTGAAACAATTTTATTTAATTAAAACGATTGTAATGTTAAAATAATTAATAGATGTTTGTGTGAATTATCGTAAAATATAAAATCAAGGGGATATAGAAATGGATAGGAAAATAAGAAAAGCAATTATACCAGCAGCAGGTCTTGGTACTAGATTTTTACCTGCAACAAAGGCTCAACCTAAGGAGATGCTTCCTATAGTTGATAAGCCAACTATTCAATATATTATAGAAGAGGCTATAGCTTCTGGAATTGAAGAGATTCTTATAATAACTGGAAGAAGTAAGAAATGTATTGAGGATCACTTTGATAAGTCTATTGAGCTTGAAATGGAGCTTGAGAAAGCTGGGAAAAATGAGCTTTTAGATTTGGTTAGGGATATATCAGATATGGTTGATATTCATTATATAAGACAAAAGGAGCCAAGAGGACTTGGACATGCTATAAATTGTGCTAAGACTTTTGTTGGGGATGAACCTTTTGCTATACTACTTGGGGATGATGTAGTTTATAATGATGAAAAGCCATGTTTAAAGCAACTTATAGATTGTTATAATGAGTATAGAACTAGCGTTTTAGGTGTACAAACTGTTCCTCATGAAGATGTTTGTAAGTATGGAATAGTTGATGGTAAACATATTGAAGGAAGAGTTTATAAGGTTAAAGGTTTAGTTGAAAAACCAGCTGTAGATGAGGCTCCTTCAAATGTTGCAATTTTAGGTAGATACATAGTAACACCTAAGATATTTGAAATTTTAGAAAATACTAAGCCTGGAAAAGGTGGAGAGATTCAATTAACAGATGCTCTTTTAGAACTTATGAGTCAAGAAGCTATGTATGCTTATGATTTTGAGGGAAGAAGATATGATGTGGGAGATAAGCTTGGATTTTTACAAGCAACTGTTGAATATGCTTTAAGAAGACCAGAGCTTAGAGATGGATTTATTGACTATTTAAAAGGATTAGAAGGCAAAGAAATTTTTAAAGAGAAAGAACCTGAAATTAAATCTGAAGAAGAGGTTTTTGAGGAAGTTTAATAAAAATGTGTTAATTAGATATAGTAAATGCTTATATTTAATAATATAAATTCGTATGAAATAAGGTACTTAACAGTGTTAAGTACCTTATTTTTATAATATAATCTTATTATTTTAGTGACAATAACTTATTAAAAGTGTTAAAATTATATAAAAAATAATTAAATTATATAAAAATTAGTTTAAAATGATTAAATTACAATAAAATCTATTTATTAATATAAAAATGCTTAAAAAGATTTTATATGGATAAAATAGTATAATACTTAAGTGAATTAGGAGTGAAATTAATGAGTGAAAAAAGGTTATTGGCTTCAGATGTTTTTAAGCCTTGTAATTTCCCAGAATATACTTATATTACTAGAGAATCTGAAGATGGAATAGATTATGAACAGAGATTAAACTTAGCTCTTAGTATATCAGGTACATTAATATCAATAATTGGAGCATCAAAAATGGGTAAAACTGTTTTGTGTGAGAAGGTTATTGATTTTAATAAACAGGTAAATATATCTGGAGCAGACTTTTCAAGTGGTGAAGTTTTTTGGGAGGTTATAGCTAAGAAAATAGGTTTACCTCTAGAAGAAAATATAAAAGAGTATAGAAGTATAAATGAAAGTGAAAAATACTCTAAAACAGAGGTTTTTGCATTAACTAAGGACAGAGTTATCAATTATTTTGTTGAAAATGATAAAGTCTTAATATTAGATGATTTTCACTATGCCTCAGAAGAGGCACAAAAGAATATAGCAAGCCATTTAAAAGATGCAATAAGAAGAAATTTTAGAGCAATAATAATTTCATTACCACATAGAGCAGATACTCCTATAAGAAAGAATTCTGATTTAGTCGGAAGATTAAGTCTTATAGATATTGAATATTGGAAAAAAAATGAACTTAAGGAAATTGCAATAAAAGGATTTGCAAAATTAAATGTTAAAATATCAGATGAAATTGCAGAAGAAATAGCAATGGAGAGTTTAACATCACCACAGCTTATGCAATATATATGTTTAACAATATCTATCTTATCTAAAATAGATTCAGGTCTTTGTAAGGAAATAGATAAGGATATTTTGAAAAAAGCATATAGATTTACAACATCTAATCTTAATTATAAAGATGTTATTAATGTAATTTCTAAAGGGCCTTTAAGTAAAGGTAAAAAGAGAAGGTTATATTTAACAAAATCAAATAAAGAAATGGATGTTTATGAATTAATAGTAGAATCATTAGCAGAAAATCCACCTTTAATGGGTCTTACTATAGATGAAATAAAGGAAAGAATAAATACATTATTAATTGATACAAACAACTCTCCAGATAGACAAAAAATAAGAAATACTATCGCTCAAATTCAAAAAATTATTAGTGATAAAGATGATATTTATAAAGTCTTAGAATGGAAAGATGAAAAAGTTTATATTTTAGATCCACTATTCTTATTTTACTTAAGATGGGGGAGATAGAAGTGAATTATGATTTAAAATTAAAGGTTTCAATTAAAGATTTTTTGGGATTTTTAGAAGAAAAAATAAAAGAATTATATATGGTGGATAATGTAGAAAGTATTGATAAACTTTTAAAAGAAATTACTAGTAATATGAAAGAATATGTTTATTCTATAAATTTGATTAGTGATTTGAGGAAGAATACAGATTATATAAAAAGTGATTTTTCTAAACTTAAAAATGAAGAAAATATACGTAAAGCTAGAGATAGAACTTTATTGTTCCTAGAAGATTTAAAAATGTATTTTCGAGAAGAGAGGTATAATTTAATAGATTATAAGACCAAATTAGATGAAGAAACAAGTATATTAATTTTAAAAAGAATATTGAACAATTTTTATTCTCATATTAAGTCTATGTATATAGATAAAGTGCATGGAAGAGGAACGATAAAACAAGAAAATCTTGAGAAAATAAAAATAGGTAATGAATATGATGTTCAAAGAATACTTTATTCACTGATAAAACCTATTTTCCCAGATGCTAGAACAGAGGTTGTTGATGATGAAAGTGTAACATCTGTAAGATATGACATAGAGATTGAATCATGTAATACAGTTATAGAAGTTAAATGTACTAGACCAAGCCTTAGTGAAAGAAATTTAAATGAAGAGTTAGGTGCTGATAGTTTTCATTATTCAAGAAAAAATATAATGTTTTTTATTTATGACAAAGAAAATATAATATCTAATATTGAAGAATATAAAAAAGTCTATAATAATAAATTTAATAATAAGTTATTAGATATAGTTATAATTCAACCTGTTAATTTATAAATATATATAAATTAAATAATAAAATTCAGTTAGATATTTTATAATATAAGCTTAAACTTTAAAAAAAGTTATATTAATATAACTAAGATGTTAATGTGGTTTTTGAAGTATTGGACTTAGAAGCTATAGAGAAATTTGTGTGAAAACTTATTTCTCTATAGTTTTTTTTACTTAATTTTAAAGAATTCTCCAACATAAATCTTAGTAAATATAAGTTCTATTTATATCATAGGAAAGTAATTTGCGTAATATTAACTAATATAAAGTCACTTTAGTACAAATCTTGAAGGAAATTTTGGTTTGAAAGTAATTTACATAATATTAACATAAAAATTCAACTCTTTCTTAAGTTCATAAGTATTTATATAGTGAAAGGAAAATTTACCTTAAGAGTTAAGTTAATGTGAATCAACTGTTAAAAAATAGAAAATAATAAGTTTTTTTATTGAGTTATGGAATTTATGATGATAAAATTACTTTACAGTATTTAACATAACTAATTAAGTTATGTTGAATACTGCAAATAAAAGCTCTTTAATTAGTAATAACCTAGGGGTTTAAAAATTGTTTTTAATAAAGTTATATTAAAGTTATAGAGTAAATATAAACTAGAGGGGTTGATTAGTGAGACGGTTTATTTAAATATTTACTGGCTTAGGGTGATTTATTTATCATAAAAATTTTATATGTGTTTTAAGAGAGTTGATTTATGAAGGTTAATTTAATTAAGGGGATTTTCTAAGATTTTTAAATTATTGGTATAACAAGGGGGATTTAAAAATGGTAAACAAAGAGAGGATTCTTAAGAACTGTAAAGTTGAGAAGTTAAGCGTTATGGCATCTAAGGGGGATAAGGATGCAGTTAATGAACTTATTTTTAGGGCACAAAATGGGGATAGTGATTCATCTTATGAGATTCTTAAGCTTTATGAGGGGTTAGTTCACAAGCATGCTTCTAGATTTTTTATTAGTGGATATACTATTGAGGATTTAGAGCAAATTGGAAGGTGCGTTGTACTTGAATCTATTCCTAAGTTTAATGAGGAGTTTGGTTCTGATTTTATATTCTTCATAAGTACAAATGTTAAGAATAAGTTAGGAGCTATAGGAAATAAGAAGGAGAATAGAGAGGACAAATGCAGTTTAGATGAGCCTAATAGATCTGGGGTTATTATAGGGGAAGTTTTGGAGGATAGTTGCTCTGTTGAAGGAGATTTTATTAAAAAGGAATTAACAGAAGCACTTATTAAGGCTCTTGGCACACTTACTAAGGAGGAAAGGGATTTTATAATTTATGTTTTTAAAGATAGGGGAAATCTTACAAAATATTATAAAAAGCATAAGGATAAGTTGACTTTTGGACAAGTTAGGGGAATGAAGAAAAGAATACTTAAAAGACTTTATGAGCAGTTAGAGGAGTTTAAGTAAGATTAAAAAATATATAGGGATTTTAAAGCATACAGTTACCTAATAAAATTCAAAGTGTTGTAAGTTAGTAGGCAAAAATGGTTACGTTTTAAAGTATAAAGTGACTTAATAAAATAAGTAAAAATATTTAGAGGGGAATTTTTAAGGGGATTAATAGATATAAGATAAAAAAATAATAAACTTTAGAGGAAAGCAATTAAAAAGGTGATACAAATGAATAGGATAAATGAAATTTTTAGAAAGTAGTTATGTCTTTAGTAAGGGTAAGAGGACATAACTACTTTTTATTTTGAGTTAATTTGGGCTAAAATATTAGGTTATGTTTTAATAGAAAACTGATTTTAGATATAACTTTAAGATGGTATTAAGGAATAGCTAAAATCAACATTGGTTTAAAATAAAGCTAAAGCTTAAAATTTCTAGGAAAGAGAGAAGTTTTTTGAAAGCTTTCATTATATATAAACTTATTATTAACATCTCAATGAGAAATACGACAATTTCCTATTTCTTAAATATAATTAAATTACAAAAGTGTCTTTTTAGTAACTTAAAATGTATATTTAGGTATTTAAATCTTAATCTCTGTTTTAAACTAGTGTTTATTTTAGATAAACTTTTTGACCATCTTAATAAGCAATTTAGAGTTTCATTGAATATGTAAGAATAATAGCCTTAAAAAGCGAAGTTGTTTGACCTGAGGGAGTTTCTTCGCTTTAGCTATTGTTCTGGGATATTCAATAGAAACTCTCTGCGAAATTAAGTAGGTCTGAAGGGATAGCTAAAATCAACACTCTATTAAAACAGAAAAAATAGTAATTTTAAGATTTTAAAATAAGCTCTAAGTAAAGGCATTTTGGGAATTACATATTTTATATTAAGAGGAGTAGTAATTTTATGAGAGTGAATAAGGAAAGAGGGGTCTCTCTTTTAGAACCTAAAAATAGAGGGGTTTATACAGTCAATTTTAAGCATCCAATTTTGAAAGATGGTAAAGGGAATAATAAGGTTATAACTAAGAGTTTAGGAAATGATGTTGGCAAGGATATAAAGAAGGCAGAATATTTAAGTTATCAGATTAAGGAGATTATAAACAACAGGGATTGTTATGAAAATTATTATGAATTTTTAAAAGTTAAGGAATTTTATAATGAAAAGGCTATGGACATTGTTTTTCATAATACACCTTTTCATAATGAGTATTATAGTGATAATAATGATGATATTTTAAATAAGTTTATACCTTTTAATAAAAGTATTAATAATAGTAAAGTAAAGGATATTTGTGCTTTTGGAAGTGGTAAAAGTTCAGTTTTGATGGATTTTGTATTGAATAAGCATAGTGAAAAATATGACTTTGTTATTTCAAATAATTCCCTTGGATTGATTAAAAATAAAATCAAAGCTTTATGGATTAGGGAAAGGGAGTATTTTAATCTAGGTCAAGAGAATATTGGACAACATTTGGGGAACACTTCAAAAAATGAAAAAGATATTATTTATGAAGAGTTTGAAAAGTTACTTTTAGAACTTAAGAATTATATAACCAAAGGGAAGTTTGAAAATATTTCTAGGATTATAGAAAATTCAAAAGATATTGAGGTTAATTATGAGATTAGAGAGAGAGAGGGGGGAAGGAGATTTAATTTAGAGGAAATATGTTCATTAAATAATAAGGACTTAGATAGAATTTCTTCTTTAGCATATGCTTATTTTTCTATAAATAAAAAAGATAAGGAAGTCTTATTTAACATAATAAATGAAATACTTTTAGGGGATGATAAGCTTCAAAAGTATTGTGATTTATTTGAAGAGGAAATAAAGATTAAGCTACATGACATTGTTAGAAAGAATATTAAAGCGATATTAGAATGTGATATTAAAGGGGGAAGAGTAGGAGGAGACTTCTCACTAATTGAAGAAAGTTATTTAAGTTTATGGAATATAAAAGAACTAAACTTAAAAGATTTAGAGGGGGTAAATATTACCGTCTTTAATAAGAATAATAGGGATTATATTTTAAATTATTTAAGTAATGAAGAAAGAAAAAGGATTTCTAAGGCTGATTTACTTCTTTTGAATTTGGATGTTAAAGAAGAGTTTTTAACTTCTTATAATAAGGAGCTTTTAAAATACTTAATTATAAATGGATATTTAAATAAAACAAAGTTTTATATTCATGAAGAGAATATGAAGGATGAAAGAATGTACCTTAAAGAAAGATTTTATGTGAAATCCTTTGTTAAAAATCAGTTTATGAATCTTTTAAAAGAGATAGTGGAAGAGGAATATAGTTTTTTAGATGAGATTGTTAAGGGAAGGGAAAGATATTATCTAAATACTATGCTTTGTAACATTATATTTAATTATGGCCTAGAAAATTCTATTACAAGTGATTTAAAAACAATTAAGGGTGATGGGTTATACAGGACAAGAGAAATAAGAAGTGATTTATTAAATAATATAAAAAATAATAAGGATATAAAGAGAGAGAGCACTTTATTTAATTTAGAATTTTCTAAAATTAAACCTACATATAGATATGAAGATTTAGTTTATTTGTCCCAGGAAGTAAAAAGAGATTTTAGAGAGAATTTTTTTGCTTATCTTAATGCATCTACTGAAGAAACCTTAAGAGAATTTTTGCTTAGAATAAGTAATGATTTTGGAGGTAGAGAATATAGAAAACTTTGCCCTGAATATATACTTGAAAGAAAATTAAAAACAAAGTTAACTTCATTTTTATTAAACCCTCAAAGTGTGAAAGAGGAAATAAGTTGCTTTGACTTTTACAATATAATTGAATCATTAATGGAGAGTATATCAAGTGAAATAATGCAAGGAATTGAGAAGATATTGGTAAGCAATAATATTGAAAGATGGAGTGAAATAAAGGATAACTTTGAAAAAAATTATAAAATGAAATCAAATTTTACTTTCTTAGAGCATAATAAGTTAAGTTTAAGTTCAAAAATACAATGGAGAAAAGAAAATAAGGAGAATATTAGTACTAAAAAAGATATAGAGAGCCTTATTCTTCATATTTTTCCTGTAAATAATGATAGTTTTTATGGGGAAGATTACATTCTTAATTTAGCAAAGAATATTTTAAGTAAGAATAGTATTTTTAAGGCGATTAAAGGAGAGATTAAGATTTAAAGAAGTTAATTAAGCAATGTAAAATTCCACACTTAGATAAAACTTTTTATTATTAATCTAAAGTTTTTAGGGAGGATTTTTGAGAATAGAGAGGATTTGTTTTTATACAAAGCCCTCTATTCTATTTTATGTTTTAAACTTTTTATTTCATTATAATTCCTTGGCTACTACAACTAATCTAGCATCATCAAAGTCATAGTTGCAAGTTACTAAAGTTATAATTTTATCATTAGAACTTAAATTAATGTTTCTTTTAAATAAGGATAATTCTTTTTGTTTTTTTAGATAGTTTTCATAATCCTCATTGCTTGAGAAGGTTGGATCTATTTTTAATTTTTTAGCATTGCCTAGATAAACTGAAAATATTTCATATTGTTTTTCTTTGCCATCTTTATAAATAGTTACATACTTATTATTTTTAAAGAAGTTTTCATTTTCAAATTGATTCATTTGAGCAAACATTGTATCATTTCTCATATTGTGACCAAAGATTATAACATTTTTATCTTTATTTATATTGTTTTTATAATCAACAAATATTGAACCAGAGAAACTTTTCTTTTTATCAAAATCATGCTTTAAGTAAAAATCATTGTCTTTTCCTTGAACAACAGGGAAGTCTATATTTGTTCCGCTAACTTTTATCCAAAATACATAATCACTATTTATATCCTTTAGATTTTTCTCTTTAGTTGAATCACTTTTACTTTCCTTTGTAGTATTGTTAGTTGAATTTGAATCACTTACAGGAGAGTAGTTTCTAAGTTTTTCATAGCTTTTATAATCTGTATAGTATCCATGATATTTTTGAAATATTTTTAATCCACAGAATAATATTATCAATATTAAAACTGCATTTATAATTTTTCTGCTTCTTGTCTTCATTTTTTATTCCCCCAATTTTTAAAAAAATATACATGTAAATCAGTTTAATATTATATAAAAATTTTAAGTTTCCATATAAATATTAATAAATCATAAACTGTTTTAAAGTAATACTATTTTACTATCTAAATTAAGAAAAAATCAATATTTTAAATCTATTAAATAAAAATATAAGCGTATTTTCGTTTATAAAGGGTTAATAAAAAACATATTGTCTAATATAAACTTTTTATGAAAATGTTTAAAAAGTATAAATAGTAATTTAAAATGTCGTTTACGCTTAAAAAAAGCATTTTATTATTTATTTATAGAAATGGAATCTATAGGAAGTTATTATATTAATATAAAGTTCTCAAAAAATTTTAAAAATAGAAACAAAATTTGAGAACTATTAGTAATGTTAATAATTTTGAAAGTAAATGGTGTTTAAATGAAAAATAAGAAATTTAGTATTAAAAATATTTTTAACATAGTATTTTATTTAATTTTAGCTTGTATTCTTATATTTTCTATATCAAATATAGTTGCTGCAAAAAATGGTAAGCAACCAACTTTGTTTGGATATAGCACATATTATATAATGACAGGAAGTATGGAACCAACAATTCCAACAGGAAGTCTTGTTATTGATAAGGCAGGAAATACTCAAGATATAAGAAAAGGTGATATTATTACATTTAAAGATGGAATTAATATTACAACTCATAGAGTATATAAGGTTTTAGATGGTGGAAATAAGTTTATAACTAAAGGGGATGCAAACAATGTTCAAGATCCTATGCCTAGAACTAGAAATCAAGTTTTAGGAGTTGTACAATATCATATACCTCATTTAGGAAATATAGCGGAATTCATAAAAAATAATTTAATAATTATAATTTGTGGAATCATTGCTTTATTTGCTGCATTTAACCTTTTATTTATGAATAAAAAAGAAATTAAATAAAAAATATATAGTGTTCTTTAGACTTTTAAAGAGATGTTTTGTGAAAATGTAATTTGTCTAATTTTAGAGGCTGTGAAGTATGTTCTTTATATGGGTACTTGGAACATATGGAGCCAGTAGTGCAACCGACTGATTTTATTATAAATATGGAATATGATTATAAGTTAATTATAGTTGTATAAATATCAAGCACATCAAGATATAAAAATATTTTTTTAAAACAGGGGGATTAAGAAAATGAACAAGAAAAAAATCACAACTTCACTTATGGCAGTAGCCTTAGTATCATCATTAGCAGTAGGATCATTAGCATGGTTCACATCACAAGATACTATAACTAACCCATTCTCAACAGTTTCAACAGATAAAAACGTAGATAACAGAGTAGATTCTGGTATTAGAATTCATGAGGATTTCGATAAGGATGCTGCTAAAAATGTTGCACCAGGACAAACTGTTAAGAAAGAGGTTCAAGTACATAGTACTGCTAAATATGATCAATTTGTAAGAGCTAAAATAACAAAGGAATTTACATATGACGGAAAAACTGTAGACTGTTATGTTGAAACACCAACAACTTATACAAATGAGCAAGGTCAAAAAGTTGAAACTAAACAAATAACTTTCTATAATAGTAAAACCGATAAAGATATACCATCAGGATCAGTTAAATTAAATCCAGAGTTTATTAAATTAAACTTCACTAGTAATAGTAACTGGTTAGATAATACAGCAACTGATGGATTCTACTATTATAATGAAGTGCTTAAAGCAGGTCAAAATACTAATAATTTAATAGACAGTGTTACTTTAGATGGACAAGCTGGAAATGCATATAAAAACTTAGGATTCAATGTAACTGTTAATGCTGAATCTATCCAAGCAGCAAATAAAGCAGCTAAGGATGCATGGAAACAAGCACCAACAAATTTTAATAACACAGTTGATGCTTATGCACCAAAATCAGCACAAACAAGTAAATAATTAAAATAAGTAAAAATAAAAGTTTAGGGTGAATAAATATGAGTAATAAATTTAGAATTTGTTTAACAGCCCTATTAGTTATTTTGATTACTGGAAGTTGGGGGAGTGTAGCGAAAGCTATCTCCCCTAATGTTGAATTAGAAGGAAATGCAAGAGGGATAGTTTTTCTTAGTGGAGATGAACCTTTTTTAATGAAATATAATATGTTACCAGGTGATACTGTTGAAAGAAAGATGAAATTAGTAAACAGATATTCAGATACATATAAAATTTATTTAAGAGCTCAAAGATTAACGCCAAAAGAAAAAGCAGATATTTTAAGTAAGATACATTTAAAAGTTTTTTATGACAAAAAAGAAATCTATAGTGGTCCAGTTTCAGGTGAAGATGGAATGACTAAAAATATTTACTTAGGTTCTATAGATCCAGGAAAAGAAAAAGAGCTTTACGCAAAAGCTATTTTAGATGGCAGAACAATGGGCAATGAATTTAAAAATAAGTATGGTGAAGTAGAATGGATTTTTACAGCTGTTAGGATTCCAAAATCAAAAGCTTATGAGCAAGAAGAATTTTTTAAGAAATATGTTCCTGAAAAAATATTTAATAGGGAGATAATGCCTAAAACAGGAAGTGAATTAGCAGGATATATTCCTTATATTGCTATTGGAGCAATTTTATTAGGTTTATTAGTACTTTCATATAACAGGAAAAATAAAAAATCTTTGAAAAAGGATAATTAGTCAAATAAAAAATACACTAACAATATTAATATTGATTTGTGTAAATATTTTTTATAAGAAAATTTAGAACTAATTTAGACTACATTCAAATTTTTAAGCTCTATTTCATTATGAGAGTTATAAAATAGGTGAATGTAGTTTTTTTATTATAAAAACACTATACATATTAAAAGGGTATTTTTTATAAGAATTTAATATATCTATTTTTAGTTTTTATTTCTAAATTTTGTATATGTTTTTGGGGATTTACATTATATTTCAATATATAATTGTTTTTTAGTAAAAGACTTGAAAACTAATGTTTAACTTTACAAAATTATAAATTAATTGTAAAATAAAATTAGATAATTTGTTAATTGCAAATTTTATAATTTTAGGCTAAAGGCCTTTTTTTTGTCCAATAATTGATAATTACTATTATATAGTTATTTTAATTAAATGATTTATTATATTTTTTTAATGGATATATTTCGAAATTATGTTAATTGTAAGTTGGTTTTAAAAGGTATATCAATTAATACTTGCTTTAAAAAGGTCTTATAATAAATATCTTGATTAAGAAAAGTAATTTTTATTATCCTTTTAAATAATTTTAAATTACAATTTTGTTTTAAATAATTATTTTAATTTATATTAAATTTACTTTTTTAAGCCTAAATATAACTTATTATGATGTATTTAAATTAAGTGTCTTGTGAAATGATTATAAGTCTAATTTAAACTTAAGAACATATTTAAAGTTAGGTGGTGTAGACTATGATAAGCATAGCAATATGTGATGATGAACAAATACAACGTAATATGATTAAAAATATGATTTTGCAAATAAGTCAAGATAATAATATGGGAATAATTATTGACGAATTTAAATCTGGTAAAGACTTTTTAAGTGTATTTAAGAAAAATACTCAAAAATATAACTTGATTTTTTGCGATATTATTATGGGTGAAATTAGTGGAATTGAACTTTTAAAAGTTGTGAAATCAATGAACTCATCTATTCAAGCTATATTAATCACAAGCTGTGATGAATTTGTTTTTGAAGGATATGATCTTGGAGTTTTAAACTATTTAATGAAACCAGTGTCTCGAAAAAAGCTTGAAAGAGAATTTTTAAGAGCTATAAAGAATATAAATCATACAAGTCCATCAGTCTATACTGTTCATTCAAATGGAGGAATGATTTTTATAGACTTATCGGAGGTGTTGTATTTTGAAGTCAATAATAAAACTATAACAGCTAACTTTGGAGATAGGACAGTAGAATTTAATATGAAAATAAAGGACTTAGAAAATGATTTAAAAGACAGAAATTTCTTTAGATGTCACAGAAGCTTTTTAGCAAACATGGCTAAAGTAGATTCAATATTACAAAATAAAATATTATTTCAAAATAGAATGGATATTCCAATAGGTAGGTTATATAAGAAGTCATTAAAAGAATATTTATTAAGTCGAACTTTAAGGTTTTAAATATGGATTTTAGAGCAATTATGGATATAAATTTTATTGTATCCATAGTAATTTTAGGAATAATAATTTCCAAAAAAATGAATTACATTGTGGAAATTAGAAAAACAGTTTTGACATTTATTTTGATAAGTATAATAATACCATTTATAAACATTATTTTTGGTGTTAAATTAACTTATCATTTTATAGAGTTTATGACAATTGGGGGATTAGTATATTACTTTGAAATCAAAGATTTTAATATAAGTCTTTTCATAGCATCCATATTTTCTTTGAGTTTTTCAGTATGTAGGTATATACTAATCTTTACTTATGTAACATGCACATTCTATTTAGGAAATGAAAAAATATTAAATACAAAAACAATAATAATATTTCAAGTAATAGTTTTAAGTCTAATAATACTATTTATTATATTTACAATTTATCTTATAAATATAATGTTGGAAAATATGAGATTTAATAGAAAATTAATATCTACAATCTTAGTATTTTTAATTATTGTTCTTATTACAGGAACAGTTTTTGATGTTGATACAGTTGAATCAGAACTTGTTTATAGAGCATCAATATGCTCTATATTTATAGCAATATATATGGGAATCATATGTATTTGTCTTTATAAAAAATACCAGGATATAAAATTAAAATCACAGGTATCTCTTCTAAAAAACCAACTTTATTATCAAGAAAGATATTATGAAAAAGTCCTTAAAGGATATGAGTATGCAAGAAGAGCTAAGCATGATTTAAATAATCATATAAATGTAATGAGATATTTACTTGAAACAAAGGATTATGTTGCCATGGAGGAATATTTAAATAGAATAAATGAGTTTATTCTTGACAATAAGGAAATCAAAGTTTGTGGAAATAAGATTATAAATGCTATATGTGTTGAAAAAATTGCTCTTTGTAGGAATAAGAAAATAAAAATAGATTTTGATATTGATATTCCAGGTGATATAAATATGAATTTACTCACATTATGCATTGTATATGGAAATCTTTTGGATAATGCAATAGAAGCCTGTGAAAGAATTTCTGATAAAAACATAGAAAGGTTTATAGATGTTATCTCTTTCTTAGAATTTGATAAGCTCTATCTTAAGGTTGTAAATTCTAAGGATATTAGTCAAAAAAATATATCTGGAAGATTTATAACTAGCAAGAGTGATAAGAAAAATCATGGATTAGGATTGGGCAATGTAATGCATGTTGTTAATAAAAATAAAGGATATGTTGATTTCAAGGATTTAAACGATGTTTTTGAGGTTAATCTTTATATGAATTTAAAAAATAATAATGAATAATATTTACTCTAGTATATTAAAGTAGTAGGAAGTTTCTTACTGCTTTTTTGTTTGAAAATAATAACAAATATCTTATAATGAGTATTTAATTTTCAAAATGTACTACAAAAATTATATATTTTTGTATAAAATAGAATATATAACAAATTTATCTCACAAATAAAATATGGAGGATTATAATGGATAAAGGTAGAAGAGCAAAGAAACCTAAAAAAGGTTTTTCACATAGTGATAAATCCAAGATTTTAAATATATCTCTTATAGTGCTTTCTGTAGCTTTAGTTTTAGTTATAGTTTTTGGGACAATTAGAGATAGAAAAATTTTAGCTAGTAATAGAGAAAATATTTCATCATCAAATAATACTGATAGTAGTAACTCTACTTCAAAAGAAGTAGATAGTAAATTTAAGGGGGATAATCCTTATAAAAAAATAAATGATGGTCAAAGTGTTAATATTCTTGTGTTAGGTGATGGAATAGGAAATAGTGAAGGAAAAAATGGAGATGAAGGAGATTGGAGTAATCTTCTTACTAAGTGGTTGCAAGATACATATAATTCAAAGGCTAACATAACAAATTTATCAGATCAAAAAGCTACTATAAAAGATGGAAACAAAAGCTTAGAAGCTAACAAGGATAATTTTGATATAGCATACATAATATTTGGACAAAATGATGAAAAAACTTTAAGTGCAGAAGAATTTAAGAAAAATTATGAGGAAGTAGTTAAAAATCTTAAGGAAAGAAACAAAGATATGGCTATAGTTCCTGTAATAGAAAATTCAATCAGAAAGAAAAATGCTTATACTAAAGTGATTGAAGAGGTAGCAAAGGAGAATAACCTTAATGTTTTAGATATGGCTACAGTATTTACAAAAGATCCAGAACCATATGCAAAAATAACAACTAAGGGTGGAATATTCCCTAATAATACAGGTTATGGTCTTTACTTCAAAGAAATGAAAAATTCAATAGAATCTAATATAAAACAATTAGCATAATAAATTATAGGTTATATCAGAAGTATTAATAAAACTTACAAATAAATTCTAAGAATTGTTTAGAAGTTTAATTAAAAATTTTGATATAACCTTATATATTTAATAAAAAAATTTTGCTTTTGATTAGGAATTAAATTTATTAGATTAAATTGACTTAAAAAGATATATAGGATAATATACATAGGTAATTATTTTGAAAGTTGGTGAATCTTATTAATAATTTTTTGAGTGAGGATAAAATTATTCTTAATAAAAAAGTTTTAAACAGAGAAGAGGCTATAAGATTAGCAGCGAAACCTCTTTTAGACAATGGAGATATTAAAGAGGAATATGTAGATGATATAATCAATAAAATGGAAGAACTAGGTCCATATATGGCAATAATGCCAAGTGTAGTTATTGCACATTCAAGACCAGGGGAATTAGTTGAAAGAGATTGCATTAGCATGATGACTTTAGATGAACCAGTTTATTTTGGGAATGAAGATAATGATCCAATAGAAATAATTTTTGTTATTGCGGCGAAGGAAAATAACAGTCATTTAGATGTACTTCAGGATTTAGCTAGAGTTTTAATTGATGAAGAAGCAGTAAATAAAATAAAAGAAGCAAATAATTCAAAAGAAGTTTTAGATATTTTATCTTGGTAAAAAAAGTCTCATCCAAACTTTAGCTTGGTAGAGGCTTTTTGTTTTAATATGTATCAAAATAAGTTAATATTAATAGAGTAGATGTGAAATACTTACTACCTATAAAAGTTTGGAGTTTCTTAGCTAATATAACTGATGTTACAAGTTTATAGATTGGGGGCATAAAACCTCATGGATTTATGACAGAAGCTGTAAGCTTATAACTCTCTAGTTTTTGGTCTTGTAAATATTTTTTATTTAAAAATATTTTATGCTATAAACCTAATTTCTTGTAGCAAATAGATACTAAAAGTTTAGAAATTTTTTTAGACAAAATTTTAATTTAGGAATGGAGAAATGCTATGAAGATTTTAACTGTATGTGGATTTGGAGTTGGAACTAGTTTGCTTTTAAAAATGACTATTGAATCAGTTTTAAGTGAAGAAGGAATAGAGGGGGAAGTTGAGGCTCAAGATATGACAAGTGTTTGTGGAAATTCAGCAGATTTAATATTCACTTCAAAGGAAATTAAAGAACAAATAGAAGGAAATGTAACTGGAAAGATAATCAATATTTCAAATTTTATGGATAAAGAAGAAATTAGAAAATATATAAAATTATAGAGGGGATGTTTTATGAAAGAAAGTTTGAATTTTATAATTGGCATTGTTAGAAACCCAGCTATTTTCATGGGAATTATAGCAGGATTAGGTTTAATACTTCAAAAAAAGTCTATTGAAGTTATATTAAAAGGAATTTTTAAAAGTATAATTGGAATGATAATTTTACTTAAGGGAGTTGAGATAGTTGTTTCATCAATAACACCTTTAGCTAATGGATTTTCTACTATATTCAATACTAAAAGCAATAGCAATCTAGGAGATTTCAATGTTTTTTTAGGTAAATATGGAACTTATGTAGGGGTTATACTTCTTTTAGGTTTTATTATAAATATATTAATAGCAAGATACACAAGGTTTAAGACCATATACTTAACAGGAAATATATTATTTTGGTATCCAATGCTTTTCTTAGCTGTTGGAATGGAGAATAATATAAGTGGAATAAAATTATTTGTTTTTTCATTACTAATGTATGTTTTAGTAATAACAATTTTCCCATACATATTAAGAAAACATGTGCCTTATGTTACAGGAAATGACATGTTTACTATTGGACATACTGCCTCTATTTATTGTTTATTAGGTTCATACATAGGAAAATGGGTTGGAAAAAAAGAGAAAAATCTTGAAAATATTGAATTACCTAAATCAATAAGTTTTCTTAGAGATACAAATATAACATCAGGTATTGTTATGTTTTTAATGTATATTTTAGTTGGATTACTTATAGGAAGAGAATCAAGAGCCCATGTTTATGGAGGAAGTGATTTTATAACTTATTCATTAATTCAAGGGGTAACTTTTTCTGCTGGAATGATAATACTTTTAACTGGGGTTAGAATGATTTTAGGAGAAATAATACCTTCATTTAAAGGAATTGCAGATAAACTTGCGAAGGGATCAATACCAGCTTTAGATATTCCTATGATATTTCCATATGGTCAAAATTCATTGCTTGTAGGCTTTATATTAGCTTTAATAAGTAGTATAGTAACTTTATTCATTTTAGGAGCTTCTGGAATGCTTACATTCGCTTTAATTCCTTTAGTAGTTGCCTGTTATTTTGATGTGGCTCCAGGTGCCATTTTTGCAAATTCTAGAGGGGGATGGCCAGCTGCTTTGATAACAAGTATATTAGGTGGAATAATTTTAATGCTTTTAGCTTTCATATCCATGAATATAGTAAGTGGAACTGTAGGAACCTTTATACAAGCTTATGGAGGAAATGAGTTTTCTATTTGGGTAATAATAAGTAATTTATTTGGAAAGATTTTTGCTTTATAAAGGTGTATGATAATAAAATAGCCTGTTTTTCACATAAGAATAAAATTTAAATAACTATTTAAATTAGGCTTTGTTTTAAACTAGTGTTGATTTTAGATATAACTTTAAGAATAGTTTATTAATTAGGTCTGAATGGATAGATAAAATCAACACTCTATTAAAACAGAACCTTAAATTAAAATATAAAAGGATGGGGTTAATTATGGAAAATATAAAAGGTATAGTATTTTTTGATGTAGATGGAACGCTTATAGATTATAATAAGAAAATTTCAAAGCCATCAGAAAAAACAAAAGAAGCAATAAAAAAATTAAGAGATAATGGATATCTTACAATGCTTGCGACAGGAAGACCAATGAGTTTTGTTGATCCTAGCTTGAAGGATTTGAATTTTAATGGCTATATAGCTTCTAATGGAACTTATATAGAATTAGATGGAAAAGAAATGTTAAATGACAGTATAAAAATTGAAAAACTAAGAGAAATTATGGAGTATTGTAATAAAGAAGAGATAAATTTTATTTTAGAGGGGCAAAAGACAAGCTATGCACCAAGACAAGAAATAGTAGATTTTCTTGTAAATAATTTTGCAATTACTTCTGATAAATTTACTGTTGGTATAGAGGGAGATCATATATCAGCTAATAAATTAGTTATAGTAGATAATGAAAAGGAAACTTTTAAAAACATATTTAATAAGTTTGGTGAGGATTTTGTGTTTATGCAACATCCTGGATTAAATTCTTATGATATGTATAGAAGAGGATGTACAAAAGGGCGAGGAATAGAGATGTTCATAAAAGAAATGGGATTTGAAGACAAGCCTACATATGCCTTTGGTGATGGAGAAAATGACATAGAGATGTTCCAAACTGTTAAATATGGAATAGCCATGGGAGATGCTCATGACAGATTACTTCCATATGCTTATAAACAAACAGAAAATGTGCCTAATGAAGGAATATATAAGGGACTTCTAGAATTAGGTTTAATTAAATAATAAAATAATTTACATAAAAATATAATAAGGATATTTAATATTGCAGGAAAGTTTAATTTGAAACTAATTTTCCTGCAATTTTTTTGTGTGAAATATTAATTAAAGAATTTTAATGGAGAGTATATATGAAAATATTAATAGAATAACTAATTAATATTAAAGTCTAAAATAACTTCTATTAATATTGACAAATATTTATCATGATGTTATATTGATAATCGATATCAATTATTATTTTGTGAATCTATTAATTTGTTATTCAAAAAATATTAAATTATATAGAAGTATTTTATTTATTGGAGTGGTTAAATGACGGAGGAATCAATTATAAATAATAATTTTTTTATGCAAGGTTTTTATTTTGACACACTTATAGAAATTAATATATGGTGTTGTGAAAGTAAGGGCGATGATATATTAAAAAAATCCTTTGATTTATGTAAATATTATGAGGAGCTTCTTAGTAAAACAAAAAAAGGAAGTGATATTTATAATATAAATACTAGTGGTATAAATGGATATTGTGTTAATAAAGAAACTCTTAACATAATAGAAAAGAGTTTATATTATAGTGAGCTTTCTAATGGTGGATTTGATATTAGCATTCAGCCACTTTTAAAACTTTGGAATTTTAAATGTGAAGAAAAAATCATTCCTACAGAGGAAGATATTGAAGCTAATTTAGAACTAGTAAATTATAAAAATATAGTTATTAATGGAAATAATGTAATGCTAAAAAGAGAGGGTATGTCAATAGATTTAGGGGGAATTGCTAAGGGGTATATAGCAAACAAGCTAAAAGAATTTTTAATTTCACAGGGGGTAAATAGTGGAATAATAAATTTAGGTGGAAATGTATTATGTATAGGGAAAAAAGAGAATGGAGAAAAATTTAAAATTGGAATTCAAGAACCTTTTTCAAGTAGAGGGGAGATACTTGGAATTTTAGAAATATGTGATAAATCAGTTGTTTCTTCTGGAATATATGAAAGATTTTTTGAAAAAGATGATAAGATATATCACCATATAATAAATCCTAAAGATGGTAAACCTTTTGAAAGTGATTTACTTCAAGTAACTATATTATCTGAGGACTCAATGGATGGAGATGCCTTAAGTACAATAGCCTTATCACTTGGTGAAAAAGAGGGTATGAAACTAATAGATTCTATAGAAGGTGTAGAAGGATTATTCATAAATAAAGATGGAGTTATAAAAGGAACTAAAAACTTTGAAAGTATGCTTTAGTTTAATAAATAAATCATCGCAAATATGTCTATTTTGATTTATTTTATTTTTAAATTTAATTTTTCAATAGAAAGGGGATTAGTGCTAGTGAAAGATTAATAAATAATTTGAATTATGATATAGATTTAAAAAATTAGACATTTTTAAGAGTAAATTATATTAGTGGAAAGGATGATAATATGAACAGAAAAAGTTTATCAATATTAATAGCTTCAACTGTTATAAGCTGCGGGATTGGAGGAATAATATCTAACGCTGAAAATGTTAAAGCAATAGAATCACCAGTTTACCATAATCAAAATGATGATTCTAAAGTGGATGATAAGAATATAGTGGAAAATACAGCTGAAATACTTAAGGAAACTAGAAAAATATATTTCCAATATAAATATAAACTTGATAAGAATTTCTTAAAAGAGATTAAAGAGCCAGTAGAATACATATATATGCATGAAGATAAAATGAAAAAGCTTGAAAATG
>NZ_JARIDH010000046.1 GCF_029267215.1 Clostridium sp. | reverse complement strand
TGATTTTCCTTCAGCATCTTTTGATATCCATAAGAATGGAACTGGATCTGAAGTATGAGCAGTCATTGGTTTACCAGTTGAGTAATCTATCATTACTTCTGCATTACCATGGTCAGCAGTTATGAATAAAGTACCTTCTTTTTCTAATACCTTATCAGCTACTTTTCCTAAGCACTCATCAACTGCTTCTATAGCTTTAACAGCTGCTTCTTGTACTCCAGTGTGTCCAACCATATCTGGGTTAGCGAAGTTTAATATTATCATATCATATTTGTCTTGATCTAATCTATTTATTAATTCATCAGTTACTTCATAAGCACTCATTTCTGGTTTAAGATCGTATGTAGCAACCTTTGGTGAAGCTATTAATGCTCTATCTTCATTAGTGTTTGGTTGTTCTACTCCACCGTTAAAGAAGAATGTTACGTGAGCATATTTTTCAGTTTCAGCAATTCTTAATTGGTTTAATCCTTTAGATGCAACATATTCTCCTAAAGTATTTGTGTAACTTTCTGGTCTGTAAGCAACATCTACACACTCTAAAGTTTTGTCATATTGAGTCATACAAACAAAGTTTACGTGTAATTGCTTTCTTTCAAATCCTTTGAATTCTGGATCAACTATAGCTCTAGTTATTTCTCTAGCTCTATCTGGTCTAAAGTTGAAGAATATTACTGAATCTCCATCTTTAATTCTAGCAACTGGGTGTCCATCTTCTTCAATTACTGTAGGTAAAACGAACTCATCAGTTTTGTTATCATGGTAAGATTTTTCTATAGCTTTAACAGCTGAAGAAGCTTTTTCACCTTCTCCTAAAGCCATAGCGTTATAAGCTAATTCTACTCTTTCCCATCTGTTATCTCTGTCCATTGCGTAATATCTACCACTTATAGTAGCTATTTCACCAACACCAATTTCCTTCATAGCATTTTCTAATTCAACTATGAACTCTTTACCTGATGATGGAGCAACGTCTCTACCATCCATGAAAGCATGAACGTAAACTTTTTGAAGTCCTTTTTTCTTAGCTAACTCTAAAAGACCTTTTAAGTGATCTATGTGAGAGTGAACCCCTCCGTTTGATAATAATCCCATTAAGTGTAATGAAGTATTATTTTCTTTAGCTTCATCCATAGCCTTAACTAAAGCTTTGTTTGTGAAGAAAGTTCCTTCTTTTATTTCTTTAGTTATTCTAGTTAACTCTTGGTATATTATTCTACCAGCACCTATATTTAAATGACCAACTTCTGAGTTACCCATTTGTCCTTCTGGAAGACCAACTTCTAATCCTGAAGCTTGTAATTCAGTGTGTGGATATTTATTAAATAATCTATCATAATTTGGTTTATTAGCAGCAGCTACTGCATTACCTTCTTTGTTTGGAGAAATTCCAAATCCGTCTAATATCATTAACATTACAGGTTTTTTACTCATAATAACCCTCCAAAAACTAAATTTCTATTTATACATTTATTATAATGTGTACCTAATTAAAAAACAATAGCAATAGACAATTGGTATTACTTGCCTATTGCTACTATTTAATTACTAATATTTATTAGTAGTTTACGATTTGAGCAAAGTCAGCTGCAACTAAGCTAGCTCCACCAACTAAAGCACCATCGATGTCTGATTTAGCCATTTGCTCTGCTATTGTGTTAGGTTTAACTGATCCACCGTATTGGATTCTTACTTTATCAGCAACTTCTTGTCCGAACATTTCAGCAACCATAGCTCTTATAGCAGCTATTGTTTCATTAGCTTGGTCTGAAGTAGCAGTTTTTCCAGTTCCGATAGCCCAGATTGGTTCATAAGCTATAACAACTTTCTCAGCTTGCTCTTTAGTTAATCCTTCTAAATCAGCAGTGATTTGAGCTTTTATAACGTCGTTAGTAGTTCCGTTTTCTCTTTGCTCTAAAGTTTCTCCACAGCAAAGGATTGGAGTTAAGTTGTGTGTGAAAGCAGCTTTAACTTTTTTGTTGCAAGTTTCATCTGTTTCGTTGAAGTATTCTCTTCTTTCACTATGTCCAATTATAACGTAATCTATGTTCATAGCTTCTAACATTCTTGGAGCGATTTCTCCAGTAAATGCTCCTTTTTCTTCAAAGTGCATGTTTTGAGCACCTACTTTTATGTTTGTTCCTTCAACAGCTTTTTTAACTGCGTCTAAGCAAACAAAAGTTGGGCAAACAACAACTTCACATTTAGCATCTTTAACTAATGGCTTTAATTCTTCAACTAATTTAACAGCCTCGTCTATTGTATAGTGCATTTTCCAGTTTCCTGCGATTATTGGAGTTCTCATCTATATTCACCTCTATTAATATTTTAAATATTAAATAATATATATAAGGCTCAATCCCCTACTATATATTATTTCTCTAAAAGCTTTGAAAATATTAAATAATAAGCCTAAGATTTTCTTAACTTTTAGAATAATAAGGCTAAGATTCAATGAAAAATAAATTTCATTGAACTTAGTCTTATTTTTTTATAAAACAACAATCTTTATACTTCAATCTAAATATCTACTTTAAGGTTTATAATATTATTTATCGTTTAAAGCAGCTATTCCTGGTAATACTTTTCCTTCTAAGAATTCTAATGAAGCTCCACCACCAGTTGAGATGTGAGACATTTTGTCACCGAATCCTAAGATATTTACAGCAGCAGCTGAATCTCCACCACCGATTATAGTAGTAGCATCTGCTTCAGCCATAGCTTTAGCAACAGCTATTGTTCCTTTGTTGAAGTTTTCGAATTCGAATACTCCCATTGGTCCATTCCAAATAACTGTTTTAGCATCTTTTATAGCTTCAGCGTATATAACTTCAGTTTTAGGTCCGATATCTAATCCCATGAATCCTTCAGGAATGTTTTGATCCTCTGTAACTATAGCTTCAACATCTTTGAATTCTTTAGCTACTCTGTGGTCTACAGGTAATAATAATTTAACACCTTTTTCCTCAGCTTTAGCTAACATTTCTTTAGCATATTCAACTTTATCTTCTTCTACTAATGAACTTCCTACAGTATATCCTTGAGCTTTTAAGAATGTATAAGCCATTCCTCCACCTATTATTAAAGTGTCAACTTTTTCTAAAAGGTTATTTATAACGTTTATCTTATCTGAAACTTTAGCTCCACCTAAGATAGCAACGAATGGTCTTTCTGGATTTTCTACAGCATCTCCTAAGAACTTAAGCTCTTTTTGAATTAAGTATCCACATACTGCTGGTTTTAAGTATTCAGTTACTCCAACTGTTGAGCAGTGAGCTCTGTGAGCAGTACCAAATGCATCGTTAACAAACATTTCAGCTAAGCTAGCTAATTCTTTTGATAACTCTTCTCCATTTTTAGTTTCTTCTTTTCTGTATCTTGTATTTTGAAGTAAAACTACATCTCCATCTTTCATTTCAGCTATAGCTTTTTTAGCATTTTCTCCAACAACATTATCGTCAGCAGCAAATACTACTTCTTTACCAAGCATTTCGCTTAATCTTTTAGCTACAGGTGCTAATGAGAATTCTGGTTTAGCTTCTCCTTTTGGTTTACCCATATGTGAGCAAAGGATTACTTTAGCACCATTATCAACTAAGTATTTTATAGTTGGCATAGCTCCATTTAATCTATTTTCATCAGTTATAACACCATCTTTTAATGGAACGTTAAAGTCGCATCTTACTAATACTTTTTTACCTTTTACTTGAACGTCTTCTATAGTCTTTTTATTGAAGTTCATTATATTCACCTCTTAAA
>NZ_JARIDH010000038.1 GCF_029267215.1 Clostridium sp. | reverse complement strand
GTTAATATTGGAGTATGAGTGTAAACAAATCCTTGATCTTGGAAGAATTTATGGATAGCGTAAGCTGCAACACTTCTTACTCTGAATGTAGCTGAGAAAGCATTACTTCTTGGTCTTAAGTGAGCTATTGTTCTTAAGTACTCAAAAGTATGTCTTTTCTTTTGTAGTGGGTAATCTGAATCAGACATACCTTCTACTATTATTTCTTCAGCTTGAATTTCAAATGGTTGTTTTGAATCAGGAGTCTCAACTAAAGTTCCTATAACTGATATTGAAGAGCTTATAGGTAATTTAGCTATTTCTTTGTAGTTAGCTATTTTTTCACTATCAAAAACTACTTGGATATTTTTAAAGAATGAACCATCGTTAACTTCTATGAAACCAAAAGCATTTGAGGCTCTTAATGTTCTTATCCAACCTGATACTTTTATTTTTTTATCACTATATTCACTAGTGTTTCTATAAAGACTTTTTACTAAAATTACATCTTTCATTATTGTATCCTCTCTTTCTTTAAATAAGTTTTATCCAAATAAAAAAGCCATTCATCCACATCTTTAATGGGACGAATGGCATTATTCGCGGTACCACCCAAATTGCTATTTTTAAAATAGCCGGCTTTATGAACACGTAATATGTTCTTCAAGTATAACGTCTTGAATACGTCTAAGTCTACTCTCCAAAGTGGATTTCGGTTAGAAACTCAGAGATGTTCTTCAGAATAGGCTTAACTACAGAACTCACACCATAATCTGCTCGCTAAAAGTTATTTCCTAAACTTACTCTTCTCATCACAGTAAATAAACTTTTTAATTTAGTTTGATTAATAATGATTTTACAATAAAACATTAACATTTGCAATATTAACCACATAGAAATATATAGATATATTATGTATTAGAGGAGTTTTTATGTGCAATTTTTTTGATGAAAAGTTTGAACAAATAAATAAATTAAAATATTTAATGACTTTGGCTAGGAATAATGAAAACTTAGATAATTATAAGAATAGGTTAAAGGAAGTTTTAGATAAAATAGAAGTATATAACTCAGAGGATAACAATAAAGATTTACTTATACTTACTAAAGAAGAATTAGCAAGTTTTAATGGAGAAGGAAATAAACCTTCGTATATAGCTTTAGATGGAATGATTTATGATGTAACAAACATAGAGTTATTTAAAAAGAATCCTCACAATGAATTGAAGCTAGGAAGTGATTTAACAGAAGAATTTAATGAATGCCATAAGGATAATACTAACTTATTATCTAAATTGCCTATAGTTGGCATGCTTGCAGAGCCAGAGGAAGTTGAATTTATAGAGGAAGTTGAACCTTATTATGAGGAAAAAAGATTAAGAATAATAGGAACAGAAGAGTTAAAAATATATGATGGAAAAGATGGAAGAAAGGCATATGTAGCCATAGATGGAACAGTATATGATTTAACAGGATCTTCTTTACTAAATGGAAAAATACCAAGTGAATTTGTTTTAGGTACTGATATAACTAGAACCTATAATGAATATTTTAAAGAGGATAAAGAAAAGTTAAAAAGTTTGCCTATAGTTGGTGTACTTTATGATTTCGAAGAGAGTATAAGAGGAAAACATACTTCAAATGATTTAAAAGAATTTAGCCTAGGAGAGTTAGAGATATACAATGGGTATAATGGAAAACCATCATATATTGCAGTTGATGGTTTAGTTTATGATGTTAGTAATATTGATTTATTTAGAAAAGGTTCTTATAATGAATTAAAGTCTGGAAAAGATATGACAAAGGAATTTAATGAGTATTATAAAGGCGATAAAAGCTTGCTTTTAGGAATTCCAGTAGTTGGAGTAGTAAAATATAATAATGATGAACTTGAACTATTAGAAAGTGGTTTAACAAGGGAATTTAGAGTAAATGATTTATCTCAATTTAATGGGAAAGATGGAAATCCTCCATATATAGCTGTATTTGGAACAGTATATGACTTAACAGATGTTGAAGAGTGGGAGAGTAAAGGCATTAAGGCTGGATGTGATTTAACAGGAGAATATAAAGAAGTCTATGGCAATGACAAATCTAATCTAAAAAATCTAAACATTGTAGGGGTTTTAACTTGTAGCTTAAATGATGTCTAATTAAACGAAAAATCACAGTTATATTAAGATGTACCCTTGTCAATGACAGTTTAAAAAAGTCTACACAACATTAAAAATATGATTTAAAAATACCCAATAGAAAATACAATTAAAAAAGTCTATTCTATTGGGTATTTTTAATTCTTTATCATAAATATATTTCTTAATATAAATTAATTATATTTTAATCATATTACAAAAAAATAAAATGTTTTAGTAATTCAAATCAATAATTTAAATTACTCTTTACCAGATTCATAAGAGTAGATTAATTTTTGAGGGAATTTTTTCATTTCCATATCTTTCATGGTTCTTTTATATTCATAAGGAACAGTTTTCATTTCAACTTTCAACTTATATTCAGTAGATATATCTAATATTACATAAGTTGCATGAGGTTTTCCATTTTTAGGTTTACCAACGCTACCATCATTTATAATAACCTTATCACCTATCTTTTTAGCATAAGGAATATGCGTATGAGCACATACTAAAACATCTTCATTTAATTCTCTCATAACTTCCTCAAGTTTATCATAATCCTCTCTTAAATACTCATTTATTTTTCTTTGGCTTCCGTGAACGAATTTAATTGATTTACCACAAATATCCATTGAAAGAGTGTTTGGAAGATTATCAAGATAATATCTGTTAGATGTTCTTAACTCTTCAACAGTCCAAGGAAGTGAGAATGAATTTATTTCAGTATCTCTAATGTATGTAAAATCATTATCAACTACAGATGCATCATAATTACCTTTTAAACACATTATATTTCTTCTTCTAATAAGAGCTATTACTTCATTAGGATGAGGTCCATAACCAACTAAATCTCCTAAACATATTATGGAATCAATATTGTTTCCATCTATATCTTCTAAAACTTCTCTTAAGGCATACAAATTTCCATGTATATCTGATATTACTGCAATTCTCAATTTTATGGCCTCCTTACAGTTATTATTGATTTTATTTACATAGAATATTATATAACAAAAGTTGGACAAAATATAAAAATAAATATTAAAAAAGTAAGTTATTTGTAAATTATTAGATACTTTGAAAATGTGATATAATTTATTTAAAGAATTTTAAATTTTGGAAGGAGTGATTAAGGTGAAAGAAAGAAGATTAGCTAGAATAATAGAGTCTATGAAAGAAAATAATATTCCTCAAATGTTAGTTTCTTCACCTGCATCAATATTTTATTTAACTGGTAAGTGGATAAATCCAGGCGAAAGAATGGTTACACTTTACATAAACATAAATGGAAATAATAAATTTATAGTAAATGAATTATTCCCAATAAACGAGGATTTAGGAATCGATATACTTTGGTATAATGATACAATGAATCCAATAGATAGTTTACATGAAGTAATAAATCATGATGAAACATTAGGAATAGATAAAGACTGGAAAGCTCATTTCTTACTAAGTTTATTAGAGAGAAAATCAGCAAAAAGCTTTGTAAATGGATCACCTATAGTTGATAGAGTAAGAATGAGAAAAGATGAAGAAGAGATTGCTTTAATGAAAGAAGCATCAAGAATAAACGATATAGCTGTAGAAAAAGCTATAAATAGCCTTAAAGAGGGTATGACAGAGAAAGAGGTTGTTGAAGTACTAGGAAAGTGTTATGCAGAGTATGGATGTCAAGGATACTCATTTACACCAATCGTTGCTTTCGCGGCTAATGCTGCTGATCCTCATGCAGAATCAGGAGAACAGAGATTAGAAAAAGGAATGGGTGTATTAATAGATACTGGCTGTAAGAAAGGTTTTTACTGTTCAGATATGACAAGATGTGTATTCTTTGGGGAGCCAACAGATCATCAAAAAGAAATATTCAATACAGTTTTAGAGGCTAATAAAAAAGCTATCTCAATAATAAAACCAGGTGTTAGATTCTGTGATATAGATAAGGCAGCTAGAGATGTTATAGAAGATGCTGGATATGGAAAATACTTTACTCATAGAACAGGACACTCAATAGGAATAGAAACTCATGATTTTGGTGATGTGGGATCAACCAATACTGATGAAGTTAAACCAGGAATGATTTTCTCTGTTGAACCAGGAATATATCTTCAAGGAGATATGGGAGTTAGAATAGAGGACTTAGTATTAGTTACTGAAGATGGATGTGAAAGATTAAATAGTTTAAACAAAGAATTAGCAATAGTAAAATAAATTGTTGATTTAGTGTTAAATTAGGTAAAATAAATAGTTAAAAATAAAAAAATTAGATTTATAAAAATAACAAAAATTATATAAATTAATTTATAAAAAATAAAAATACCATTTTATATTTAAAATGGTATTTTTATATTAATCAAATTTAAATCTTTTAAAAATTAAGCACTAAATAATATACCAGCGATTGTAGCTGTCATACAAGTAGCTAATACACCACCTAAAAGTGCTTTTAATCCTAACTTAGCTATAGTTGGTTTCTTTTCTGGAGCTAACCCACCAATACCGCCTAATTGTATTGCAACTGAACTTAAGTTAGCAAATCCACAAAGAGCATAAGTTAATATCATTATAGTTTTTGGTTCTAATGATCCTTTTGCGATATAAGTTGATAATTGAGAGTAAGCTAAGAATTCATTAACAGCTAATTTAATTCCTAATAAATCTCCAGCTACGAATACATCTTTAGCAGGAACTCCCATTATAAATGCTAATGGTGAGAATATTCTACCAAGAATCCAGTTTAAGCTTAACCAAGGAGCTCCGAAGATTCCGCCGATCGCACCGAATAATGCATTAATCATAGCTATAAGAGCAACGAATGCAAGAAGCATAGCACCAACATTTAATGCTAATCCTAAACCTTCTGCAGCCCCGTTAGCAGCTGCTTCTATAACATTTTCACTTTCAACTTTTAATTCAAGAGTTCCGCCACCTTTAGTTTCTGGTTCTTCGGTTTCAGGCACTAAAATCTTAGCAAGTATTAATCCAGCAGGTGCTGCCATTATTGAAGCTGCAAGTAAGCTACCAGCATTGATTCCCATAGCTACATAACCAGCCATAACACCACCAGCAACAGTGGCCATACCTCCTACCATGATTGCACATAACTCAGATTTAGTCATGTTTTTTATGTATGGTTTAACTAGAAGCGGAGCTTCTGTTTGACCTAAGAATATGTTACCAACAGCACTGAAAGTTTCAGCTCCACTTGTTCCTAATATTTTACAAACACCTTTAGCAATTACCTTGACTACTACTTGAACTATACCTAAATGATAAAGCACGCTCATTAATGATGAGAAGAAGATAATTGTTGGTAATACTTGTAATGCAAATATCATACCAATTTTATCGGTATCAAGTAGTGGACCAAATAAGAATTTACTACCTTCCTTAGTAAAATCTAAAAGCTTAGTTATTCCACCACTAACCCATTCAAATACTGCTCTACCTGCAGGTACTTTTAAGATTAGTAAAGCGAAAATTATTTGTAATAAAAGACCTGTTCCAACAAGTCTCCAGTTGATCTTCTTTCTGTTTTCAGAGAAAAGAACAGCTATACCAAGAATACATATAAGACCTATTACACCAATAATTCTATCCACTTTTATTCTCCTTTTCTTAAGTTTTTATTTCATTTTATACGATATTTACATTTATTAAAAGTTAATAAATGTAAATATCGTTGGCTTTATTAAATTTCTTTAATTATATTTGTCATTAGCTCTATGAAAGTTTTTCTAACTTTAGCTGAAGTTTCCATAACTTCTTCGTGATTAAGTGGCTGTTCTAATATTCCAGCTGCCATATTAGTCATACATGAAACACCTATAACTTTCATTTCGCTATGGTTAGCTATTATAACTTCTGGAACTGTTGACATACCTACAGCATCAGCTCCTAAAGTTCTTGCCATTCTTATCTCAGCAGGAGTTTCGTAAGTTGGGCCACTAAACATAGCATATACACCTTCTCTTACTTCTATTCCTAAGTTGTTAGCTATATTTTTAACTTCTTTTCTTAAATCCTTATCATAAGCATTTGACATATCAGGAAATCTAGTTCCAAATTCACTTAAGTTTTTACCGATTAGTGGATTTGCACCTGATAAATTTATATGGTCTGAAATTATCATTAAATCTCCAGGAACGTAATCTTTGTTTACAGCACCAGCTGCATTAGTAACAACTAATATTTCAACTCCTAATAATTTCATAACTCTTACTGGACAAGTAACTTCTTGCATTGCATATCCTTCATAGTAGTGAAATCTTCCTTGCATTGCTATAACTTCTTTATCTTGGAATTTTCCAATAACTAATCTTCCAGCATGACCTTCTACTGTAGAAACAGGGAAGTTTGGAATTTCGTTGTATGGGTAGTACTCAGCATCTTCAATTTGATCTGCAATAGCACCAAGTCCTGAACCTAATATTAATCCAATTGTAGGTTTATATTTGCTTTTTTCTTTAATATAATCAGCTGCTGTTTTAATTTTTGTTGATAAATCCATAATTATACACCTCTTAATTAAAAAATTTTTTGAAATATTATTATTATGTGGTAACGCTTACTTTAAAATGTATAAAATACTAAAATTAAATTTTTATTATTTAATTAACTTTTCAGAACCTTTTAATACAAGTTCTGGAGTTAGTATTATACTACTTAACTCTTTTTTTGATTTGTTATTTAATGAATTGATTAATAAATTCATTCCAAGAATACCAAGTTCTCTGCTTGGACCATTTATATGACTTATGTTTATGCCTAATGTGTCAAGTACAGGTATGCTATCGAAACATATTATTGAAATATCTTTTGATATTTCAAGATTTGCTTCTCTTAAAGCTTTTAAACATCCTAATGTCATAAGATTATTTGATACAAATATTGCTGTAGGTCTATTTTTAAGTGAAAGAATTTCTTTAGTAAGGATATAAGCAGATTCTTCTTCGTAATCCCCATAAAATATTAAATTAGAATCGACACTTATATTATTCATTATCAATGCTTTTTCATAACCTAACAATCTATCTTGTGCAGGTTTTGATGTCATACGACCTGTTATTATAGCAATTTTTTCATGTCCTTCTTTAATCAATACTTCAGTTGCATCAAAAGCCCCTTTGATATTATCCACGAAAACACCATCAAAATTATGATATTTAAGGCTTCCATCAACTAATATTACCGGTATACATAGGTTAGTTATTGCCTTTAAATACTCACTATTTAAATCATTCTCTACAGAGGTTGGACAGATAATAATTCCTCTAATTCTCTGCTCTTTTAAAGTTTTTATTGCTTTAATTTCTTTGCTTACACTTTCATCTGAGTCACAAAGAATTAAATTAAGATTATTTTTTTCTGCAATAGCATTTATTCCCTTTATTATTGAACCATAGAAAGGATTAGTAATATCGGGAACTATTACTCCTATTGTATTAGTTATATTTTTAGAAAGGCTTCTAGCAATGGCGCTAGGAGTATAGTTATATTTATTTATAACATTCATAACCTTATTGCGAGTTTCTTCTTTTACATAACCAGAATTGTTTATAACCCTTGATACTGTAGCAAGAGATACACCAGCTTCTTTTGCAATATTATTAATTGTTATAGACATAGTGCTTGCCTCCTTCTACAATATTATAGAGTAACTCAATGAATAATTAAACAAATATTTTCATATAGATGAAAATATAAATTGTTATTCTATGTGTTATCGCTTACATAAAATTGTAAGGGGAGATTTGATTAGTATCTATGTAAATGATAACATTGATTTGAATAAATTGCAAATAAAAAAGGCTACTTTATTAAAAAAATAGCCTTAAAATTCATTTACTTTAAGAAAAGGTCACCAACTTTAACCACATCACCAGCACCTACAGTTAAAAGTAAGTCATCTGTTGATATGATTTCCTTAACATATTTCAATGCTTCTTCATGAGAATGAACATTTTTACATTTTATTCCTCTAGCTCTTATAGCATCTCCTAATTGAACAGAGTTTATTTCCCCAAGATCTTTTTCTCTTGCAGCATATATATCCATTAAAATAAGTTCATCAGAATCATCAAAACACTTTGTAAAATCATCAAAAAGTGTTTTTGTTCTTGTGAAAGTGTGAGGTTGGAATACACATATTGTTTTATTATGTGGTATATTTTTAGCTGTACTAAGTGTAGCTTTGATTTCTACAGGATGATGAGCATAATCATCAATAACAGTTATTCCATCTTTCTTTCCTTTGAATTCAAATCTCTTATGAGCTCCACCAAAAGAAGAGAGTCCTGATATAGTTGTTTCAACAGGTACATCAAATATTTCAGCTAGGCATATTGCAGATAATGAATTTGATATGTTATGCATGCCAGGTACGTTTAATGTAAGTGTAAGAAGTTTTTCATCTCTTTTAAATACATCAAAAGTAGCACATCCATTCTTTCCAAATTCGATATTTTTAGCTTGAATATCTCCTGAGTTTATTCCATAAGTAATTACATTACATTTAGCATCCTTGATAACTTCAAGAACTTTTTCATCATCAGCATTTCCTATGATGTATCCATCCTTAGGGATTAAGTTAACAAATTTCTTGAATGTATCTTTTATATGATCTATATCTCTGTAAAAATCTAGATGGTCGGCATCTATATTTAGAATTATTCCAACGTAAGGGAAAAATTTTAAAAAGCTTTGTTTATATTCACAAGCTTCAGTAATAAAGTAATCACTATTACCAACTCTAAAATTTCCTTTTATTATATCTAAATCTCCACCAACTAGTATAGTAGGATCTAAATTTGCACTAAGTGCAACGTGAGAAATCATTGATGTAGTAGTAGTCTTTCCATGGGTACCAGATACAGCAACATTAAATTTATGACCTTTCATAATTTGTCCTAAAAATTCAGCTCTATCCATAAGAATAAGGTTTTCTTCTTTAGCTTTAACTATTTCAGGGTTATCATTAGGTATTGCCGCAGTATATACTACTATGTCAACGTTTTGTAAGTTATCTTTACTATGACCTATGTATATTTGGGCACCTTCTTTTTTTAATTTATTAGTAATTTCTGATTCTTTAGAATCTGATCCTGAAACCTTGTATCCAGCATTTAGTAGTACAGCAGCTAAACCGCTCATACTAACTCCACCGATTCCTATGAAATGAACTTTTTTATTAATATCTTTTAATAAATCGAAAGCCAAGATATCAACTCCTTTACTTATATACACTAATAATTATATACACTTTTTTTGAAAAGCACACAAAAAAATTATTTTTAAAAGTATTTTATGAAAATTTATTTAGTTAAATGATTTAATAGTATAAATTAATGTTAATTTAGTTTCTATATAAACTTAAAGATTAGATTTAAAAATATTATAAAATTCGCATCGTACAATAGATAAGCGGTTAACAGAGGTAATAAAGTTTGTTATAATGAGTTTAAATACAGAATAAAAAGAAAAAATGCATAAAAATATATGTGTTTTATTAATAATAAAACTATTAAATATACGTGGTAAATATATACTGGAAATTTATATAGGTCAGGTGATTAAGATGGAGAAATTAAGTAGAAATAGTAGAGTGTCGATTATAACTAAGGTTCTTATAGAAAA
Organism: Clostridium sp.; assembly: GCF_029267215.1. Lineage (GTDB taxonomy): Bacteria > Bacillota > Clostridia > Clostridiales > Clostridiaceae > Sarcina. Next base: position 41,416 of record NZ_JARIDH010000038.1, on the reverse strand, counting down.
TCCAAATAAAATAATAGGATTAAATAAATTCTCAGAACTTTTAAATGCGGCAAAATCAACAATAAGTGAAGATATAGTGATTGTAAGAGAAATATTGGGTAAATTTTCTATGGGAAAAGTTGAAACAATAGCTGGAGCAGCTGGTGGAATAAGATATATTCCTGAAATTGGAGAAGAGGAAAAGAAAAAATTCTTAGAAGAGTTATGTGAAATTGCTAGTGAAAGCGACAGGATTGTTCCAGGAAATTTTTTATATGTTACAGATATAATGTTTAATCCTAATATTATAACAAAGGCTTCAGTTATTTTAGCATCATATTTTCAAAATATGGATATAGATTATGTAATAACAGTTGAAACAAAAGGAGTTCCTTTAGCTTATGAAGTTGCAAAATGCCTAGGTGTTCAACTTATAACAGCTAGAAGAGATAGCAAGGTTACCGAAGGATCAACAGTTTCAATAAATTATGTTTCTGGAACTTCAGGTAAGATTCAGCAAATGTGTCTTTCAAGAAAGTCATTAAAACAAGGAAGCAAATGCATTTTTATTGATGACTTTATGAGAGGTGGTGGAACTGCTAAAGGGTTAGTTGATTTATTAAAAGAATTTGACTCAGAACTTATGGGAATAGGTGTTTTAATAGATAATAAATTATCAACTAATAAGATAACTAAGGATTATGTTTCATTAATTGATATAGTTGAAATAAATGAAGATGGTGTTAAAATGGTACCTTCAATTTAGTTGTATATAATTACTATGTATTAATAAATTTTACATAAAAACCTTAAAAAAGAGGAATTTAAAAATTTTTATAGAATACATATAATAACAACAACTGGAGGTGTATCAAGATGAATATTACAGATGTAAGAATTAGAAAAATATCTACAGAAAGTAAGATGAAAGCAATTGTTTCTGTAACTTTTGAGAATCAATTTGTTGTACATGATATTAAAGTTATTGAAGGGTTAAATGGTCTTTTTATAGCTATGCCTAGCAGAAAGACACCAGATGGAGAGTTTAAGGATATAGCTCATCCTATAAATACAGAAACCAGAGAACAAATTCAAAAGGCTATTCTTGATGAATATGAGAAAGTTAGAAATTTAGAAGTTCAAGAGTAATTGTTTTTAATAAAAGGAAGTAAGCTTCCTTTTATTTTTTTGTGAAAAATATAGTTTTTAGATGGGGTGTTTCTTAGTAAGTTACTGTTGAAATAAGGAAATTATTAAAATATAATTGAAAAAGAGAAAAATGAAGATTTTTAAACTAAAGAAGAGATTGAATTTAAATAGTATAGCTTATATAATAAAATGAGTATCACAAAGAGGTGTTTTTATGAATAAATGTGCTATAATATTAGCAGCAGGACAAGGGACTAGAATAAAATCAAGATTACCAAAAGTTTTACATAAAGCGTGTGGAAAAGAAATGGTTAATCATGTTATTGATGCAATGAGAAATGCAGAAGTAGAAGATGTTAATGTAATAATAGGAAAAGGGGCAGAATTAGTTAAAGATAGAACTGCTTTAAGACAAGTTAGCTATTCATTACAAGCTGAACAGTTAGGTACTGGTCATGCGGTTAAATGTGCTAAAGAATTTTTGGATGGAAAAACTGGAGTTGTTGCAATATTTACAGGTGATGCTCCTTTAATAAAATCAGAAACAGTTAAAAATTTAATTGAAACTCATGTTTCAGAAGGAAATTCAGCTACTTTATTAACATCAGTTATTGAAAACCCAACTGGCTATGGAAGAATAGTTAGAAATGGAGAGTCAGTAGAAAAAATAGTTGAACATAAGGACTGCAATGAAGAAGAAATAAAAATAAATGAAGTTAATGCAGGAATGTATTGTTTTGATATAGAAAGTTTATTATCTTCTTTAGAAAAACTTTCAAACGACAATGCACAAGGTGAGTATTATTTAACAGATGTTATAGAAATACTAAAGAAAGAAAGAAAAAAAATAGGTGCAATGATTACAGATTTTGAAGAAACATTAGGTGTTAATTCAAGAGCTGAACTTGCTAGAGTTGAAAGTATCATGAGAAATAGAATTAATAGAACACATTTAGATAATGGAGTTACTATTATTGACCCTCTAAATACATATATAGAACCAGAGGTAGTTATTGGTCAAGATACTATAATATATCCAGGTAACGTTTTAGAAGGAAAAACTGTTATAGGAGATGATTGTATTTTATATCCTAACTCAAGAATAAATAACAGTATAATAGGCGATGGAGTTGAAATACAAAGCTCAGTTATTTTAGATAGTAAAATAGGATCTGAAACAACTGTTGGACCATTTGCTTATGTTAGACCAGAAAGTAACATAGGAGATCATGTAAGAATTGGTGATTTTGTTGAAATTAAAAAGTCAACAATAGGAAATAATACTAAGGTATCACATTTAACTTATATTGGTGATGCTGAGGTAGGAGAAAGATGTAACTTTGGTTGTGGTACTGTAGTTGTTAACTATGATGGAAAGAAGAAACATAAAACTATTATAGGAAATGATTCGTTCATAGGATGTAATACTAACTTAGTTTCACCTGTTGAAGTTAAAGATAATACTTATATTGCAGCAGGATCAACAATAACTAATGAAGTTCCAGAAGGAAGCTTAGCAATAGCTAGAGCTAAACAAAAGAATATAGAGGGCTGGGTTGAAAAAAAGCTTAAATAAGCGTTAACATATGCTGAAAGCTAGGTTTAATTTTAAGGAGGTCTTCATTAAATGGAAAATCATTTAAAAAATATTAAAATATTTACTGGCAACTCACATCCAGAGTTAGCTAAAGAAATTTCAGAGGAATTAGGTGTACCATTAGGAAAAGCTGAGGTTACTACTTTTAGTGATGGAGAAATTTCAGTAAATATAAAAGAGTCTGTTAGAGGGTGTGATGTATTCATAGTTCAATCAACTTGCAGTCCTGTAAATAATAACTTAATGGAGTTGTTAATAATGATAGATGCATTTAAGAGAGCATCAGCAGGAAGAATAAATGCAGTTATACCTTACTATGGATATGCAAGACAAGACAGAAAAGCTAAATCAAGAGATCCAATAACAGCTAAGCTAGTAGCTGATTTACTGACAGCAGCAGGTGCTGACAGAGTCCTAACAATGGATTTACATGCTGCTCAAATACAAGGTTATTTCAATATACCAGTGGATCATTTATTAGGTTCGCCAATATTAGCAAATTATTTTGTAGAAAAAGGATTAGCTGATAAAGAAGATGTAGTTGTTGTATCACCAGATTTAGGATCAGTAACAAGAGCTAGAAAGTTTGCTGATAAACTTAATTCTCCTATAGCTATAATTGATAAGAGAAGACCAAAGGCAAATGTATCTGAAATAATGAACATCATTGGAGATGTTAAGGATAAGGTTTGTATATTAATAGATGACATGATAGATACTGCAGGAACAATAGCAAATGCAGCCAATGCATTAAAAGATTTAGGTGCAAAGAATGTATATGCATGTTGTACTCATGGTGTTTTATCAGGACCAGCTTTTGAAAGGATAAATAGTTGCGCAATTGAAGAATTAGTTATGTTAAATACAATAGCTCTTCCAAACATAGAAGGCTTAGAAAAATTTAATTCATTATCAGTAGCTCCTATTATGGCAGATGCAATAAGAAGAATTTATGATGATGAACCATTAAGTGGATTATTCCAAGACTAGGAAAAAGAGCGAGTATACGCTCTTTTTTTTATAAAATAATTAAAATTTGAAACTTTTTTTTAACAAAAACCTTTAAATTTGATTAAAATGTAAAAAAAAAATAATTTTGTTAATTATAAATTGATAAAATTGAATAAATGTTTTACACTTTATTTATATACATTAATAATTAGTGAAATGTAAATTTCACTAATTTAAAAGTATTAAAACACATAAAATAAGGATGAATGTACAAAGTTACAGAAAGGATTTTAAGAGGTGAATTTTATGGAAGGTTTATTAGGAAAAATCTTAATCGTAGATGATGATGAAAATATATGTGAAGTTATAAAAATGTATCTGGAAACTACTGGATATAATGTTAGAGTAGCTCATGATGGAAAGGCTGCTAAAGAGGAATTTGTAAACTTTAGCCCAAATCTAGTTGTATTAGATATGATGTTACCAGGAATAGATGGTATGGAAGTTTTAAAATGGATAAGAAAAGATAGCAATGTTCCAGTTATTATGTTAACTGCTAAAGGAGAAACTTTTGATAAAGTTTTAGCTTTAGAAATAGGTGCAGATGATTATGTTGTTAAACCATTTGAACCAAAAGAATTATTAGCTAGAGTAAAAGCTGTTATGAGAAGATATTCAGGAGAAGAACCAGATAATGTAGTATTAAACTTCCCAGGTTTAACTATAGATGCTAATTCATACAAAGTTATATACAACGGAGAAGAAGTTAAAACTCCGCCAAAAGAGTTTGAATTATTACACTATCTTGCAAGTAATAAAAATAAAGTATTTACAAGAGATCAATTATTATGTGAAGTTTGGGGATATGATTATCCAGGAGATTCAAGAACAGTTGATGTTCACATCAAGAGATTAAGAGAAAAATTAAATGGTGGAGAAGATTGGCAACTTGAAACTGTTTGGGGTGTAGGATATAAATTTGAGGTGAAATAATGAAGTATCGTGGCTTAGTACCAAAGTTAATTTTAACACTAAGCATAACAATATGTATTACCTTTTTTATTGTAGGTATTATTCTATCTAGTCTTTTTAAAGAGGAGTATTACCAAGAAAGATTAAAAAGTTTATCAGGGGAAGCTGAGGTAGTTGAACAAGTTGTTAATTCATATATGAAGAATGGATCTACTTTAGAAGAACTTAATAAATCTATAAAGTTTATAGCTAATTCTTTAAATGTAGATATTTATGTGATTGATGGATATGGATATATATATTCAATTTCTAATGATGAGTATGAATATTTGAAATACACTAAAGTTGATGATACAGAAATGAGTAGTTTGAGAGAGGGGAAAACTATTGAACAAAAGGATAAAAAAGAATTTGTTTATTCTAAACCTATATTCAATAAAGGTTTCTTTATAGGAGCAGTTTCTATTGTAACACCACTTAGTGTATTATCCTCTTCATTAGCTAGAATGAATCAAATCGTTTGGATATGTGTTGCTATTGCCATAATATTTTCTAGTTTAGCAATATACTTTATATCTAAGAGAATAATTATAAAACCTTTAAATGTAATAAATAATGCTGCTAAGAAAATTGCTAATGGAGAAATTGGAAATAGAGTTAATCTTTCTTATGATGATGAAGTAGGTGAGTTAGCAGAGTCATTTAATATAATGGCTACTTCATTAGAAGAGGCTGAACTTAATAGAAGAGAGTTTATATCAAATGTTTCCCATGAACTTAGGTCACCGATGACATCTATTAAAGGATTTATAACAGCTATTTTAGATGGGGTTATTCCAAGAGATAAAGAGGGATATTATCTTAATATAGTTAATGATGAGATTGGTAGACTAACTAGACTTATTAATGACTTGTTAGATTTATCTGCTATGCAAGCTGGTAAATTAGAGTTTAATATTTCAGAGTTAGAGTTAAATAGAATAATAGAAACAACTGTATTAAAGATGAAGCAAAAAGCTGCTGATAAAAATGTTAAAATAGAAGTGGTTTTAGAAAGTGATAAACAATATGTTTATGGAGATAATGATAGACTTATACAGGTTGTTACAAATTTAGTTGATAATGCTGTTAAATATTGTGTTGAAAATGGTAAAGTTAAAGTATCAACTAAAACAAAAGGAAGTAAAGTTATTGTTAGTATATTTAACACTAGTAATGGTATTTCTGAACATGATTTAGCTCATATTTGGGATAGATTCTATAAAGTTGATAAGGCTAGAAGTAATAAGACTAGCACGGGATTAGGATTATCAATAGTTAGAAATATAATTTTACAACTTGAAGAGAAGATTTGGGCTGAAAATGTTAAAGATAAAAATGGCGAAATAAAAGGTGTTAGATTTAATTTTACTTTAACTAAAGTTAAATAAAATATTGCATAGGAGGTCTTTATGGGGAAATTTTTAAAAGGCTCTAAAAAGGGGAAGGATCTCCATGACATTAAAGAAAATAACTATGACAATATAGTGATTAAAAAAGATAAAACAAAATTTTGGGTGAAAAGTATTTCAAAATTAATAGGATTTATTCTATTGATTATAGTTATATCATTTCTAGCTTTCAAACATTATACTAAAGATCTTAGTTTGGAACAGCAAAAAAATAGTATTTTGAATAAAATAAAAGATGGTAGATATGATATTACAAAATTAGTGAATCAATCAGCTGATAGTATAGTTACAATAGGTGATAATAAAGAGGGATTGTTTGCAGAAAAAAATAATGGAAATAATGTTTCTGGGATAGTTATAAGATCAGATGGATACATATTAACTAGTTATAGTTCAGTTAAGAATTTTAAAGAAATATATGTTAAATTATCAAGTAATGATGTAAAACCATTTAAAGCTACTAATATTGGATTTAATAAAGAAACTGATTTGGCGGTTTTAAAGATAGAATCTGGTGAGTTAAGAAGTATTTCTACTTCTCAGTTAGAGGCTTTAGAGGTTGGTGAGAGACTTGCAACCATTGGTAATGTTACATCAGAGGAACCTGTAGGTTTTGTAGCTAATGGAATACTTACATCACCAATTAAAAAGGTGACTTTAGGAGAAGAAAATCATTCAGGTTCTAAAGTTTTTGATGTTATCGAAACAACTTCTTTGATAAATGCGGAAAATAATGCAGGTATATTATGTGATTATAATGGAATAGTTGTTGGAATAAATAGTTTGTATTTTACAAATAAATTTCATAAGAATGGAGTATATTATGCATTAGAAATAAATGATGCTTTGAGAGTAGCCGATTCTATAATTAGAGAAGGTGAAGTTAAATTAGGTGTTACACTAGGCATTACAGGAACCACTGTTGATGATGAAGAGCATAATGTCTATGGTATTTATGTAGAAGATGTTGATAAAGGTGGTAATGCATTTAATGCTGAAATACATCCTACTGATATAATAACAGAAGTTGATGGAAAGAAAGTTAAGAACATTGAGGAATTAGCAGAGATTCTAAAGAAACATTCAGTAGGTAATATTATAAAGGTTAAAGTTATAAGAGGAGAAATTGTTAAAGAAATTTCTGTAACTTTACATTAGAGATTTATAGAAAATAATAGCCCTTCACAGTAAGTTTTTTGTGGAGGGTTTTTTATTGTTTTATAGTAATAGTAAAAGTATAATTAAAGAATGGTTTAATTAAAATAAATATAAATTTAATTTAAATATATGGAGGTCAATTATGATTTTAATAGTTGGATTAGGAAACCCTGGAAAACAGTATGAACATACTAGACATAATATTGGATTTGACGTGATTGATTATATGGCAGATAAGTATAAAATTGATGTAAATAGGGAAAAATTTAAAGGTCTTTGTGGTGAAGGATTTATAGAAAATAAAAAGGTTATTTTATTAAAACCTTTAACATATATGAACTTAAGTGGAGATAGTATAAGAGAGTTAGCTAAATTCTATAAGTTAGAGAATGATGAAATAATAGTGGTTTATGATGATATAAGTTTAGAGATTGGAAAATTAAGAATAAGAGAAAAAGGTAGTGCTGGCGGACATAATGGAATAAAGAGCATAATACAAAATCTTGGTGGAGATGTATTCCCAAGAGTTAAAGTTGGTGTAGGACAACCTAAAGATAATTTAGTTAATCATGTTTTAGGTAAATTTGTGAAAGAAGACAGAGAACTAATAGAAAAGGTGATTCCAGTAGTAAGTGATGCTATAGCTGAAATAGTTAAATATGATGCTAAAGAATCTATGAATAAGTTTAATGGAGTTACAGTAGAATAATTTATTTTATTTTTTAGAATGGTGGTGTTTAGATTGAGGTTACAGGGGTTAATGACTCCTTTATTAAATAGTGATTCTTTTGAAAAGGTTAAATCTTTTATAGAAAGAGAAAGTTATCCTTTAATGATAAGTGGATTATCAGATTCAGGTAAGAGTTATTTTATAAATGGAATATATGAAGCGACAAATAGACCAATGGTTATTGTTACTCATAATGATATTGAGGCTAGAAATATATATGAAGATTTATCTTTTTATTTACCTAACGTTTATTATCTTCCCTCAAGAGAGATTGTTTTTTATAACATAGATGCAATTTCTGGTGATTTAAGATGGGCTAGATTAAAAGTAATAAAAGAAATATTAAGAAGTAATAAAAAAATAATTGTCACTTCTATAGATGCTTTCGATGCAATATATACTCCTAAGGAATTATTTAAGAGTCATGTATTAAAGATTAAGCTTGGAGATGAATTAGATTTAAAAGAAATTTCTCAAAAGCTTGTTGAATCAGGATTCGAAAGATTAGAAACAGTTGAAGGTAAGGGAGAATTTTCATTAAGGGGAGGAATACTAGATGTATTTCCACCTAATGCAACAAATCCTTATAGAATAGAACTTTTTGGTGATGAAGTAGATTCTATTAGAACTTTTAATGTGGAATCACAAAGAAGTATTGAAAAGGTTAAGAAAGCAGAAATATTCCCAGCAAAAGAAATAATATTAGATAAAGAAACTATAGATTTTGCTATAGATAAAATGAAAAAAGAACTTAATGAATTTGAAGAAAAAGTTTCAGATAATGAAGTTAAAAGTAGACTAAGAAGTATTATTGAAAGAAATATTGAATCTTTAAAAGAAAATTGGAGTTTTGAAACAATTGATAGTTATCTTCCATTTTTCTTTGAAAAACCTGCGACTTTATTTGACTATTTTAAGAATTATGCTTTTATAATTGATGATGCAAAAAGATGTAAGGGAAAATTAGATAGTACAATTTTTGAATTTCATGAAAATTATGAAGCATTTTTGGAGAGAGGAAATATACTTCCTTCTCAAATAAACTTAAGCTTGAGCGCTGACTTTGTTAAGGAAGAGTTTAAGAGTAATAAATTAATAGCTTTAACTCCTTTTGGAGAAAGTGGTGGTCTTTTTGAAACAATAAATAATATTGAAATTAAGCAAAGTACTATGAGTGGATATCAAGGTCAGCTTGAAATGCTTATAGAGGATATAAGAAAAAAGAAAAAAGATGGGTTTAAAACTCTTATATTATCAGGAACAAGACCAAGAGGAGAAAGACTTGTTAATACCTTAAGAGATCTTGATATAGAAAGTGTTTACAAAGATGAAGTTGATGAAATTTTAGATGGAGAAGTTGTTATAACTTTTGGTGATCAAAATAAAGGATTTGAATATCCAGATTTGAAAATTTCTTTAATTTCAGACAAAGGTGTTTTTGGTGAGAGTAAAAAAAGCAAAAGAACTAAGAAAAAGAAAACTAAGGGTGTTTCTAAAATAAAGAGTTTTGCTGAACTTAAGCCTGGAGATTATGTTGTTCATGTAAATAGTGGAATAGGTGTTTATAAAGGGATTAAACAAATTGAAGTTCAAGGACATAAAAGAGATTACTTAGATATTGAGTATTCAAAGGGTGATAAGCTTTATGTTCCAGTTGAACAGTTAGACTTGGTTCAAAAATATATTGGGTCAGATAGTGCTTCTCCAAAGATAAGTAAACTTGGAGGTAATGAATGGCAAAAGGCTAAGGCTAAGGTTAGAAAATCTATTAATGATATAGCTGGTGATTTAGTTAAACTTTATGCAGAAAGATCAACTGTAAAAGGATATAAGTTTACTAAGGATACGCAGTGGCAAAAGCAATTTGAAGATGAATTTCCATATGAAGAAACTCCAGACCAATTATCAGCACTTGAAGATATAAAAGGTGATATGGAAACAAATAAAGTAATGGATAGATTACTTTGTGGAGATGTTGGATATGGAAAGACTGAAGTTGCAGTGAGGGCGGCATTTAAGGCTGTTATGGATGGAAAACAGGTTGCATTTCTTGTTCCTACAACAATACTTGCAGAACAACATTATAAAAATATGAAAAAGAGATTTGCTGGTTTCCCAATAACTATAGATATGATTAGTAGATTTAGAACTAAAAAACAACAAACAGAAACATTAAAATCCTTAAAAGAAGGAAATGTAGATATTCTAATAGGAACTCATAGATTGGTTTCTAAGGATATTAAATTTAAAGATTTAGGACTTCTTATAGTTGATGAAGAGCAAAGATTTGGAGTTGCTCAGAAAGAAAAAATTAAAAATTTCCAAAAAAATGTTGATGTTTTAACATTGAGTGCAACACCAATACCTAGAACACTTCATATGTCACTTACAGGGGTTAGGGATATTTCTGTAATAGAAACTCCGCCTGAAAATAGATATCCTATTCAGACATATGTTGTTGAACAAAATGATCAACTTATAAGAGATGCAATTTTAAGAGAAATAAATAGAGATGGTCAAGTATTTTTTGTTCATAATAGAGTAGAGAGCATACAGGAGGTAGCAAGTTATATTCAAGAACTTGTACCAGAATGTAAAGCTACTATTATACATGGACAAATGACTGAAAGACAGTTAGAAACTGAAATGATAGATTTTATGGAGAAAAAATATAATGTTTTAGTTTGTACTTCTATTATAGAAACAGGAATAGATATTCCAAATGTTAATACTATGATTGTTAATGATTCTGATAAGATGGGTCTTTCTCAGCTTTATCAACTTAGAGGAAGGGTTGGTAGAAGTAATAAGGTTGCATATGCTTACTTCCTATATCAAAGAGATAAGGTATTAACAGAGGTTGCAGAGAAGAGGCTTAAAGCTTTAAAAGATTTCACAGAACTAGGATCAGGATTTAAGATTGCAATGAGAGATCTTGAAATTAGAGGTGCTGGTAATATGATGGGTTCAGCTCAGCATGGACATATGGCATCAATAGGATATGATTTGTATTGTAGAATGTTAGAAGATACTATAAAAATTATAAAAGGTGAAATTGAAAGAGAACCTGTTGAAACAGTTGTTGATTTAAAGGTAGATGCATTTATTCCATCAAATTATATAAAAGATGAAATTCAAAAAATTGAAATTTATAAAAAGATTGCAGCCATAGAAAATGAAGAAGATTATGAATATGTAAGAGAAGAATTAGAGGATAGATTTGCTAATATTCCAGGTACGGTATTTAATCTTATGGATATAGCTTATATAAAAAGTAAAGCTAAACTTTTAAATATTGAAGAGATAAAAGAGAAGAATGAGGAAATACATTTTACATTTGAAAGTAGAGAAAGAACGGATAAGAATATATTTAAATTCTTAATGGAAAATTATAAGGATGATATATTAATTCAATTTGGTTCAAAACCTATGTTTATGTACAGAGGAAAAGAGAAAAAGAAAGAGGATATATTATCTACATTTAAGGAAATGTTAGATGGTATATTAGTCTTAAATAATTAAGAATTTATAAATTGAAATATTATTGTAACATTGATATACTAAAATGGAATCTGACTAGAATATTATGTAAATTAATAATCGGAGAAAGGCGAGGTATTAAAATGGTAAGTGTAAAAAAAGTAGTAGCATCTGCATTAGTTGGAGCTTTGATGTTCACAGCTGTTGGTTGTGGAATGGTGGAAAAGACTCAGGCAGCTATTGATAAGACTACTGTAGCTACAGTTAACGGAGAAAAGATTACAATAGGAGAGGTTGATACACATTTACAAGGAATGTTTAAGCAATTAGAAACTCAATATGGTAAGAATTATAAAGAAAATCCAGATGTTGCTCAACAAATCCTACAACAAAGAAAAAGTACTTTACAAGGTATGGTTAGTACAAAAGTTTTAGGTATAGAAGCTGAAAAATTAGGTGTCGCACCAAAAGGTGAAGAATTAACAAAACAAGTTGATGATCAATTTAATAACATAAAGAAAGCTTATGGAGATAATTTTGATAAAATATTAGAAAGCGAAGGCTTTACTCAAGATAGTTTTAAAGAGTTTATAAAAGAAAATACAATAGCTGAATCTGCTATTAATTATGCAAAAAAAGATATTAAAGTAACAGATGAAGAAGCTAAAAAATACTATGATGAAAATAAAGCTCAGTTTGTTGCAAAAGATAAAGGTATAATGATAAAACATTTATTATTTGAAAATGAGGCTGAGGCTCAAAAAGCATATGATGAAATAACATCAGGTAAAACAACATTTGAAAAATTATATGATGAGTATTCAAAAAATAAAGAAGAAAATAAAAAACCTATTGCTGAAGATTTAGGTTTAGTAACTTATGAAAATTCAGGAATGGTTAAAGAATTTGAGGATGCAGTGAAAACTTTAAAAACAGGAGAAGTTTCAAAACCTGTAAAAACTCAATTTGGATATCATATAATTAAAGCTGGAAATATATATGATAAAGGTGCTCAAGAATCATTTGATGATGTTAAACCTCAAATCATGAGAGTTTTAAAACAACAAAAAGAAAGTGTTGAATTACAAAAAACTATTAGTAAATGGGAAAAAGAGCTTAATGTTAAAACTTATGATGATAAATTAAGTGAAGGCTTAAAATTAAATAAATAATCTTTTTAGACCTGTAGAATTTTAATCTACAGGCTTTTTTTATTTTGTTTAAAACTTTTCATTAATTGGTTAGTAATATGAAATATAAGATAAATATAATCAATGTGTATAAAATTTCAAATAAATTAAATACTATTAATGTAGACAAAGATTAGTAATTAACATTTATATAGGGAGGTACATAACAAATGAAAGCCACTGGAATAGTAAGACGTATTGATGATTTAGGTAGAGTTGTAATACCTAAGGAAATTAGAAGGACTTTAAGAATAAGAGAGGGAGATCCTTTAGAGATTTTTACAGATAGGGAAGGTGGAGTGATACTTAAAAAATATTCACCTATAGGAGAGTTGACTGATTTTTCAAAAGAGTATGCTGAGGCGCTTCAGCAATCAACTGGGCATATTATTCTTATATCAGATAATGATGCTTTTATATCTGTAAGTGGAACTCCTAAAAAAGAATTTATAGAAAGAAAAATTAGTGACGAATTAGAGGATATAATGGAAAAAAGAAAATCTATTATACTAGGAGTTGACAATAAAAAGGTTATACCTATGTATGGCGATGATGAAGAAAGTAAGTATAGTAGCCAGGTTATAGCTCCTATTTTAGCAGAAGGAGATACTATTGGTTCTGTAACAATTCTTTCTAAAGAAGGTAAAGTATTAGGTGAAGTAGAACAGAAATTAGCAGAAACTGCGGCTTCATTCTTAGGAAAACAAATGGAACAATAATAAAAAATAGTTATTATAATGTAATATTTATATCTTAAACAGTAATAATACCTCTAAATTTACAATAATATAAATTAGTTTAGTTTTTAAATTTGGAGGTATTTTATGAAGAAACAATCCCTTATAAAAGGTAGTCTTGTTCTTGCTAGTGCGGGTATTTTAGCCAAGTTTCTTGGCATATTTTTTAGATGGCCTTTAATAATGCTTATAGGAGATGAAGGGCTTGGATATTATCAGATGACATATCCTTTATATATGTTATTTGTAGCTATTGCAGCGGGAATTCCAATAGCAGTTTCAAAATTAGTTTCAGAAAAGAATGCATTAGGAAGATATGAGGAAAGCTTTCAAGTGGTTAAGGAAGCCTTGAAAATTATGATTTTACTTGGGATTGGGACAAGTATCTTCTTAGCTATAGGTGGAAAGCTTTTATTACCATTTCTTAAATGGGATGATAAGGCTTATTATTCTATTTTAGGAATATGTTTAGCACCTATTTTTATAGGATTAATAACACCTATAAGAGGTTTTTTTCAAGGATTTCAAAATATGACACCAACTGCAATATCACAGATTTTAGAGCAAATAGGAAGAGTGGTTGTTGGAGTTGGACTAGCTTATATTTTACTTAAAAAAGGTATAGAATATTCATCAGGTGGGGCAGCTTTTGGTGCTGTTGCAGGGGCATTCATAGCTTCATTATATTTAGTTCCTAAATATTTGAAAGTAAAGAGAGAATATAATTTTAGAAATTTAAGTGGAAGTCATAAAATATTTATGGAAATAGTAAGTGTTGCATTACCTATTTCAGTTGGGGCAGCAGTAGGAAGTATTATGGGTGTAATAGATTCAGTTTTAGTTCCTCAAAAACTTTTAGAAGCTGGATTAAGTGGACAAGAAGCTACGATTTTATATGCCCAGTTAACAGGAAAAGCCACTGTATTTACTAATATTCCTATGACATTAGCAGTGGCATTAGCAGCTTCTATAATTCCTATAATATCTGAACTTTATGCACTTAAAAATAAAAGGCAGGTTGAAGAAAAGATTAATACAACTATGAAGCTTTGTATGATTGTTTCAATTCCTTGTTTTTTAGGTCTTTTTTTTATGGCAGAACCTATTTTAAATTTATTATTTCCAGGAAAAGCAGATGGATTTATGATCTTAAAATATCTATCTATAAGTGTTCCATTTTTAATAATAACTCATATAACAACTTCTATACTTCAAGGAATGGGCTATTATTATAGACCTATAATTCACTTGTTGATGGCTTGCTTTATAAAAATAATTTTAACTTTGAAACTTGTTCCTATTTCATCTTTAAATATCTATGGGGCTGTTATTGCGACAATAGTATCTTATTCAGTGGTTATGATATTAAATTTAATTTATATGGCTAGAAAATTTGGTTATTTTCCAAATTTAATAAATGTAGTAGTAAAACCATTCTTCGCTTCAGGACTTATGATATGGTGTGTTTTATATTTATATTCAAAAGGGTTAAAATATAGTGGAAATAACGGCATAGCTTGCTTAATAGCTATATTTGTGGGTATTATTATATATATGATATCATTGGTGGTGCTTAAAATATTTAGTATTGAAGAAATTAAAGGACGACTAAAGAATTAAGATTTATAAAGTGCGAAGGAGAATGGAAAATGCTTAAGATAATGGGTCTAGGACCAGGGGCTTATGAAGCCTTAACAATTGGTGCTTTAAAAGAATTAAAAAATAATAAAAACATATATTTTAGAACCGAAAAACATCCAACAGTAGATTTCCTTAAAGAAGAGGGTATAAAGTTTAAAACATATGATCATGCTTATGAAATGCATGATAGCTTTGATGATGTTTATAAATATATTGCAGAAGATTTAATGACAAAAATTAATAAGGATGAGGATTTAATATATGCAGTTCCAGGACATCCCTTGGTTGCTGAAAAATCAGTTTTAAACTTAATAAATCTTTGTAAAGAAAATGATGTTGAATATGAGATATTACCAGCTGTTAGCTTTGTTGATGCAATGATGGAAGCATTACAGGTCGATCCAATAGAAGGGGTTAAGATTGTTGATGCTTTTGATATGAAAAATCAAATTTTAGATAAGAGAGTTGGGACAATAATAACTCAGGTTTACAATAACTTTATAGCATCAGAGGTTAAGTTAAGACTTTTAGAGGGATATGATGAAGATACAGAGATAATATTCGTTAGAGCTGCTGGTATTGAGGGGTTAGAAAGTATAAGAAAAATACCTCTTTATGAATTAGATTGGCAAGAGGATATAGATTATTTAACTTCTATATATATTCCAAAGGATTTAGATAATAAAAAAGATTTTCAAGACTTATTAAATATAATAGAAGTTTTAAGAAGTCCAGAGGGTTGTCCTTGGGATAGAGAACAAACTCATGAAAGTTTAAAATCTGCACTTATTGAGGAGTGTTATGAGGTTTTAGATGCCATAGAAAGTGAGGATGATGATGCTTTAATAGAAGAATTAGGAGATGTATTACTTCAAGTAGTATTCCATGCTTCCATAGCTAAGGAAGATGGATATTTTGATATTATGGATGTAATAGGTGCTATCTCAAATAAAATGATAAATAGACATCCTCATGTTTTTTCTGATGGAAAAGCAGAAAATTCAGAAGAAGTTGTAGCGAATTGGGATGAAATTAAAAAAGAAGAAAAAGGAATTGAAACTTTGACTGAGGAAATGGAAAGCATAGCAAAATCACTTCCTGCAACAACTAGAGCTTACAAGGTTCAAAAGAAGGCTAAAAAAGTTGGATTTGATTGGGATGATGTAAAATCTGCTATGGATAAGGTTGAAGAAGAATTAAATGAAATAAAAGATGTTTATAATTCAGGAGATAAGTCAATAATAGAAGGTGAAGTTGGAGACCTACTTTTCGCTTGTATAAATGTAGCTAGATTCTTAGAAGTTGATGGGGAATTAGCTTTAGATAAAACAATTAAGAAGTTTATAAAAAGATTTTCTTTTATTGAGAGTGAAGCTTTAAAGAAAAATAAGGATTTAAATGATATGACTTTAGAAGAAATGGATGAATTATGGGAAGAAGCTAAAAAGAGAGAAAAACAATAGTTTTTATAAATTTGTAGTTTAGTAAATAATAAAAAAATATAAAAATTTTTTAAAATACAAAAATATCAGTATTTTAGGGTAAAAATTGAAAGTATTGACTATACAAAGAAATATGTATTATGATAATATAAGTTGATACTAGTTGAATTGTATAGCTAGTAAACAATTATTGCAGTAAAGAACTGGAATTTTAAGGAGGATGTAAAAGTGAATAAAGCAGAATTAATAACAAGCATGGCTGAAAAAAGCAACTTAACTAAAAAAGATGCTGAATTAGCTTTAAAAGCATTCATAGAAAGCGTTACTGAAACTTTAGAAGGCGGAGATAAGGTTCAATTAGTTGGATTCGGAACTTTCGAAACTAGAGTAAGAGCTGAGAGAGAAGGAAGAAACCCAAGAACTAAAGAAGTTATAAAAATACCTGCTTCAATAGCTCCAGTATTCAAGCCAGGTAAAGAATTAAAAGAAAGAGTTAACGCTTAATTTATAATAAATAAGTTGTGTTAATCTAACTTTAGAAAAGCCCGAGTCTTACTCGGGCTTTTTTAGCAATATAAAGAGTTTTTGTTTTAATTAAATAGGTTTAATTATATATTATTTTTAAGAAAGGGATGAATAAGATGAGATTAGATAAATATTTAAAAGTTTCAAGAATAATAAAAAGAAGAACTGTTGCCAAAGAAGCTTGTGAAAGTGGAAGAGTAATAATAAATGGAAAAGTTGCAAAACCTTCAAATGATATTAAAGAAGATGATATCATAGAAATTTTATTTGGTAATAGAACATTAAAAGCTAAGGTTGTAAATATAGCAGAGCATGTTAGAAAAGAAAATGCTAAAGATATGTATGTAATATTAGAAGGAGAAGAAGATACTGAATAGTATGGTATTCTTTAAGTTAGTATGGCTAATGACTAATGTAATTTAAGAATTATATTAGTCATTTTTTTTTGTAAAAATGAATAATCTTAAGAGAGGATAAATAATTTGTGCATAGGAGGTTTTCTTATGGCTGAAAAGAAAAATGAAGTTAAACCTATGGAAAGTAACAGTTGTATGTCTTTAGAAAATAGAAAGCTTTTATCAATTACTGGAGTGAATGAAGTTATAAATTTTGATGAGGAAAAAATAAGTTTAAAAACTGCATTGGGACCTCTTTTGATAAAGGGAACTGGACTTAAGATGAATAAGTTAGATGTTCAAAATGGGGAGGTAATAATAGGTGGATATATAACTAATATCAATTATATGAATAAGAAAAAAAAGTTTAAGAGAGGGAGAAATTTAATTTCAAAAATATTCAAATAGGTGGGGAGTATGCTTTTAGATATAAATATTCAATTTAGGATAGTTATTTTTGCAATAATATCTGGAATAATAATAGGATTTTTGTTTGATATATATAGGGAAGTTAGAGGAGCTTGTAAAAGTAAGGTACTAATTATAACAGAGGATATTTTATTTTGGGTTTGGTGTAGTTTATTTATTTTTGTTTTCTTACTTAAATTTAATTTCGCTTTTTTAGGAATGTATGTTTATATTTTTATGGGTTTAACATTAATAATATATTTAAAAACCATATCTAAATATTTTAGAAGAATACAACATAAAATTTTAGCTATACTATTAAAGTATATTAGAATAATATTCAAAAATATAAGATATACATTTAAAAATACATTCACAAGCTAAAAATGTTATGGAGTAAGGGAAAATTTGCTTGAATTAAGGTATAATAGTGTTTACAATAGACTTATACATACATTTAACGTATGGAGGATATAAGTGTGAAAAAAAGAATGACTTTAAAGAATGTGGTAGTAATCATATTGATTTCTATATTCGTTATATCTTATATTAGACAAGAAATTACTATGAATAAAATACAAAAAGATATACAAGCAAAACAAACTCAACTTAATGAGCTTAAAGATAAAAATAAAAAACTACAAAATGAAGTGAGCCAGTCTTCAACAGATGAATACATAGAAAAAATGGCTAGAGAAAGATTAGGTATGATCAAAGAGGGAGAAAAAGTTATAACAAATTCAGATTCACCTCAAGATAATAAAAGTAGTGATTAACAATAGAACAAGCAAAAGAAATAAGGTTATTAGTAAAAATAACATATATTTTATTTATAAATTTAAGGAGGAATCTTTTAAACATGACCTTAATGGCAGGAAACATATTAGAGGGTAGAATAATTAACATCACAAACTTTGGTGCGTTTGTTGAAGTGGAAGGAAAAACAGGTTTAGTTCATATATCTGAAGTAGCTGACACTTATGTTAAAGATATAAGAGAACATCTTAAAGAAGATGACAAAGTAAAAGTTAAAGTATTATCAGTTGATGATAAAGGTAAAATAAGCTTATCAATAAAGCAAGCTATGCCACCAAAGAAAAAATCTGTTAAACCAGCAGAAGTTGATTGGAAAAATGATAGAGAAAGAAAAGCTAAGCCAAAACAAAACTTTGAAGATATAATGTCAAGATTCTTAAAAGATAGTGAAGAAAGACTTCAAGACGTTAAGAAACATCAAGATATTAAACAAAGAAAAAGAAAATCAATATAGTTTTGATTTAAAAATCTCTTAGGTATCTAAGAGATTTTATTTTTTTGCATACATTTTTCAATAATTATAGGCAAAATTATTGTTATATTAAAAGTTGTTTTAGATTTTTATAAAAGTAAAACCTAGTATTTATAAGGGATAGAGAATGTTTAATATAATTTTTGAAAAAAACTTATAAAAATATGTTGACAGTACCTCTATGCTTATGTATAATAAATCTTGTCGTTGGGAAACACACCAACACAAAAATAAATGCCGAAGTGGCGGAACTGGCAGACGCACAGGACTTAAAATCCTGCGATGCTAACACATCGTACCGGTTCGATTCCGGTCTTCGGCACCAAATATCGCGGGGTGGAGCAGTTGGTAGCTCGTCGGGCTCATAACCCGAAGGTCGTAGGTTCAAGTCCTGCCCCCGCAACCACATGGCGGGATAGCTCAGCTGGCTAGAGCATTCGGTTCATACCCGAAGGGTCGCAAGTTCGAATCTTGTTCCCGCTACCATTTAAATTTAATATATGCCGAAGTGGCGGAACTGGCAGACGCACAGGACTTAAAATCCTGCGATGCTAACACATCGTACCGGTTCGATTCCGGTCTTCGGCACCAAAACTCATCTTATTTAAGATGAGTTTTTTTGTTATCAAAAGTAAAATTTTATTTTGATATAAAAATACTACTAACTGTTATAAATAATTCTTTATATAATAAATTTATATTTACTATTATAAGTAAATTCTATATAACTTGTCTAAAAATAATTTCAATATTTTAATAAAACAGAATTCATTTATTCAACAAATTTGAAAAGTAAAAACATAAATATCTTTTTATACGACAATAAGTTAGTTGATAAAATTGTAATTTCCATTAAATTGGTAATTAAATTATAAATTAAATCATAAATATATATAGTTTTAAAATTTATTTGTTTTATTATGTCTTAAAAAAATAAAATACTCCAACAGTAAATTACAAATATTTCCTTTTAATCTTGATATAATGTTGATAAAGATTGAAGGTTAGGAGGGTAAAGATGCAGTATGAGGTTAATTTTGATAATTACAAAAGAGTAAAGAATACGGAAAATGTAAAAAAAGGTGTAAATATAGAGCTTTCTAAGGTGGGATTAATAATAGCTTTAGTTGTAGGGGGGTTAATTAGTAGAGTTTATTTAGATATGAACTTTGGAGCAATACAAGGTTTGGCTCCATTTGGACTAGCTTATTTAATTGCTATATCAAATTATGAAAGAAAATATATAGTTATATCAAGTTTAGGGGTTATTTTAGGCTATGCAACTTTGTTTAGTAAATTAATAAACTTTCCAGCTTACATAATAACTACAGCTTTACTAACTATTTTTTCTATGACAAAAATGAAGAACAAAACAAGTAATTTATCAAATTTTATTTTGATTTTTTTTGTTTTATTTGTTTATGACTTTTTAATTGGAGAAGTTGATCTTGCTATTACATTAATAAGCGCAATCGCAGTTACTGCCTTAGTTTATCCTATTTTTTATATTATAAATTATACTTTAAAATGTGTTGAGGAGATAAACACTCAGCATTTCTTTTCAATGGATGAAATAGTAAGTATAGAATTATTTTTATGTTTAATAATAGTTGGGATTGGAACAATAGGAATTGGTGGTGTAAGCTTTAGAAATATAGTAGCTGTTTTATTTACAATAGTTGTAGCTTTTATTTCAGATACTAATATGGGTGCTGGTGCAGGAATAACTATGGGGATAATTCTTGGGTTTACTACTGGAAATTTGTTAGAGGAAATAGCTATATATGGAGCTTGTGGTCTTGTAGCAGGAATATTTAGAGAGTCAGGAAAGTTATTAACTGCTCTTTCATTTAACATAATTTTTGTAATCGTAACCTTATATTCTGGTTTATTTAATAGTGTTATATTCACTGAGGTTGTAATTGGAACAGTAGCATTTTTATTTGTTCCTAAAAAGATTTATAAAAAAATTGCTTTAGAAATAAATAAAGAAAGAAAAGAAGATCACTTTAATGAAGAGAGGTTTAATAAAATAAAAGATGAGTTAACATATAAATTAAGAGATTTTACGGAAGTTTTAGTGATGATGAGTAGATCATTAAATAGTCTTGTTGGAAATGAAAAACTATCAATAAAGAATAAAGGGCATGCTTTAGTTGAAAATTTATCTGATAGAACATGTAGTGATTGTGATATGAGATATATGTGTTGGAAGAGAGAGTTACATCAAACTTATAATTCTTTTGCAGATTTAATAAGTAATTATGAAAATAATATTGGGGTTTTCCCTAATGAACTTGAGAAGAAGTGTATTAAAAAATATGCTTTAATGAAAAATTTAGAAGATATAATGAATGTTTATATGATAAATGAAACTTTAAGAAGTAGAATGGGAGAGGGGAGAAAAATACTTTCTAACCACATAAATAATATGTCATTAACAATTGGAGAAATTGTTGATGAGTTTGGAAGTGAAATTCACTTATGTACTGACATTGAGAGAAATATTAAGAAATCTCTTTTAAAATATGGAATTCGTTTTGGAGATTTACTTTGTTATAACGATAAAAATGGAAGAATAAAAATAAAAATGCAAGCTGAAAATTGTATGGGGTCTCAAAGCTGTATAAAAACAATACTTCCTATTATAAGTGAAACCATTGGTAAAAAAATGAGTATAGGAAGTGATGGATGCAATATTAATGTTAAAACTAATATGTGTGAGTTTATCATAGAAGAAGCTCCAAAATATCATGTTAATTCTCATGCTGCTGTTGCAACTAAAGAGGGTGAGAAGTTTACAGGAGATTCTTATACTTGGGCTAGAACTAAGGATGGTAATTATATAACTGTAATATCAGATGGTATGGGATCAGGTCCAGAAGCAGGTCTTGAAAGTAAAATTTCCGTAGAGATAATAGAAAAGTTTATGGATGTTGGTTTTGATGAAAAGATAGCAATTGATGCTGTTAATGCAATTATGAGTATAAAATTTAGTGAGGATGAAAAATTCTCTACATTAGATATGAGTAAGATTGATTTATATACTGGTGATGTTAAATTTATGAAGGTTGGAGCCATAGAAAGTTTTATAAAAAGAGGAAACAAAGTAGAAGTTATAAATGCTAACACGCTTCCTTTTGGAGTATTAGAAGAACCAGATATAGATATTGTAGAAAAAAATGTTGGCAGTGGAGATTTCATTATAAATATAAGTGATGGAATATTAGATGTTAAGAATGATGGTAGTTTTGATACTACTTGGCTAATTAAGTTTTTAAAGGAGACTAGTTACAAACAGCCTAAAGAATTATCGGTAGCTATATTAGAAAAAGCTAAAGAATTAAGTGGTGGAAAAGCTAAGGATGATATGACGGTTGTTGTATCAAAGATTTTTGGTATAAATTAAATTGAGTGTTTAATATGTTTTTTGATAAAGTGCATACAACAGCGAGAATTTAATAAATCTTTTAAGTTTAGTTTTGTATGTACTTTATATTTATGTACAAACTAACAAAAGTTAAAAATAATAAATATTAATTAAGTAGAAAAAGGTAATTTTCTAAATACGAACTTTTTCGAAAACATAAGCTTTAATTTATGTGTTATAATATTAAGGCAAAATATAATATTTATGGAGTGAGTTACATGATAAAAAAAGTTAAAGAATTTATAAAGGATAACTCCATGATTCAAAGTGGAGATAAGGTTTTGGTAGCTTTATCTGGTGGACCAGACTCAGCATGTCTGTTACATATTTTAAGTGAATTGAGAGAGTTATTAAATATAGAGATTTATGCGGCACATGTTAATCATTGTTTAAGAGGTGAGAGTGCTTTAGGTGATGAGGAGTATGTTCAAGAATTATGCCAAAAGTTAAATATTAAATGCTTTGTTAGAAGAGTGGATATAAATAAGATAAGTAAAGAAAGAAATATTTCAACTGAAATGGCTGGAAGAGAAGAAAGATATAAATTTTTTGAAGAACTTAAAGAAGAACACTCATTAGATAAGATAGCCATAGCACACAATGCTAATGATCAGGCTGAAACTCTTATAATGAGGGCTTTAAGAGGAACAGGAATAGAAGGCTTAGTTGGAATTAGACCAGTTAGAGATGGAATTTTCATAAGACCTATATTAGTCTTAAGAAGAAATGAAATAGAGGAGTATTGTAAAAAGAAAAATATTAACCCAAGAATAGATGAAACTAATTTAGAAGATATATATTCAAGAAATAAGATTAGATTAAAAGTAATACCATTTATACAAGAAAATTTTAATCCAGATATAGTTACAGCTTTAAATAGATTAGCTTATAGTTGTAGTAAGGATGTTGAATTTATTCAAGAAGAAGTTGAAAAAAGATATCCTAAATTATGCATTTCAGAAAGAAATAGTGTGGTTATAAAAGAAGAAGCTTTTAAAGAGAGAGAAGCTATTTTAAGTAGAATAATAAAGAAAGCTTTAGTTGAAGTAAGTTCAAAACATTCAAATTTTGAATTGAAACATATACATGACATAATATCATTAAAAGAAAAAGGAACAGGAAAACAAATAAACATAACTAATGGTGTTGTTGCATTAAATGAATATGGTCAGATAAGAATAAAACTTATTGATGATAAAAAAGAGAAAGAGACTAAGGTTTTAAATTTAAAAAACGTAAAAGAAGAGTTAGATGTGAACAAAGAAATAACAATTAGTGATGAAATTTTAGGAATTTATGAACTAAAAGTAGAAGATTTTAAAAAAGGTGAGAAATTTTCAAAAGATAGATTTATAAAATCTTTTGATTATGATAAAATTTCCAGTGTAGATATTAGATTTAGAAAAAATGGTGATAAAATAATTCCTTTAGGAATGAAGAGTGCCAAAAAGCTAAAAGATATATTTATAAATAATAAGATACCTAAAGATGAAAGAGATTTTATTCCACTTGTTATATTTAATGATGAAATAAGCTGGATAGTAGGACACAATGTTAGCGAAACTTTTAAAGTTACAAATAAAACTAAAAAGGTAATAAAGATTACTTTTAAAGGAAAGGGAAATTAATTATGAGAAAAGACATAAGAAATGATATTAAAGAGGTTTTATACTCAGAGGAACAATTAGCTAAACGTGTGAAAGAAATGGCTGATGAGATTAGTAAGGATTACGATGGAAAAGATTTATTAGTTGTAGGAATATTAAAAGGTTCAGTTGTATTTACATCAGATTTAATAAAAAATATAACTATCCCATGTGAAATAGACTTTATGGCTGTTTCAAGTTATGGAAATTCAGCTCAAACATCAGGTGTAGTAAGAATCTTAAAAGATTTAGATAGTGATATAGAAAATAAACATATTCTTATAGTTGAGGATATTGTTGATACAGGAACTACTTTAAGTTATCTTTTAGAATACTTAAAAGCTAGAAAAGCTGCTAGTATAGAAATAGTTGCTTTATTAGATAAGGAAGCTAGAAGAACTTCAAATGTGTTTACTAAGTATAAGGGATTTGATGTACCAGATGAATTTATAGTTGGGTATGGAATAGACTATGCTGAAAAGTATAGAAATTTACCTTTCATAGGTTCTTTAAAAGAAGAAATCTATAAAAAATAATAAAAAATATTATAAGATATAGATTCTTATAATAAAATTCTCTAAAACGATAGTCAGAGAGGGGGCCATAGAGATGAAAAAAATACCTAATTTAGTTACTTACATTGCAGGGCTTGCTTTAATAATGATACTTGCATTTGCTTTCTATAGAAATGGCACTCAAGGTAAATTAATACCATTTAGTGAGTTTAAGCAAAGTTTTGTTAGTAATCAAGTTGAAACAATGACAATAAGAGAAGATAAAGATATGATTGATGGTGTTCTCAAAGATGGTAAAAGATTTACAACGTATGTATCTGTAGAAACGATAAATAATCTTATTAAAGATAATAAGGATGTAGATACCATCATAAAATTTACACCACCTAGCAATATGGGAATGTGGTTTAACATAATACCTACAGTTCTTATAATGGGTTTATTCTTATTTGGATTCTTAATGATGACACAGCAAGGTCAAGGCGGTGGAAATAGAGGTGTTATGAATTTTGGCAAAAGTAAAGCTAAAATGGCGAATCTAGATGGAAAGAAAGTAACATTCAAGGATGTTGCTGGTGCTGATGAAGAAAAAGGTGAGTTAGAAGAAATTGTTGATTTCTTAAAACAACCTAAAAAATATATAGAGATGGGAGCTAGAATTCCTAAAGGAGTACTTTTAGTTGGACCTCCTGGAACAGGAAAAACACTCCTTGCTAAGGCTATAGCTGGGGAGGCAGGAGTTCCTTTCTTTAGTATATCAGGTTCAGATTTCGTTGAGATGTTTGTTGGGGTAGGTGCTTCAAGAGTAAGAGATTTATTTGAACAAGCAAAAAAGAATGCACCATGTATTATATTTATAGATGAAATTGATGCTGTTGGTAGACAAAGAGGAGCTGGCGTTGGTGGAGGTCATGATGAAAGAGAGCAAACATTAAACCAATTGCTAGTTGAAATGGATGGTTTTGGTGTTAATGAAGGAATAATCATGATAGCTGCGACTAATAGACCAGACATTTTAGACCCAGCATTATTAAGACCAGGAAGATTTGATAGAAGAATTTTAGTTGGTGCACCAGATGTTAAAGGTAGAGAAGAGGTTTTAAAAGTTCATACTAGAAATAAAAATCTATCTAATGATATAGATTTAAAAACTTTAGCTAAGATGACACCAGGTTTTAGTGGTGCAGACTTAGAAAACTTAACTAATGAAGCTGCACTTCTTGCTGTTAGAAGAGGCAAGATTAGTATTGATATGAAGGATATAGAAGAGGCCATAACAAGAGTTATTGCAGGTCCTGAGAAAAAAAGTAGAGTTGTTAGCGAATATGATAGAAGAATAACTGCTGTACATGAATCAGGTCACGCTGTAGTAAGTAATTTGTTAGAGTATTCTGATCCAGTTCATGAAATTAGTATAATTCAAAGAGGTATGGCTGCAGGTTATACAATGAATTTACCAGATCAAGATAGAACTCATACATCTAGAAAGCAACTTAAGGATAAAATGGTTGAACTTTTAGGTGGAAGAGTAGCTGAGAAATTGGTTATTGGAGATATAAGTGCTGGAGCTAAGAATGATATAGATAGAGCTAGTCACATTGCTAGAAGTATGGTTATGGAATATGGAATGAGTGATGTTATTGGACCTATATCATTTGGTGGAAGCGATGGCGGAGAAGTTTTCTTAGGTAGAGATATTGGAAAGAGCAGTAATATTAGTGAAGAAACTGCTTCTAAGATTGATAAAGAAATCAAAAAGTTAATAGATGAAGCTTATAATAGAGCAGAAGTGTTATTAACAGAAAATATAAGTAAATTAAATGCAGTAACTGATGTATTACTTGAAAAAGAAAAAATTGATGGAAATGAGTTTAGAGAAATATTTAAAAACTCATAAAATATTTTAAAGAGATGCTAAAAGCATCTCTTTTTTATAATTATAATATTAAAATTAATTTATGATATTTTAATAAATTAATTTATGTACTATAATTGATTAAAGTTAAAATTTAAACACACGAACTATATTATATTTTTGTGATTAAATATTCGTTAAAATTCATTGTTTTTTATGGAAATATGGTTATAATATTAAATATATTAGTTAAAATGAGGTGGGAAGTTATGAAGAATGATATTGAAATAGCACAGAGTGCAAAAATGGAGCCAATAGTTGATATCGCTAAGAAAATAGGATTGAGTGAAGATGATATTGAGCTTTATGGAAAATATAAATGTAAGATATCTTTAGAAGCAATAAATAGATTAGAAAATAATAAAATGGGAAAGCTTGTATTAGTTACAGCTATTAATCCAACACCTGCTGGAGAAGGAAAATCAACAGTTACAGTAGGTTTAGGACAAGCTTTAAATAAAATAGGCAAGAATACTATTATTACCTTAAGAGAACCTTCTTTAGGTCCAGTATTTGGAATAAAAGGAGGAGCTGCTGGTGGTGGATATTCTCAGGTTGTTCCAATGGAAGATATAAACTTACATTTTACAGGTGATATGCATGCAATAACATCAGCTAATAATCTTCTATGTGCAGCTATAGATAACCATATTCATCAGGGAAATAAATTAAAAATAGATTCAAGAAGAATTGTATTTAAAAGAGTAATTGATATGAATGATAGAGCTTTAAGAAGTATAGTTGTTGGAATGGGTGGAAAAATAAATGGATTCTTAAGAGAAGATGGATTTATGATCACTGTTGCATCAGAAATAATGGCTATATTATGCATGGCTAAGGATTTAGAAGATTTAAAAGAGAGAATGGGAAATATTCTTGTTGCTTATAATTTAGATGGAGAACCTGTTTATGCTAAAGAATTAGAGGTAGACGGTGCCATGGCATTACTTATGAAGGATGCTATTAAACCAAATTTAGTTCAAACTTTAGAAAACACACCTGCAATTATACATGGTGGACCATTCGCTAACATAGCACATGGATGCAACTCAATAATAGCGACAAAAACAGCATTGAAAATGAGTGATATAACAATAACAGAGGCTGGTTTTGGTGCAGACTTAGGTGCTGAAAAATTCTTAGATATTAAATGTAGATATGGTGAATTAAATCCTGATTGTGTAGTTTTAGTTGCTACAATAAGGGCTTTAAAACATCACGGTGGAGTAAAGAAGGAAGAACTTTCTATTCCTAATATAGAAGCTTTAAATAAGGGAATTGAAAATTTAGAAAAACAAATTGAAAATATAAAATCATATGGAGTTCCAGTTGTTGTTGCAATAAATAAGTTTACAACTGATTCAGATGAAGAGGTTAAAACTATTGAAGACTTCTGCAAAAATTTAGGTGTTGAAGTAAGCTTAACTGAAGTTTGGGAAAAAGGGGGAGAAGGTGGAATAGATTTAGCTAACAAAGTTATAAAAACTATGGAAAACGAACCTTCAAACTTTAAGGTTATATATGATTCAGAAGAAAGCATACAGGATAAGGTTTTAAAAATAGTTCAAACTATATATGGTGGAAATGGAGTTAACTATACTCCACAAGCTCTTAAACAGATAGGTGAGATTGAAAAGTTTAATTTAGATAAGTTGCCAATATGTATGGCTAAAACACAATATTCTTTATCAGATAACCCTAGTCTTTTAGGAAGACCTAAGAACTTTGATATAACTGTCAAAGAAGTTAGGGTTTCAAATGGTGCTGGATTCATAGTTGTTTTAACAGGAGATGTTATGACTATGCCTGGATTACCAAAGGTTCCAGCTGCTAATAAAATGGATATAAAAGATAATGGAGAAATAGTAGGATTATTCTAAATGTTTAGATAATTTTAAGGCTTATATGATGTTGTTAAAAAAATAGTCATATAAGCCTTTTTTTATTTAAAAACTAGTAATTGTAATTGCTTGACAAATGTATAGTAGTTGTTAAAATTAATATTGTTATATAAAGGGGACATGGTATTTTCCGGGCAGCTTTATTAGCTGTCTTTAATTATATTAAGGTGGTGTAAAACACATGATTTTATTAATAGATGTAGGTAATACGAATATAGTTTTAGGTGTTCATGATAATAATAGATACATAGCATCATGGAGAATATCTACAGATTCTAAAAAAACATCAGATGAGTATTCAATACAAGTTATGCAACTATTCAATCAAGCAAAGTTAAATCCAGAGGATGTAGAAGGAATAATTATTTCTTCAGTAGTACCAAATATAATGCATTCTTTAGAGAATATGGTTAGAAAGTGTTTCTGCAAGGAACCGATAGTTGTAGGACCTGGAATAAAAACTGGAATTAATATAAAGTATGATAATCCAAAAGAAGTTGGTGCAGATAGAATAGTAAACGCAGTAGCAGCTTTTGATAAACATAAGAAACCTATGATAATAATTGATTTTGGTACGGCAACAACATTCTGTGCTATTACAGAAAAGGGAGATTATTTAGGTGGAAATATATGTCCTGGAATTCAAATTTCAGCAGATGCTTTATTTGAAAGAGCTGCTAAACTACCTAGAATAGAGCTTGAAAAACCTAAGAGTTTAATTTGTAAAAACACAGTTACAAGCATGCAAGCTGGAATAATATATGGTTATATTGGAAAAGTTGAATATATAGTAAAACGTATGAAGAAAGAAATGATGGATTTAGGAGAAAAAGAACCATTTGTATTAGCTACAGGAGGGTTAGCTAAACTTGTTTATAGCGAAACGGATGTAATTGATGAAGTAGATCGTAGATTAACTTTAGAAGGTCTTAAAGTTCTTTACGAGAAAAACAAGGAGTAGAAATTAATGAAAATATCAAACATAGTTTTAGAAAATAATGTTTTTTTAGCACCTATGGCTGGCGTAACAGATATATCTTTTAGAGGATTATGCAAAGAAATGGGAGCTGGAATTGTTTGTACTGAGATGGTTAGTGCAAAGGCATTGTACTATGGAAGTGAAAATACAAAAGAATTAATGAGAATTGCAGATGAGGAAAAACCTGTATCATGCCAAATGTTTGGTAATGATCCAGAAATAATGGCTTATGTAACAGAAAAACATTTTAATACAAATGATGATATATGTATAATAGATGTAAATATGGGGTGTCCAGCACCTAAAATTGTTAAAAATGGTGAAGGTTCAGCTTTGATGAAGGATCCAAAACTAGCTTATGAGGTTATAAATAACATTAAAAAAGTTGCTACAAAACCTGTAACCGTTAAGTTTAGAATGGGATTTGATGAAAATAATATAAATGCAGTTGAATTTGCAAAAATCATGGAAGAGGCAGGAGCAGATGCTGTTGCAATACATGGTAGAACAAGAGCTCAGATGTATGAGGGTAAGGCTAATTGGGATATAATTAAACAGGTAAAAGAATCTGTAAATATTCCAGTTATAGGGAATGGTGATGTGTTTAATGCTGATGATGCTTTAAAACTTAAAAATGAAACAAATTGCGATGGAATCATGGTTGCAAGAGGAAGCATGGGTAACCCATGGATATTCAAACAGATTACTCAAAAATTAAATGGGGAAGAACCTCATATTCCAACTCCAAGTGAGAAAATAGATATGTGTATAAGACATTATAATCTAGCTTTAAAATATGATGGAGAGTATAAAGCTGTTAGAGAGATGAGAAAACATACAGCTTGGTATATAAAAGGATTAAACAACTGTACAGAAATAAAAAATAGATTGAACCTTGAAAATGATCCTAATAAAGTTATGGAAATACTGAGAGAGTACAAAGAATATTTAAAGTAAAAATACTTTTAATATTTATCATAAATTATATTATTACTGGATATAATAAATAATCAATATAATATTAGATGTTTAATTTATACAAATCCAGTTGATAATGAAATTTAAATAATGTTTTTTATTTAGCAAATTCTATCTTAAGTTATATATAGTTTGACATAATAATTTTTAAGAATTATAATTATTTGAATAATCAGGCATTAATAATTTTAAAGTTTTTATTAACTGTATATTAACATGTTAAGTTTAAATATGATATTATAATAATATGTTCAAAGGGGAGAAAGAAAATGAGCACAAAGAAGCATATAATGACATATGAAGGTGTTAAAAAATTAGAAGATGAATTAGAATACCTTAAAACAGTAAAAAGAAAAGAGATAACTGAAAAGATAAAGGTTGCTTTAGGATATGGAGATTTAAGTGAGAACTCTGAATATGATGAAGCTAAAAATGAGCAAGCATTTACAGAGGGAAGAATAATCCAATTAGAAAACATGCTTAAGAATGCTGTTGTTGTTGATGAATCAGAAATATCAACTGATAGTGTTACAGTTGGATCAATAGTTAAAGTTATGGACTTTGATTTTGATGAAGAAATTGAGTACACAATAGTTGGTTCAGCAGAAGCAGATCCAATGAACTTTAAAATATCAAATGAGTCACCAGTTGGAGAAGGATTAATGGGTAAGAAAGTTGGAGATGTAATAGAGGTGGAAGTACCAGGAGGGACTGCTAAGTTCGAGGTTCTTGGAATAAGAATATAGATAACATAAATGGAGGGATTTTTAAATGTCAAATGAGGAAATAAATATTCACGAATCAGAAGCTCAATTAAGTGAACAAGAGATGTTAAGAAGACAAAAGCTTGCTGAATTACAGGAAGCTGGTAAGGACCCATTTGATGTATACAAGGTAGAAAAAACTCATTCTTCTGCCGATGTAAAGGATAATTTTGAAGAGTTAGAAGGTAAAGAAGTTAAAATTGCTGGAAGACTTATGTCAAAAAGAGGTCAAGGTAAAGTTGTATTCGCTGATTTATCAGATTTAGATGGAAAAATACAGTTATTCGTTAAAATCGATAACGTTGGAGAAGAAGCTTTAAAATCATTTAAAACATTTGATTTAGGTGATTGGGTTGCTGCAACTGGAGAAGTTTTCAAAACAAAAATGGGTGAGGTTTCAGTTAAAGTTACTTCATTCGAATTAATATGTAAATCTTTAAAACCATTACCAGAAAAATGGCATGGATTAAAAGATCCAGATTTAAGATATAGACAAAGAGAAGTAGATATCATAACTAACCCAGAAGTTAAGGATACTTTTATAAAAAGATCTCAAATAATAAAAGCTATAAGAGAATTCTTAGATAACAGAGGATTCTTAGAGGTTGATACACCAATACTTTCACCAATCGCTGGTGGGGCTGCGGCTAGACCTTTCATAACTCACCACAATGCTTTAGACATAGATATGTATTTAAGAATTGCTACTGAGTTATACCTAAAAAGATTAATAGTAGCTGGATTTGAAAAAGTTTATGAAATGGGTAAAAACTTCAGAAATGAAGGAGTTTCAGTAAGACATAATCCAGAATTCACAGCTATAGAGTTATACGAAGCATATGCTGATTACAATGATATGATGGAAATCATGGAAAATATGATTGCATATGTTTGTGAAAAGGTAAATGGATCAACTAAGGTTACTTATGAAGGAACTGAAATAGACTTCACACCACCATGGAGAAGAATCACTATGGTTGATGCTGTTAAAGAGTTTGCTGGAGTAGATTTCAATGAAATTAAGAGTGATGAAGAAGCTCAAGCTATTGCTAAAGAGAAAAACTTAGAATTCCCTAAACCATTAGATAAGGTTACTAAAGGGGAAGTTCTAAACATGTTATTCGAAGAATATGGTGAAGAGCACTTAATCCAACCTACTTTCTTAGTAGATTATCCAGTAGAAATTTCACCTCTTACTAAGAAAAAGAGAGGAAACGAAATGTTTACTGAGAGATTCGAAGGATTTGTATATGGTAGAGAAGTATGTAATGCATACTCAGAGCTTAACGATCCAATAGTTCAAAGAGAAAGATTTGAACAACAAGCTAAGGAAAGAGAATACGGAGATGATGAAGCATACATGTTAGATGAAGAATTCATGAGTGCTTTAGAAACTGGTATGCCTCCAACAGGTGGATTAGGAATAGGTATAGATAGAATGATAATGTTCTTAACTGATTCATCATCAATAAGAGACGTTATATTATTCCCAACAATGAAACCACAAAAATAGTTTTTATAAAAGGAGTTTGCTTTTAAGTAAACTCTTTTTTATTTTTATTATAAAAAATATATAGAAATTAAATCTTTTTATATTAGCTAAATTTTAAAAATAGTAGTTAATATTTAATTATATTTTTAGAGATATTTATGCATAAATTTACTTAGAATACTGAGTGGAAAAAATATAAAAAATTTTATGGAAAATAATAAAAAAACTATTGTTTTTTATTTTAAATATGATATAATAAATTTGTAAATGTTCCTCGGTAGCTCAATGGTGGAGCACTCGGCTGTTAACCGATAGGTTGGAGGTTCGAGTCCTCTCCGAGGAGCCATTTTTTTATTCAAAAATAGATAAAAAGAATTTATAAGTATATAAAATTTATATGTTTATAAATTCTTTTTTTATTGACATATAATTTAGTTTTGATAAAATTAAGAATATAACTTAATATGTACTATGATGAAGAGGAGTAGTTTTAATTTTCTTTTTAGAGAGGTAACGGGTGGTGAAAGTTATCAAGATATTAAAATGAAGGGAGCTTTTGAGTACAATTGTTTTAAGAGAGATGAGCTTTTGCTAAAAAGGGTGGAACCGCGGAATTTAATTTCGTCCCTTTGAATGTAAAGAGCTTTTTTTATTTTATAACAAAGCCCTTATTCTGTTAATCTACATGAGTATTTCTAGCAGATAATTCTGTTAGAAATATTTCTTTAAGGAGTTTAAACTTCTTTTTTTAGAGAAGAATTTAATATAAAAAATAATTTATTTAATATAAATGGAGGTAATTGAAATGGCAGTAGAAAAAACTATGGATAAAATAGTAGCCTTATGTAAGAATAGAGGATTCATATTCCCAGGTTCAGAAATCTACGGTGGACTTGCAAACTCATGGGATTACGGCCCACTTGGAGTAGAATTCAAAAACAATGTTAAAAAAGCGTGGTGGAAGAAATTCGTTCAAGAAAGCAAATATAACGTTGGATTAGATTCAGCTATCTTAATGAATAGAGAAGTTTGGGTAGCTTCAGGTCACGTAGGTGGATTCTCAGATCCTCTAATGGATTGTAAAGAGTGTAAAGCTAGATTTAGAGCTGATAAATTAGTTGAAGATCAT
Organism: Clostridium sp.; assembly: GCF_029267215.1. Taxonomy (GTDB): domain Bacteria; phylum Bacillota; class Clostridia; order Clostridiales; family Clostridiaceae; genus Sarcina. Next base: position 7,574 of record NZ_JARIDH010000038.1, on the reverse strand, counting down.
ATGACTGAAAATGGAGCGGAAGTAGCTACAGCTGATGGATGGACTAATGAAGAATTAATGGACTACATAACTAAGAACAACATAGTTTGTCCTAAATGTGGAAAATTAAACTATACTGATATAAGAAAATTCAACTTAATGTTCAAAACTTTCCAAGGAATAACTGAGGATAGTAAGAACGAAGTTTACTTAAGACCAGAGACAGCTCAAGGTATATTTGTAAACTTTAAATCAGTTCAAAGAACTTCAAGAAAGAAAGTGCCATTTGGAATAGGTCAAATAGGTAAATCTTTCAGAAATGAAATAACTCCAGGTAACTTTACTTTCAGAACTAGAGAGTTTGAACAAATGGAACTTGAATTCTTCTGTAAGCCAGGAACTGACTTAGAATGGTTCAATTTCTGGAAAGAAAGTTGTTGGAACTTCCTATTAAATTTAGGAATAAACAAAGATAACATAAGAATGAGAGATCATGGAGAGGAAGAATTAAGCTTCTACTCAAATGCTACTTCAGATATAGAATATTTATTCCCATTTGGATGGGGAGAATTATGGGGAATAGCTGATAGAACAGACTATGACTTAAATAAGCATGCTGAGCATTCAGGTCAAGACATGACTTACTTAGACCCAACAACTAACGAGAAATACGTACCATATGTTATAGAACCATCATTAGGAGCTGACAGGGTTGCATTAGCATTCTTAGTTGAAGCTTATGATGAAGAAGAATTGGAAGCTGCTAATGGAAAAGTTGATGTAAGAACAGTTATGCATTTACATCCAGCTTTAGCACCATTCAAAGCTGCTGTATTACCACTTTCTAAGAAATTATCAGAGAAGGCTGATGAGGTTTATGCTGAATTAAGCAAACATTTCAATATAGACTTTGATGAAACTGGAAGTATAGGTAAGAGATACAGAAGACAAGACGAAATAGGTACTCCATTCTGTATAACAGTTGACTTCGAAACTGAGAACGATGGATGTGTTACTATAAGAAATAGAGATAATATGGAACAAGAAAGAGTTAAAATAGAATATGTAAGAGCTATAATTGAAAAGAGCTTAGAATTCTAATAAAATTATTAAACAATAAACCTATAGGTAGTGAAAAATTCATTATCTATAGGTTTTATTTTTACAAGTTTATAATTTGAAATATTAATATGTTCTTAATATGGGTACAGTTGTATTTATGATATAATTTAATAAAGTTTATTACATTTTTAGGGAGGCATAAAATTATGATAAATGAAAAAAGAGTTTTAGATAGTTTTTTAGATTATATTCAAATAGATAGTGAAACTTATGAAGAAGGAAATTTTGCTAAGAGATTAGAAAAAGATTTACTTGAAGCAGGATTTGAAGTTGAATTTGATAATAGTGGAGAAAAAGTTGGTTCAAATACAGGAAATTTAATAGCCAGATTAAAAGGAAATGTAGAAGGAGAAACTATTCTTTTTGCATGTCATATGGATACTGTTAAACCTGGTAAAGGAGTAAAGCCAATAATAAAAGATGGCGTTATATATAGTGATGGAACAACTATACTAGGTGGAGATGATAAAGGTGGAATAGCTGCAATTATTGAAGCTATGAGAGTTATAAAAGAAAATAATATAGATCATGCTAATTTAGAAGTAGTATTTACTATAGCTGAAGAAACTGGCCTTTTGGGAGCTAAAAATTTAGATTATTCAAAAATAGAAGCTAAGAAAGCCTTCCTTTTTGATACAAGTGGAGATCCAGGATTTATAACTACAATTGGACCTGCTCATGATACTTTAAAGATTGTTATAAAAGGTAAACCGTCTCATGCAGGAGTTTCACCAGAAGATGGAATAAGTGCTATACAAATAGCTTCTGATGCCATAGCTAATATGAAACTTTTAAGAGTAGATGAAGATACTACTGCTAATATAGGAAAAATATCAGGAGGAGTTGCAAATAACGTAGTTTGTCCTGAAGTTATAATTGATGCTGAGGCTAGAAGTACAGTAACTTGGAAATTAGACGCTCAAACTAAGCATATGATTGAAACTTTCAAAGCTTCTACTGAAAAATTTGGAGGAGAAATTGATATTAAAGTAAATAGAATGTATGGTGCTTTCGTTATAGAAGATAATGATGATATAGTTTTACATGCTAAGAGAGCTTTCAAAAACTTAGGAATAGAAGGAGTAACTAAGGCTTCAGGTGGTGGAAGTGATACAAATATTTTCAATTGCAATGGAATTAAAGCTGTTAATCTTTCAAGTGGAGAAAGAAAACCTCATACTTTAGAGGAACACATGAAAATTGAGGATTTAGGAACACTATCAAAGATTGTTCTTGAGATAGTAAAAGAAAGTATAGCTAAGTAATATTTTATTTATTTTTTTTATTTAAGAATATAAAAGTTTATATTTTGAAAACTTTATATCTAATATATAGAATATGGTTTGATATTATAAAAATAAAATGTTTACTAACTTGGGCATGTATCAAAATAACTCTTATTATTATATTTTGATATATGTCCATTTTTTTGGAGGTTTTTTTATGAATAGCTTTTTAAAAAAAGGAGATAGTATAGGAATAATAGCTTGTTCTAATGGTCTTAGTAGAAAAAATAAGGATATATTAAATATAGTAAAAGAAAATTTAAAAAGTATAGAAATAGAATGCTTAGAGGCTGAAACTTTATATGCTAAAAAATATAATCTTTTTAGTGGATCTGGAAAAGAGAGAGCGGATTCTTTAAAAAAATTATTCTTAAATGAAGAGGTAAAGATGATTTTTGATGTTTCAGGTGGGGATTTAGCTAATGAGGTTTTAGATTACATAGATTTTGAGGTTATAAAAAATAATCCCAAGGCTTTTTGTGGATATAGTGATTTAACTGTATTATTAAATGCAATTTATTCACAGTGTAATATACCTACATATAACTATCAATTAAGAAATTTAGCAGGAAATTATAAAGAAGAACAATTAAAAAATTTCAAAGGTACATTTATTGATGGAAAAAAAGATCTTTTTAATATAACTTATGAATGGATAAATGGAAAAAGTCTAGAAGGAGTAGTTGTTGGAGGAAATATAAGATGTTTCTTAAAACTTGCAGGAACTAAATATATGCCAAGTTTTAAGGATAAAATATTATTCTTAGAAAGTTTTAGTGGTAATGTAGCAAAGATGATTACATATTTAACTCAGTATAAAAATTTAGGCGTTTTTGATGAGATAAAAGGAATTATTTTAGGTGAATTCACTGAAATGCAAAAAAAAGAGTACTCACCTAATATTATAGAACTTGTTAAAAGTTTTGTGGAACATAGAAATATTCCTATAATAAAAACTGAAAATTTAGGTCATAGTCAAGATGCTATGTGCTTACCAGTAGGTGAATATGTAAGTTTTAAATAGAAAGTGACTTTATTAAATTATTTTGATAAGATAATATATTATGAAAACAAAGAAGAAATTTCTTATATAGTATTAAGAAATTAGGGGGTTATTAAATATGACATTAAATGAGCAAAATTTAAAAGAAGAAGCTTTAAGATGCTTTATGTGTAAAAATCCAAGATGTAAAGCTAATTGTCCAATAAGCACTCCTATTCCAGAAGTAATAGGTTTATTTAAAGAAGATAAAATTAAAGAAGCTGGAGATATATTATTTGAAAACAACCCATTATCTGTTGTTTGTTCAATAGTTTGTCCTCATGAGAATCAATGCAAAGGAAATTGTATAAGAGGAATAAAAGAAACACCAGTAAATTTTAGTGAAATAGAGAGATTGATTTCAACTGAGTACTTAGAAAATTTAGAACTTATTCAAAGTGAAATTCTAGAAGACAAGATAGCTATTATAGGAGGAGGCCCAGCAGGAATAACTGCAGCATTTATTTTAGCTAAAAAAGGATATCAAGTAACTATTTTTGAGGAAAATGATAAAATAGGTGGAGTTTTAAGATATGGTATTCCTGATTTTAGATTATCAAGAGAAATAATAGATAAATATGAAGAAGCATTACTTAAATTAAATGTAAAAATAAGACCTAACACATTAGTTGGTAAAGTAATAACATTGGACATGCTAAAAAATGATGGATATAAAGCAATATTCATAGCAACTGGTGTATGGAATCCTAAGACTTTAAATGTTAAGGGAGAAACATTAGGAAATGTTCATTACGCTATAGATTATTTAAAAGCACCAAAATCATATAATTTAGGAGAAAAAGTTGTAATAATAGGAGCAGGTAATGTGGCTATGGATGCAGCTAGAACTGCCAAGAGAAATGGTGCTGATACTTATGTTTTATATAGAAAAAGTTTTGAAGATATGCCAGCTACAAAGGTTGAGATAGAAGAGGCTAAAGAAGATGGGATTAAATTTGAACTATATAAAGCACCATTAGAAATATATGAAGATGGAATCAAGTACATAAAAACTGAAAGAATTGTTTCAGAAGATGGAAGAACATCATTTAGAAGTATTGAAGATAGTGAAGATATATTTAAATGTGATTCAATAATAGTTGCTATAAGTCAGGCACCAAGAGATAATATAGTTTCAACAAGTAAAGAGCTTTCAATTAATAAATGGGGATTAGTTGAAACAGATGAAAATGGAATAACAACAATGAATGGAGTATTTGCTTCAGGAGATGTAGTAAGTGGTCCTAAAACAGTTGTTGAAGCTGTTGCAAATAGTAAAAAAGTTTCTGAAGCTATAGATGAGTTTTGTAAAAATAATTAATTAAAAATTACGCTTTATAAAAATTGAAGTTAATATTTTAAAACAATAAATACTAAATTTAAAAGGACTTTAGAATTGAAACTTATAATTCTAAAGTCCTTTATTATATATTAATTAAGATAAAATTATAAATATAAATTTTTGTTTGAAAATAAAAAATTATATTTATTTAAGTTTATTTTTAGGACCAAAACCATTATCTCTAAAACCAGGTCCATCAGATACAATTCTACCTATACCTCTAATTTTTCCAGAAATACATCCTCTGCAATGAGCAGGAGTATCTCCAGTACAAATTTTACCTGGGTATAAAGCATAAAGCTTTCTATATTCTCCCTCTGTAACATTAGGCATAACTACGTTTGCTCCACATTTAAGCGCAATAACTCTTCCTTGTTTATTTAGAGTTTCCATGGCAGTTGTTGCAGGAATATTTATATCAGGTAAAAGAATTCTAACTATTGCCATGACCTTTAATGCTAATTCAAATTGACCACCCTCTGCATTGGCAAGAGGAGTATCTTCATTTGGAATAAATGGACCTATACCATTCATATCAACATCAAGTTCCTTAAAAAATAAAATATCATCAGCTAATGATTCAATTGTTTGTCCAGGAAGTCCAACAAGACATCCACTTCCAGTCTCATATCCTAATTTCTTTAAGTTTCTTAGACATTCCATTCTATTCTCATGACTCATACCAGGATCTAACTTTTCATATAATTCTTTATCAGTAGTTTCAATTCTTAATAAGAATCTATCAGCACCAGCTTCTTTTAATGCTTTATATTCTTCATAAGGTCTTTCACCAATACTTAAAGTTAAAGCTACTCCTAATTTTTTGATTTCCTTTACTATTGGAACTAATCTTTCAACTGTAAACCAATCATCTTCTCCACCTTGAAGGACTAAAGTTTTATAACCATAACCAACAGCTTTATTTGCAAAATCCATAATTTCTTCTGGAGTAAGTCTATATCTATTAAGATTTTTATTATCTCTTCTAAGACCACAATACATACAATTTCTTTTACATATATTCGTGAATTCAATAAGACCTCTTAAGTGAACTTCATCACCAAGACGTTCTTTTCTGACTTCATCAGCAGCATTAAAAAGTTCTTCATTTATTGAATCATCCTTTAATAAAGCTATGATTTCATCTTTTGAAAGCTCATGAGTTTTCTTTGCTCTCTCTATAATTTCGTTCATAATAATCCTCCTATTTGATTTATTTACAAGGATTTTTAGTTTCTACCTAATACCTTTTTTAATCTAAATTAATTATTGATTAATAATTATACTTCAACATTAATTTTAAAACAATACAAAGAAAAATAGATTAATAATTATTATAACATGAATATTTTTATAAAATTAGCAATAGAACGAAATAGAAAGCTAGAGAATAAGCTATAATAATATGGAATGGGGATTTCCATAGTGATATAATTAGAAAGAAATGGGATATAATTTATAATGAACCATTAAAATATTGGTGAAAATTTTGGAGGCCATAATAATGAAGAAAGACTTTAATGAGTTTAAAGAATTTATAAAAGAAAAAAATGTAGCCGTTGTTGGTATAGGGGTAAGCAATATACCACTTATAAAGTTTTTAGTTAAACTTGGTGCAAAAGTAACAGCTTTTGATATGAAGTCAGCAGAAGACTTAGGTGAAATTGCAAAAGAGTTTGAAAAAATGGGTGTAAATTTAGAACTTGGAAAAGGTTATTTAGATAGATTAACGGGTTTTGAGGTTGTATTTAAAACACCATCTATGAGAATAGATAGTGAAGCATTAGTTAGATGTAAAAATGAAGGTGCATATATAACTTCAGAGATGGAGGAATTTGTAAAATATTGCAAAGCTAAAGTTTACGCAGTTACAGGTAGTGATGGAAAAACAACAACTACTACAATAATATCCAAATTATTATCAGAACAAGGCTTTAAAACTTGGACAGGTGGAAATATAGGAACACCTTTATTCTCAAACATAGAAGAAATAAAAAAAGAAGATAAAGTTGTTCTAGAATTATCAAGTTTTCAACTTATGACTATGGATACAGAAGTAGATGTAGCTATAGTAACAAATATAACTCCAAACCACTTAGATATGCATAAAGATATGCAAGAATATATAGATGCTAAAAAGAACATATTAAAATATCAAAGAGAAAATGATCTTTTAGTAATAAATGATGAAAATGAAATAACTAAAAATTTAGATAAAGAAGCTAAAGGAAAAGTTGTTAAATTCAGTTCAAAGAAAACTGAAGGGGAAGATGCATACTATAAAGACGGAAAACTATATGTTCATGGAAAAGAAGTGTGCAAAAAAGAAAATATAGTAATAAAAGGAATGCATAATGTTGAAAATTATTTAGCTGCATTCTTAGCTGTATATGATGAAGTATCAATAGAATCAATGAAAAATGTTGCAGAAACATTTGGTGGAGTTCAACATAGATGTGAATTTGTAAGAGAATTTGAAGGGGTAAAATACTACAACGATTCTATAGCTTCAACACCAACAAGAACATTAGCAGGATTAAAAGCTTTTGATAAACCTGTTATACTTTTAGCAGGTGGATATGATAAACATGTTCCATTTGAACCATTAGCTTATGAAGGATATGAAAAAATAAAAGCAATAGTACTATTTGGTGCAACTAAACAAAAAATAGAAGATGCTTTTAATAAATTAAAAGAAGAAAAAGGTATAGAAGTACCTATATACAGTGGAAAAGACTTAGAAGAAGTTGTTATAATAGCAAAAGAAATAGCTAAAGAAGGAGATATAATAACTCTTTCACCA
>NZ_JARIDH010000031.1 GCF_029267215.1 Clostridium sp. | reverse complement strand
ACCTTGCCAAGGTGAAAGTTGCGGGTTCGAGTCCCGTCTTCCGCTCCATATGCGGGTGTAGTTCAATGGTAGAACACCAGCCTTCCAAGCTGGATACCCGGGTTCGATTCCCGGTACCCGCTCCATTCAAAAGATAACCTAATCGGTTATCTTTTTTTGTATAAAAATAAATAATAGGCATCTATAGCTCAGCTGGATAGAGCGATGGACTTCGAATCCACAGGTCGCGAGTTCGAATCTTGCTAGGTGCACCAATACCAAGGGGTTGAGAAAAGTGGGTAATAAATTTACCCCTCTTTTTACCCCTTATAGTTTTTTATAAGGCTTTTTTACCCTAAAATTACCCTTTAAAAATAAAAATTTAAGTGTAATTTTGATATAAAAAAAGAGCGTATAAATTAGTTAACGCTCATTGATATATATAAATCATTTAATTTATTAGAAACAGTTTCTTTCATATTATCAAGTACATGGGTATAGGTGTCTAATGTAGTTGATATATTACTATGACCGAGTATAGTTTGAACAGTTTTAGGATTTTCACCAAGTTCAAATAATCTAGTCGCAAATGTATGTCTTAGATCATGAAACTTTCTGGCTGATAAATTATTTTTTTCTAATACTTTCTTAAATTCTTTTCTTACTCTACTACTATCTAAGAAATTACCAAAGCTATTACAGAATACAAGATTATTGTTTTTATAAATATTAGCAAGTAAAAGTCTATTTTTAGATTGAATTACTTTATATTGTTTTAATTTATCTTTTAGGAATGAAGGAATAGGAATTGTACGAATACTATTTATTGTTTTAGGAGTTTGAATAGAAATACTCCCTTTACCTCTTCCAGTAGAATCAACTGGAGCTATATATTTAGCCGTCTTATTAACTGAAATAGTATTACTATTAAAATCAATATCATTCCAAGTTAAAGCCAATAGTTCTCCTTGCCTCATTCCAGTATTAAGAGCCGTTATAAATAGTAATTCAAAATCATGTCCTTGTATAGCTTTTAAAAATTGATTTTGTTCATCAAGTGTAAAAGGATTTATTTTATTCTTGCTATTTAACTTTTCCTCTTCTTTTTTAGTAGGCAGCACTATTGCTTTGGTGAAATCTTTGATAATTAAATTATTATTATAAGCATATCTAAGGCTAGGAGCTATTATCTTATTTAATTGAATAACAGTAGTTACTGAAACCCCTTTTTTAATTAGAGAATTATAATATTTTTGAATATCAGTTTGTGAAATATCTTTAATTTTTAATTTTGATAGTTCACTATTTTTAATATAGTTTCTATAAAGACCCTCATACCTTTCTTTGGTAGAGGGTTTTTTGTTTATGAAATTAACTTCAAATAACCAGTTTGTAAAGAAATTTTCAAAACTCTCTTTATTATCTTTTACATTATGGTCAAGTTCATAAGTAATATCTTTAATTTTTTTATTTAATTCTTTTACAGTAGAGCCATATAAATCTTTAGGAGCTTTTAAGTTCTTATGTCTTAATCTAAAGAAATAATATTCCTTACCATTTATAACTCTTTTCCTAAAAGTTGTTTTTGCCATAATAAAAACCTCTCTTAAACTTAATCTTCAATATCTTCAAGTTTAATTATTATTTTTTTGCCTTTTGGAATATCAAAAAAAATAAAACCATTTAAAAAACTTTCGGCAATTTTATTTCCATAACCATTATTTTTTGAATCGATATTATCTCCAATTTCAATAAAATTTTTAATAGAATCTATTATTGTTAAAGAACCAACTAAAACATTTAAATCATCAGCAGAAAAGAGTTTGTTAAATATATTTAAATTTGGATAAATAATTGATTTTATGGAATCCAAACTAGTAAATCCTCCAGTTTTAATTTGATTAATCAACATGTAAAGTTCCTCAAGAGTATTAATATCACTTAAATCTTTTAATTCATCATAAACGCTTTTATTAAATATAGAGAAAATTTGTTTTAAAATTTCAAAATTAGGAATCCTTATATTACGTTCATATTGTGAAATTGCTTGTTCGGTTAAATTTAATTTTTCAGCTAATTCTTTCATTGTCATATTATTAGCTTTTCTTAAATCACGAATTTTTTTCCCAAGTGTGGTACACATAATATCACCTCAATTAATATTATACACTAAATAAACAACAGATGTTAAGTTTTTTGTTCAGATGTATTGACAATTAAACATATAGTGTTTAGTATAAAAATATATAACTTAACACTACATGTTTAGGAAGTGATGAATTGAAAAATTTAAATATTAAAATAGCTAGAATTGAAAAAGGATTTAGTCAACAAGAATTAGCTAAGATTTTAGGAATAAGTAGAAATAAGTTATCAATATTGGAAAATGGTAATTTTGAGAATTTAACATATCCACTTATAAAGAAATTTTTAAAAGTACTAGATATTGATTTAAATAAAATATTTACAGAGTAAAGATTTAGGAGGAAGAGGAATGAATATACAAGAGAAGATATTAATTACACCTAAAGAGGCTAAGGAGCTTTTAGGAGTTGGAACAAATGCAATATATCAACTATGTAAAGATGATAAGTTTCCAAGTATATCATTGGGTGGGAGAATCTATATAAATAAAAATAAACTTCAAGAATGGGCAGACAAGCTTTGTTCATAGAAAATAAAAGAGAGGTGTAAAAATATGTCAGTTAAATTATTAAGATTATATATTAATTTGTGTAAAGAAATGGAAAAAGAGCCGACTTTAAAAGGTGCAAAAGCTTTTAAAGAAGTATTTTCAAAATAAAAAGTTATTAATTAACAAATAAATATACCCTTAAATATAGGTTTTAAGGGTCTTGGTAAAGGTATTAAGTTAGTGGACACTTTATATAAAAGTCAAGTAACAGAGAGGATTAGAGATAGAAGGAGGTAAGCTTAAAAATGATATATAGAGAGAAGAAAATATATAGTGGAAATATTTTAGAAGTAGAGATTTTCCCTATAGAAATATATAAGAGAAAACAGAGCAGAAAGAAGAAAGAAAAAGAGAGCTTACCAAAGCAAAAAAACTTGAATGATAAAAATTCAAGAAAACATCTATCAAGATTACTAAATACTAACTTTACTGATAAAGATTTTTTTGTAACATTGAGTTATTCAGATAATAAAAGACCCAAAAATGAGAAGAGGGTATCAAAAGATTTTGAAAATTTTTTAAAGAGGCTTAGAAGATTTTTAAAAAAGAATAACAAAGAGGAATTAAAGTATATCAATGTAGTTGAATATGATGAAAATATTAAAATACATAATCACATGATTATGAATGGAATTATTGATATATCAGATCTAGAGAGAATATGGGGGAATGGAAACGTAGAGGTTTCTAAGTTAAGAAGTAATGAGCTAGGATATGAAGAATTGGCAAAATATCTTACTAAAGACCCAAAAGGTAAAAAAAGATGGAGTCAAAGTAGAAACTTAAAAAAGCCTAAGGTTAAAGTTAATGACTTTAAATTTAGCAAGAAAAAAGTTAATGAGTTAGCTAATTCACAAGGTGAAAGAGCTTTGTTTGAAAGATTGTATAAAGGATATATATTTAGGGAATATGAGGTCAAAGTCAATGAGATAACATCATATACCCATATAAATATAAAATTGCAAAAACTAAATAATTGAAGAGGTGAGAGATTTAATGAATATACCTAAAAACATACCAAGCAGAATAGAAGAGGTATTAAATAGAGTTAATACTAGGCTTAATTCCTATGAATATAAAGAAATGGTAAGTAAACAGGTTAGAAAGAGTAAATGTGTTTTATGTGGGGGAAAAGGTGTAATTTATAATACATATAGTAAGAGATATTCAAATTGTAAGTGTCAGAAAAGTAAAAATATAGCTAGAGCTTTGCGTAAGTTTAATGCTGATGAATTAGAAAAAACTTTTAAAAATTTTAATGATGATACTCTAATTAATAAAAATATGAAAAATGCTACAACTAATTATTATCTTAGATTTAAGGATATTAGAAATAGTATGAGCAATTCATTTGCATTATTAGGAGTAGAGCAAAAAGAAAGAACACATTTGCTACTAGCATTAGCTAATAAGCTTATATTTAATAATGATGTTGATATTGAGTATATTTCTTTAAATAAGCCTTTAAAAATAGGTAGTACGCATATTAATAGGTATAAAAATGTGGACTTGCTTATAATAAATGATTTTTTAGAAAATGAAGAAAGTCTAAATAATATAAGTTTATTTATAAGTATATTAAAGTATAGGAGCATGAAGAGGTTACCAATAGTTATGAGTAGTAATATTAATCTAAATAATATAAAAGTTCTTAATGAGGACTTATACAGGTTAATTAAGCGTATGGCTAATGCTAATATATTCGATATATAGGTTTAAGTAGTATTTATCCTATAGCCCCCTATATAAAAAACGGCTTTTTTTAATGGGGTGTCGGTCGGTGGTTAGCTAGTGCCAAAGTAGAAAAATTTTATTTTCATATAAGGGGGTGCAACCTTTGAAAAAAGGGGTGCATTAACTTTAAAGAATAGCTATTAAACTAGGTTTCAAAGAATTTTAAGATAAATAATTAATGCACACAATTTAGAAAAAGGGTGCAAATAAAAATAAAAGGAGCTATCAAGATGAAAAAAGCAGAAATAAAAAATAATTGTTTTGATAATTTAGAAAAAGAGGAATTAAAAGAAATAATGAAAGCAGCCAAAGAATTAAGAGATATTGATTACTTAGCATTTTTAAGAGCAAAAGAAGTAATGCGTCATATGGTTGAAATTTCTAAAAAGAAAGAAAAATCTAAAAAAAGCCAATGTACTAAATAGAAGTACATCAGCTTATAGGAAAAAAATATTCCTTAAAAACGCAACTAAAGGATATCACATAATAAAGGAATAAATCAAGTTATAAATAGTTTGGAGTGATAGAATGACCAAAATAACAATAAAGTTTATTTTAGAAGAGGAAAAACAAAGGATAATAAAAGCACTTTCAGTTAGTGGGAAAATAAATAAAATAAGTAAGGTATATGAAACTGGAAAATATAAAAAAGTTTATATAGATATAGAGTAAGTGATCATAAAGAAAGAATACAAAAGACATAAAGAAATGAAGAGCTACAGAAATTAATAAGTTATAATTTCATGTGGCTTTTCATTTAGAGAATGAGGTGGAGAGTGTGAGTAATGAAGAGTTATTTGTATTATATAAACAAGGCAATAAAAATGCCTTAAATGAGTTAATAGAGAATAATAAAGGAGTAATATATAAAATAGCTAATAAGTATAAATTTGATGGAATAGAGGAAGAGGACTTAATTCAAACGGGAATAGTTGGATTGATACAAGGCATAAACAAGTATGATATTAAAAATAAAAATAGAGCTAAATTAATAACATATGCTATTTACTGGATTGATAGAGAGATAAATAATTATGTTAATGGTAGAAGTGAAAAAGATAAAATGAATAATAAACTTTATAAAGAATCTATAAGCTTAAATATGCCAGTTGGAGAAGAGGGAACAGAGCTAGGAGAGTTTATAGAGGGCGTTGATTATGCTTTTGAAAATATAATAGAAATAGAGTTTTTAAGAGAGCTAAGAATACAATTAGATAGTTTAATGAGTGATAAATTAACACTAGAAGAAAGAGAAATTATAAAGTTTAACTATGGGTGGAATAGTAGAGAAATGACTTTACAAGAAATTGGAGAAATATTAGGCTTAAATAAAGGTAAAGTTAGTTTGAGAAAAGAAAGAGCTTTAACTAAAATGAGAATGAGTAGTTGGGCAATACATAACTCAAAAAGTTTTATGGAAATGGGATATATAAAGAAAATGTATGCTAATAGCTATTATAAACATAGTAGTTCAATATAAAGACTAAATTAGCAGATTAAATAAAATGATTAGAGGGGATATTTGTATTATGAGTAAAGAAATATTTGAAATAGTAAAGAGTTGTGAGAACTGTGTAGGGTGTAATATGCCATTAATAAAAAAGAATATAGATATAGATTGTGAGTATTGGGAATGTAGTGAAAGATATGAGAGTAAAATATTAGACAATATTCCGTGGTATTTAAGACAACCTTATTTATATGATTCTTTAGACATTGACGGCATTAGATTAGGATTAGAATGTTTAAAGAATGAGGGATATATAGTTTTAAGTGTTTATAACGTAGTACATTATATTTTAAAAATAGATACAAAGGAATTGAGTGAGATTCTAGGGGTAAAGTCAAAGGTACTAATTGAGGAAATGCCAAAGAAAAATAAAAGTAAGTATGCAAAACAATTTAGTGAAATTCTTAATTTACCTTTAAAATATTTTGAAAGAACAACAACAAATGATATTGAAGATATAAAAGAGCTATTACTAGAAAAATATGAGGTAAAGAAAAAGCCTAAAAATAATAAAAGTAAGAAAAAGCGTTAAAATAATTGTATAAAAATAATGAAAATGATATAATAAAGAAAATAAATAATTTAATAAAGTAAGTACCATGTCATTATTAATGGCATACGGCATATAAGCCACGGGAAACAATTAATCAGTATAAATACTGGTGTTGTTCTCGTGGCTTTTTTTATTGCAAAATTAAGAAAGGAGAATTGTTGGTGAATGATAAAGCAAGAGAAGAAAGAAACGCATATTTAAGAGAGTGGCGTAAGAAGAATAAAGAGAAAGTAAAAAATTATAATAAAAGTTACTGGGAGCGTAAGGTTCAAAGTAATAAAAGAGAATTAAGAAAGGATTTGGGATAAATGAATATATTAAAAGATAAGTTTTCAAATATAATTGAAGAAATTAAAAATGATTATATAAATAATAGGGTTAGCAAAAAGATTGATAAATTAATAAAAGAGTTTAATGAGGCTAAAGGTACATTAGAAAATTCAATAAATAATGAAGATATCAGCAAGGAAGAAATAGAAGAGGCTATAAAACAAGTTGATATTTTACAAGCTAAAATAATAGCTCAAAAAACAAAAGAAAAAACAGATATATATTTAAATGCCATTATTGAAGAGGAGAGTAAAAAAAGTGAGTAAAGAATTAAGAGAATTATTAAATCAATTAGATCAAGAAAATAAAAGATTAAACAATTTACTTAATAAAGAAAATGTGAGTAAAGAAGAACTAGAAGAGATATCAGATAATATTGATTCCTTGGAGGCTAAAATTAAGGCTCAAAAGAAAATAGATGGAGATGGAAGAGTATTAGACTTTGACGGTACACAACAGTTAAATGGAACAGAAAATACTACTAATTCAAATTTGAAATTAGTAAATAAAGGGGAGAGCTTCTTTAATGCCACTATAAAAAATAGTGAAAATAAAGATTTAAGTATTGGTAAATATGTAAAAGGAATGCTGACTGGTGATTGGGAAAATGCAACATCAGAAAAAGCAACATATAGGGAATTGACAACTTCAACTGGTAAAACATTAATACCACAAGAACTATCAGCTCAAATAATAGATTTAGCAAGACCACAAATGGCACTAGGTGATATACCTATATTACCTATGGAAAGCAATAATATGACTATTGCAACAATAGAAAAAGACCCAGTATTTCAATTTAAAGAAGAATTAGCAAAAGTAGAATTTAGTGATATGACTTTTGGTTCTGTAGACTTAAAGAGTAGAACTATATACGGACTTATGAAAATATCATTAGAGTTATTAAATAGTGCTAAGAATATTGACCAAGTTATACAACAAGCTATGGCTAATTCTATAGCTCAAAGTATAGATACAGTAGGCTTATATGGTGATGGACAACTACAACCAAAGGGAATATTAACATATGAGGATATTAATATAATATCTAGTGGTGATATAGAAACATCTAAATATACATCATTTGTTAAAGGGATAGGTGCTATTACTAAGGCTAATGGAGTACCAACAACTATAGCATATAATAGTAATATAGATACTTCATTAAGTCTTTTAACAGATACAACTGGACAACCTCTTAATATGCCAAAGAAGGTTGAAGAGCTACAACACAAGGTAAGTAACAATATAAAAGATAACCAAGCTATGGTATATGATAACAACTCTATAGTAATGGGATTACAGAATAAAATAATAATAGATACATCAAGTGAGCTAGGTTTTGAAGATGGGTCAGTATGGTTAAGAGTTTATGCAATGCTAGACTTTGCTATATTAAAGCCTAAGAGTGTTACTAGAATTGATTATACTGTAGAAAAATAGAATATATATAATTTAAATAAATTAAATTTAATTATTAATTAAGAGCTAAGATATAAAAGTCTTAGCTTTTTTATTTAATTGGAAGAGGTAGGGGGTGGTTAAAAAGTTTTTAAGCCTTTGCTCCGTGTCCATGGTTAGCACTTTTTCTCCGCGGATTTTCCCCAAATGAATTTTTTTGAATGGGAGGGCTAGAAGAGTTTTATTAATATTAATGAAAAGTAATCAAGACAAGTATTTGCAATAGAATTAAGAGGTTTTGTTAAAATAAAATTAAGTGATAAAAAGCAATAAATTTCACGCAAAAAACATATAAAAATGAGGTGCTTTTTAGCATTAAATAAAGGATAAATTATAAGTGTATGGGTAGTATGGAAAACTTTTATTAAAATAGAGGAAGGCCACATATATAGTTTTCATTTCTCAAAATTTCCAAAACTAATTCAAAGGTGGTAAATTAATTTTTACCCCTCTTTTTACCCCTTATAGAATAAAGAAAAATAATAAAAGATAAAAAAATATAACAAACAAATGGCTTTATAACACGATTTGAATATTACGTAAAAAGTATTAAAATATACTCTTTCGTTTCCACAGGTCGCGAGTTCGAATCTTGCTAGGTGCACCAAATTTCAAGGGTTACAAGGATTTTGTAACCCTTATTTTTATATAAATTTTGAAATAGATGTGCAATAGAAAAAGAAAAATGAAACTAGAGTAAAAATTACCTAAGTTTAAATAAGAAAATAAGTCTATTTATAGTCTTATTTTTATAATATGAGTATATATTAAGATTAGTTGATATATCACTATGGCATAATAAGGTTTGAATTGTTTTAGGTTTTACACTATTTTCAAAAAGTCTATTTGTAAAGGTATGTCTTAAATCATGAAAGTGAATTTATTTTATAGTACATGATATTAATTAGTGTATAAAATTTATTTTTGATTTAACAAGAATTTTTAAAGATAAATTATCAAGATTATAAAAATGTTATTGAATAATAATATATAGGTTAGATTTATATATTATTACCTTAAGTGGTAGGTGTTATGTAAAAAATTTTTACTAAAGTTAAAAGGCGAAGTAACTATGCTATAAAAATTTTTTCTGTTTTTTAAATAAAATGAGTTTTTATAGTTAAACCACAATACAAAATATAGTAAGGGGTGATTGTAATGAGTAAAATAAAAATAGAATTGGCTATGATTAGAAATCAAGGTGAAGAAAAGCTTATAGAAGTAAACAATATTACAAAAGAAGAATATTAGTATAAATTTAAAGGTTCGTTATATTGTATACAGGGTTGCGATGCAAAAATAAGATTTACTTAAAGAAAGGATGATGTGAAATATTTAATCACATTGAATAATGAAGAGAAGAAACATTATTTAGAGTATGCGTATCATGTGAATTACAGGGGAAAAGATGGTAAAAAGAAGTTATAGCATATAATGGACATGCTAATATTAGTGATGAACAAATAATTAATTTAAGAAATGAAAATTATAGTGCATATGCATATTTTCTAGAGGTATTTTTTTGAAAATATCTTTTCAGATATTTAAATGGAATTTAAAAGTATATGATGGTTTAAAGTGAATTTATAAATATTGCAAACTTGATAGATTTAGCAAGAGTAAATAGTTTTAGAGGAAGTTATATATCCAAATAATTATGAAGATGAATTCAATAGTATAATAGATAGGATTTATAGTAGTTTTAAATTCATAAAATAAATGAATTTTTATAAAAGTAGATATAATAAAATTAAGTTAATTATTTAAATTGCTTTTATTTAAAGAGAATATATGTAAACTTATCCTAGCGTATCCATATGTATAAAAGATAAAAAAATAAAGTAATATGAAGAAAATTAAATATAATTTTAATAAATAGAGATAATAAAAACAAGTAATTGTTGTCAATATGGTATTATAAATATCGTCGTCAAGGTCAAATGAAAACACCGAGTGATGACATGGTCTTTGAAAATTAAACAGAAGATATTAACATAAACCAGCAATTCTTTTAACAAGTAATATGAGTATAGATTAAACTTTTAAATTGAGAGTTTGATCCTGGCTCAGGATGAACGCTGGCGGCGTGCTTAACACATGCAAGTCGAGCGATGAAGTTTTC
>NZ_JARIDH010000028.1 GCF_029267215.1 Clostridium sp. | reverse complement strand
CCCTGCTTGTAAGGCAGGTGCTCTCCCAGCTGAGCTATGCGACCATGTTGGTGACCCCTAGGGGAATCGAACCCCTGTTACCACCGTGAAAGGGTGGTGTCTTAACCGCTTGACCAAGGGGCCACATCAACTCTTAAAACCACATCATTTTTGACCAGTTTTAGCTTTTAAACTAAATTGTTTATTTTGTTTTTGTCTTTCGCACTTAGCGACCTGACAAGGAATATAATACCCAAATTCTAAACTTATGTCAACACTTTTAAAGTTCATTTCAGGTTATTTAATGCTATTTAATAAAATTATATTTAAATTTCTTTGTTTTTTTCAAAATTACTCTTATTTTCTATCATTATAACTATTTTTTTATAATCCTCTATTTGTTTTTCTCTCCAAGCTACCTGTTCACTTAGTTTTTTCATGTTAAAATAGCATATTTCAAGGAATTCTGGTTTATCTATAACATTAATACTGAACTTATAACTCTCTTCTATAAAATTTCTTCCACTAGCTTCAATTTTCAAAGGATAACTATTATTTAAATATAAAAGTATATTTTTATCCCATACCCCTCTTTTATTTGCACTTCTAGAAAAATCATTTAATACTTTTATATTTTTTACTTCTTTAAAAGATTCCTCCAACTCATTAACTAAATCTTTATAAAATAAAGCTGATATTCCTCTTTGTATTTTTATTTTTAATAAGTCTTTGTGTTTTTTTATTACCTCATCAACTTCTCCTTCTGGAATTAATTCTCCACATTCCATTTTTATAGTTCTTATTCCTTTATTATCTGGATAATCAATAACAACTTGGCTATAATTCATTCTTCTTATTTTAAATTCTGTATTATATCCATCTATATTAAAGTCTGTAATTTTAAATTTCACAAATACCACCTCCCAACTTATTGTTACTCACTTTCAAAATATTATTAAAAAGTTTTTTGATATAATATGTTATCTAAATTTATGTTAAAATCTTATTATTATCTAATTGAATTTATTTTAAAAAGGAGAATTAGAATTATGATTTATCACGATATAGTAGTCTTAGGTGGTGGTGCATCTGGTTTAACAGCTGCAATTACTGCTAAGGACTTTGGTTTAGATGTTGCCATAATAGAAGGCACAGATAGAATAGGTAAAAAAATTCTTACTACTGGTAATGGTAGATGTAATATAACAAATTCTTTAATAGGATTTCCATTTTCAAATTATCATAGCCAAATTGATGGATTCTTTATTAAAACATTAAGTAAATTTTCTGTTGAGGATACAAAAGCATTTTTCCTTAACTTAGGTTTACCAATAATAGAACTTGAAAAAGGTAAATGTTATCCTCAATCACTCCAAGCTTCTTCTGTTGTAGATATTTTAAAAATAGCTTTAGAAGAACGTGAAATCCCACTTTATCCCTCATATAAGGTAAAATCTATCCACAAATCTAAAGGAAAATTTGTTTTATCCACAGAAAATGAAGAAAACTCTGTGATTAAATGCAAAAAATTAATTATGGCTTGTGGAGGAAAATCTGCACCTAAAACTGGTTCAGATGGATCTGCATATAATTTAGCTAAAAGTCTAGGTCATTCAATAGTTGAACCACATCCTGCAATTGTTCAATTAAAACTTGATCACCCTAAGTTAAAAGCTTTATCAGGAATTAAATTTAATGGATATGCAGAAGTTTTATGTAATGATAAGCGTATAAGAAAAGAGTTTGGAGAGATTTTATTCACAGACTATGGTATTTCTGGTCCTCCAATACTTCAAATATCAAGAGAAGCTTCTTTAGGTTGTTCTAGAGGACAGGACGTAAAAATAATTGTTGATATGATGCCTGAAAAATCACTTAAAGAAGTTGAAGATTTCTTAGAAGGACATTTTGCAATTTTTGCTTGCAGAGAAGTAATAAATTCTCTTATTGGTATTGTTAATAAAAAAATGATTCCAACACTTTTAAAAGAAGCTGGAATAAATGATTTACATAAACCTTGCTACGAACTTACTTGGCAAGAAAAGAAATCTTTAATAAAGCTTATGAAATCTTGGGAGTTTAAATGTATTGGGACTAATGGTTTCAACGCTGCACAGGTTACAACAGGTGGTGTAAACACTAAAGATGTTGACTCTGAAACACTTAAATCAAAAATTGTAGATAATCTTTATTTCTGTGGAGAATTATTAGATGTTGATGGAGATTGTGGTGGTTTCAATCTTCAGTGGGCTTGGAGTTCAGGATTCACAGCAGCACTTTCTTGTACATTAGACTAAAACTCAACTAAAAAGCTCTGTTTTAGGTAGGTGTTGATTTTAGCTAGCTTTTCATATTTCCTTAATTATAATTAAAAATCAAAATTTTGAATTTTATATTTTCAACTTATATCTTCCAGTGAATATGAGAATATGATTCTTATTTAAATTTGAATACTCCAAAATAATAGCCTTAAGAAAGTTAAGTTTTTCAGACCTCTTCCTTTCTTAAGGCTATTATTCTTTCATATTCAATGAAACTTTAGACCACTTATTAAGAGGGTCTTATAGTTCTATCTAAAATCAAAATTAGTTTAAAACAGAACCGAATTAAAGAATATATGACTTAAAACTCTTTTTTCCATATAGTTTCTATTAATGCTGCAGTTTCATGTTCTTCACACTTCTCTATTCTATAAAGACATCTATATCCATCTTCTATTTCATCCCACTGACAAAGCACTTTAACATCATCACCAAATCTAACTTCTTTTTCATACTTAATCTTAGATTGAATTAAGCTATAATCATCTAAAATACATTCTGGAGTTGCCTCTATAACCCATTCCAAATACTTAGTATTATTAACATGCTTATTATAATCTATATCGTTTCTTCTAACTAAAACCTTAGCTTCTAAATCTTCTCTAACTATTTTATCAATTTTAGTTGATTTTAACTCAACCTCTCCACCTTCAACCATATTTATTAATTCACAGTATTCTTTAGGTATTCTGACAGCTCTACGCTTTTCTAAATCTATTAATAGGAATATAATCTTTCCTTCTGCAATAAGCTCAGAAGCCTCATTATAGACCTTATAAATCCTGCTAGCATAAAACTTCTTTATTCCATCTAAATAAGTTTCTACTTTTATAGACTTTCTATATTCTATAGGCTTTTTAATATCAATTGAATAACTATAAATAATCCAACTTAGTCCTTGATCTTTTAAATATTTAACTCCCTCTGAAGCTAGTTCTTCCTCATGGATAGCTGACACATCACCAAAAATTTTCATTAGTGATACCATTTTTAAGTTTTTATTAACATCTGAATCATAGTATAAGACATCGTAATTTTTAGAAAATTTATTTTCATTCATAACTCTTACTCCTAAGTTTTATTTAATACCAATAAGTTTCTGCTAATGTAATATTTTTTCCTTCTTCATCTTGAATCTTATGAAGAACTTTTATTTCATCTTCATTTTTAATTATTTTTGATTTTATATTTACATTATGACCATATGTAATTTCTTTTTCAAACTTTATTTTTATTCTTTTCATTCTATAATTTAAAACAATATCTACAGGTACAGTCTCTAAAACCCATTCTATATATTTTATATTGCTTACATGCATATTTAAATCAATATCTAAATATCTTATTTCAAAGTTCTTTTCTACATCATACTCTTCAAATTTTTCAAACTTAAGCTTGTCCCTCAACAGCTTAGAAGACTCTTTACTAACCCCATGAACTTCATACTCTTCATCGCTTATTCTTGCAGGCCTTCTAGTATTTTTATTTATACAAAAAGCTAAAACACTTGCCTTAGATACCATAATTCCATCCATATCATAAGCTTCAAAAATCCTAGTAGAATAAAACTTTCTTAAGGCTTCAACATAAGTCCTAACCTTAATTTTTTCTCTATATCTTGGATATCTATTCATCACTATATCATAGTCAAAAAATACCCATGTATTATCACTTTCTTCGCTAACATAATTCATTGAATTAGCTTCTTCTTGACTAAGACAACAATCTGAAAAAAAACTCATCATGGATGTTATTCTACAATCTTTTCTTCCATCAACCTCACCATACGTTATTTCATATTTTTTTTCATATGTCTTCCCCATTCTCTATCACTCCTTATAAAGGAGTATATCAAAAGAAAAATTCTCTTTCAAACAAAAAACATCGCTAAAATTAACCTTTTTAGCGATGTTTTATCATATATTTATAAAAACATATTCTATAATACTTGGGTATATCTTATTTGAAGTATCTGTTTAATAATCCAGCGAAAGCTTTTCCGTGTCTAGCTTCGTCTTTACACATTTCATGAACTGTATCATGGATTGCATCTAAGTTTAATTGTTTAGCTAAAGTAGCTAAATCTTTTTTACCTTGGCAAGCTCCGTGCTCTGCATTTACTCTAGCTTGTAAGTTAGCTTTTGTATCAGCTTCTACAACTTCTC
>NZ_JARIDH010000067.1 GCF_029267215.1 Clostridium sp. | reverse complement strand
ATACTTTTTATTCTTCTTTTAATTTCTAAAAGTCCTGCACCTGCCATTTAAGCTCCACCTCCATTCTTAAAAATGTGGGCATAGCTTTAATTAAAAAGCTATGCTCTTATTTTACATTAAGAATATTTTTTTAAATTCTACTATAGCGCTTTCTAAAGCAGATTTTATTTCATCATTTAAAACTTTCTTCTCTATAATATCTTTACCAACTTCTCTATGATGAGTATCCATATGCTCTAAGAATTCTTTTTCGAATTTCTTAATATCTTGAACTGGTATATCAAGTAAGAAATTATTAACAGCAGCATATATAATCATTATTTGTTTTTCAACTGCCATTGGTTTATATTGATCTTGTTTTAAGATTTCAATAAGTCTCTTTCCTTTTTCAAGTCTTGCTTGAGTATCTTTATCAAGGTCTGATCCGAATTGAGCGAATGATGCTAACTCTCTATATTGAGCAAGTTCAAGTCTTAATGTACCTGAAACTTGTTTCATTGCTTTTATCTGTGCATTTCCTCCAACCCTTGAAACTGATATACCAGGGTTAACAGCTGGTCTTTGTCCTGAGTTGAATAACTCAGTTTCTAAGAATATCTGTCCATCTGTTATTGATATAACGTTAGTTGGGATGTAAGCAGTTACGTCTCCAGCTAGTGTTTCAATTATTGGAAGTGCTGTTAATGAGCCTCCACCATTTTTCTCTGATAACTTAGCCGCTCTCTCAAGTAATCTTGAGTGGATGTAGAATACATCTCCTGGGTAAGCTTCTCTTCCTGGTGGTCTTCTAATTAATAATGACATTGTTCTGTAAGCAACAGCGTGTTTACTTAAGTCATCATATATTATTAATACATGTTTTCCTTTATTCATAAAGTACTCACCCATAGTACATCCTGCATATGGTGCTATGTATTGTAATGGTGCTGATTCAGATGCTGATGCACTTACTACGATTGAGTAGTCCATAGCTCCTTCTTCAGTTAATGTATTAACTATATTTGCAACAGTTGATTGTTTTTGTCCAATAGCAACATATATACAAATAACATCCTTACCTTTTTGGTTGATTATAGTATCAATAGCTATAGCAGTTTTACCTGTTTGTCTATCTCCTATAATTAACTCTCTTTGTCCTCTACCTATTGGTATCATTGAGTCAATAGCTTTAATACCTGTTTGTAGAGGCTCATTAACAGAACTTCTTTCAAGTATTCCTGGTGCTGGGATTTCTATAGCTCTGTATCCATCATTTTTGATAGGTCCTTTTCCGTCTATAGGTTGACCTAATGAGTTAACAACTCTACCTATTACCTCTTCACCTACTGGTACTTCAACGATTTTTCCAGTTCTTTTAACGATATCTCCTTCTTTTATACCTTCTTCAGATCCTAAAAGAACGCATCCAACGTTATCTTGCTCTAAGTTAAGAGCCATACCGAAAACTTGGTTAGGGAATTCTAGAAGCTCACCTTCCATACAATCTTCTAGTCCATAAACTCTGGCAACTCCGTCACCTATCTGAATGATAGTACCAGAATCCACAGTTTCTAACTCTTTTTCATAATTTTTTATTTCATTCTTGATTATAGAAGTTATTTCTTCTGGTTTAATATGCATAGACTCACCTCTATTCTCTCTTAAGCATTATCTGTTTCATATCATCAAGTTTAGCTTTTATAGTACCATCTATAACATCATCGCCAACTCTTACAAAAAGTCCACCTATGATACTATTATCTAATTCTTGCTTCAATAATATTTTCTTTGAATATTTTTTCTCTAACTTTTCTACAAGTCTTTGAACTTCATCTTCTGTTAGTGGAACAACACTCTTAACTTCTGCTAATAAAGTATTGTTTCTTTCTCTATGAATTTTTTCCATTTGGTTTAACTTTTCTTTTAAATAAAGTATTCTATCTTTTTCTATAAGAATCATTAAGAATGAAAGTAATTCATCATCTATTTTACCTTCAAATATGTTTTTGAAAGTTTTCTTTTTTCTGACAGTACTGATTTGAGGGTGCTTTATAATTTCATAGAAATCTTTATTTCCATAAATTATGTCACATACTTCTTTTAAATCATTCATGTACTCATCAACTTTATTTTTCTCTTCTGCGACTTCATATAGAGCTAAGGCATATCTACGATCTAAATATTCATACATAATTAGATACCTACCTTTTCAATAAAATCATTGATTAAATCTCTATGTTTATTCTCATCTATGCTTTCGCCAAGAGCTTTTTCTGCAAGCATTAAAGATAACTCAACTGCTTGTTGTTTTAATTCGTATTTTGCTTTTTCTTCTTCTCTTTGAATTTCAATATTAGCTCTATTTAATACAGCCTCAGCTTCTTTATGAGCATCATCAACTATTTCTTTATAAATTCTGTCAGCTTCTTTTTTCTGATCTTCTCTTAATTTTCTACCTTCTTCTTTAGCAGACTTAAGAATTCTCTCATTATCTAATCTTAATCTTCTAGCCTTCTCTGCATCTTCATCAGCTTGTAAGATTGTTTCATCTATAGCTTCCTGTCTTGCATCAATAGCTTTTTTGATTTTGTCCCAGAAAAAATGTTTTAGTATAAGAATTAATATGATAAAGTTAATGATTGTAGCTAATATTCTCATAAAATCTAATTCCATATATCAATCACAGCCTCCCTTCGGAGTCAATTATATTAACTCTATTCTCTTTTTATTAATTACTACAAGTTCTTAATAAATTAGTACGTATCTTGATATTAAACAACGAATAATAAGATTATTGAAATTACTAATCCATAGATAGCTGTTGCCTCTGAAAGACCAGCTCCCATGATGAATAAACTTTGTATTTTATCTGATGCTTCTGGTTGTCTTGCAGTTGCTTCTATTGCTCCTGCTGTTGCAATACCTATACCAATTCCGGCTCCTATACCTGCTAATACAGCGATACCTGCTGCTAATAACTTCATATCCATTAGAAAGTCCTCCTTTTAAATCAAACCAATTCAGTTGATTTATTATTTTGTTTTTTCTTAGTGATCTGCTAACATTTTGATATTTACCATTGTTAACATTGTAAATACTATCATTTGTATTGTTCCATCAAATACATCGAAGAAACTGTGTGCTATTATTGGCACACCTATTTGAGCTATCCATCCTATATGAGCTAGACCTGAATACATAAGATCTATTAATAGAGTGGCAGCTAACATATTACCAAATAAACGTAGTGAAAGAGAAACTGGGAAAATTATTCTCTCCATTATATTTAAAGGTAACATTACTGGATAAGGCTTAAAGTATCCTTTAATATATCCTCCAATATGACATCTGTATATTGCATTAACATGAACAACGACAAAGGAAGTAATTGTTAACGCTACTGCTACACTTAAATCTTGAGTTGGAGGTGCAAGCCCGATTAATCCAAAAAGGTTTAAAACAAGTAAAAATATCGCTAATGTTCCTATGTATGGTACAAAGCTGATATAATTTTCCCCCATGTTACTCTTTACCAAGTTATAAATTGTTTGATAAAGTGACTCTAAAACAACTTGTAACTTGCCTGGTTTATTTTTAAGATTTCTAGTTGATAAAATAGCAAATATTGTTATAACAAGCATTGCTGCCCATTGAAATATTATTGTACTAGTAATTGTCAAACTACCAATCTTAACTGTAAACATTGGTGCAAAGATATCCACGGAATCACTCCCTTTCTATCTTAGTATTAATTTATATATGTATATAAATATTTATTTTACGTTTGATAAGGCCTTATTCTTTCTTGTATAAATAAATATTGATATCTGATGTGCTATGAACCCGACTAAGTAAAATGCTAACTCCTCAACACTTCTCATAAATACTAAAGTAAATGCAAGAATCATCAACATTCTAAGTACAAAGCTCAATTGAATTTTTAAAGCTCCACGTCTTTTTTTAATGACCTTGTGGATTACAATTGCATTAACAGTAAAGTTAATTGTAGCAACTATACTTCCAACTAAAAAAGCCACCCCTAATTTCAAATTAAATAAACTAATTGCTAGGGTTGCTATTACCGTTAATAAAATATTAGTTTTCATTACTGATAAAACTAAGCTTTTAATTTTAGCGTTCACTTATAACCTCCATAGTTCCGCAATGTTACTTTACTAATTATATTCCTGAATTTAATATTAATAAAATTTAAATTTTGCTTATATTTATTAATATTTTAATATTTTAAAGTGATTTTATATACTTCCTTCATTTTTACTCTCATAAACTCTTATTTACTCTTTTTTTGAAGTTTTTTGAATATTTATTTTGATCAAATTTCATTTTTCTGAATTTTTAATCTTTTATTGCTTATCTCAAGTTAATTTTCGATTACTATTTTCGATTTTGAAATCCTTTTTTAAAAGTTTTTGTTATTAAATTATAACTTTTAACCCTATTTTTGCGTAAAAAATTTCAAACCATTATTTAGAATAAACTTTACAGCTTAAAAGGTTTTGAATAACCTTTTTAATATTTATTCACATTTTTTTATATTTTTTTTTTATTTTTTTATTTTTTTAATGATTTTATGCACTTTCTATCTATTTTTTTCTATTATTAACTTTATCATTCATCCTTTTTCTACAAAAAGTGATTTAATTTATACACTCATTTTTTCACAAACTAGTTTATTTATTCATTATATAAACAATTACTGATATATATTTAAAATTCTAAACATTAATTGACTAAGTAATTCCAATAAACTTAAAATTTTATAATTAATTTTGATTATTTTTTATGAATATTAAAATATCAATTAATTCATGAACATAAAATCATTAATTAATTTATTAGATGTATTACTTCTTATAATAAAATACTAATTAACATAAATCATAAAAATATCATAGCTCTTTAAAACAAAAAAATCATACGCTAATATAATGAAATTATTTATAAAATAAAAGGTGTTATCAATTTGATAACACCTTTTAATATATAATAATGTTAAACTTATTATCTTTCTACTATTAAAGCAGTTCCCATTCCTCCACCTATACAAAGTGTAGCTAAACCTGTTTTAGCATCTCTCTTCATCATTTCGTGGATTAATGTAACTAATATTCTAGCTCCTGAAGCTCCAACTGGATGACCTAAAGCTATAGCTCCACCATTTACATTAACTTTATTCATATCAAATCCTAAATCTTTAGCAACTGCTAAACTTTGAGCTGCAAAAGCTTCATTAGCTTCTATTAAATCCAAATCATCTATAGTTAAATTAGTTCCTTCTAAAGCTTTTTTAGTAGCATAGAATGGTCCATATCCCATAATTGATGGATCTAATCCTTTTGAACCATATGAAACTATTTTACAAATTGGAGTTACTCCCAATTCTTTAGCTTTTTCAGCACTCATAACTACTAATGCAGCCGCTCCATCATTTATACCTGAAGCATTACCTGCAGTAACTGTGCCATCTTTTTTGAATGCTGGTCTTAATTTTCCTAATTTTTCAACAGTTGTTCCGAATCTTGGGAATTCATCAGTATCAAATACTATTGGCTCACCTTTTCTTTGTGGAATTACAACTGGAACTATTTCATCTTTGAACTTTCCTGCTTTTATAGCGGCTTCTGCTTTAGCTTGAGAATTTGCTGAGAATTCATCTTGCATTTCTCTAGTTAATCCCCATTGTTCAGCTATATTTTCAGCAGTTATACCCATATGATATCCATTAAATGCATCTGTTAATGCATCATTTACCATAGTATCTATCATTTTTCCATCGCCCATTCTTTGGCCGAATCTAGCTGTTTTTAAAACGTATGGTCCTTGTGACATATTTTCCATACCACCAGCTACTACTAAGTCAGCGTCTCCTGCTTTTATCATTTGAGCAGCTAAAGCTACACATCTTAATCCTGAACCACAAACTTTATTTATTGTCATTGCTGGAATTTCAACTGGTAAACCAGCTTTTACTGATGCTTGTCTAGCTGGGTTTTGACCTAATCCAGCTTGGATAACATTACCCATTAGAACTTCGTCAACATTTTCTGCTTTAACTCCTGCTTTGTTTAAAGCTTCTTTAATTACTAAAGCCCCTAAATCTACTGCTGGAATATCTTTTAATGTACCACCAAATGATCCTAATGCTGTTCTTACTGCACTTGCAATAACTACCTCTCTCATATCAAAAACCTCCCATTTAGGTAAAAAATTATCAAATATATTTAAATTTTCTAACTGATTTAATTATATATTTAAAATTTTTAAGTTTCAATAGATTTCGTTAAATTTTAAACAAAGTTTTTATTATTTTTTTGTTTTTCAAAAAAATAATACAGATATTTTAGAATAACAATAGAAATATATTATTAAAATTTCTATAATATTCTAAATATCTGTATTTTAATTCCATTTATTCAAATTATACTTATTTAGTTTTTTAACAAACTTTACTTACTAACAAATTCTTCTACAACTTCTTCATCTTTTCCAAAGTAATTTAAAATAGCTTTTACTATTCTTTCTGAAGCTTTTCCATCTCCATATGGATTCACTGCTTTACTCATATCTGCATAAGCTTTTTCATCATTTATTAAAGTATTAGCTTCTGATAATATCTTTTCAATATCAGTTCCTACTAACTTAACTGTACCTGACTTAACAGCTTCTGGTCTTTCAGTAACATCTCTTAAAACTAATACTGGTTTTCCTAAGTGAGGTGCTTCTTCTTGTAATCCACCTGAATCAGTCATAACCATAAAGCATTTATTCATTAAGTTATGTGTTTCTTTAGTATCTAGTGGAGGTAGAAGATGTACTCTTTCTTTTCCATCAAGATTTTTATAAACTGCATCCTTTACTACAGGATTTAAGTGAACAAGATAAACTAATTCAACATCTTTATTATATTCAACAATTTTATTTAATGCTGTACAGATGTTGTCTATACCTTCTCCCCAGTTTTCTCTTCTATGTGCAGTTATCATTATAACTTTTTTGTTTTCAAAATCTATGTTATTTAATTCTTCATTTTCAAAAACATAGTTATTATCAACAGTATGTTCCATAGCATCAATTACAGTATTTCCTGTAACCTTTATATCATTTTCATTTATTCCTTCTCTTAAAAGGTTGGCTTTTGAACCTTGAGTTGGAGCAAAGTGTAAATCTGCTAAAGCCCCAGTTAACTTTCTATTCATTTCCTCTGGGAATGGGAAATACTTATCAAATGTTCTAAGTCCAGCTTCAACATGACCTACTCTTATTTGTTGGTAAAAAGCTGCTAATCCACCAGCAAAAGTTGTAGTTGTATCACCATGTACAAGTATCATATCTGGCTTTTCTTCTGTAAATACTTTTTCTAACCCTTCTAAAACTCTATTTGTTATTCCAGTTAATGTTTGACGGTTCTTCATTATATCTAAATCAAAATCTGGTTTTATATCAAATAAAGTTAAAACTTGATCTAACATCTCTCTGTGTTGAGCTGTTACACAAACCTTTGACTCTATTTCAGGTCTTTTTTCTAACTCTTTTACTAATGGTGCCATTTTTATAGCTTCTGGTCTTGTTCCAAAGATCGTTAAAACTTTTATCTTATCCATTAATAATTACCTCCAAAAAAATAATTAATAGCTACTTATTTAATAAGTAGCTATTTTAATTATAACCTATTTTGTTCCAAATAATCTATCTCCAGCATCTCCTAATCCAGGAACTATATATCCATGCTCATTTAATTTCTCATCTATGCATGCAACATATATATCAACATCTGGATGTGCTTTTTGTACAAATTCAATTCCATCTGGTGATGATATTAAGCACATAAGTCTTATTTGCTTAGCTCCTCTTTTCTTTAATAAAGTTATAGCATCTGCAGCTGAACCACCAGTAGCTAACATTGGATCTACCACTATTATATCTCTCTCAGCTATATCTTGTGGTAATTTACAAAAGTACTCAACAGGTTGAAGAGTTTCTTCATCTCTGTATAATCCTATATGTCCTACCTTTGCTGCAGGTATAAGTTGTAACATACCATCTACCATACCTAAGCCAGCTCTTAATATTGGAACTATAGCAACTTTTTTACCAGCTAAAACCTTACACTTAGTTTTACAAACTGGAGTTTCTATTTCGATTTCTTCCATTGGAAGATTTCTTGTTACCTCATAAGCCATAAGCATAGAAACTTCACTTACTAATTCTCTGAAATCTTTAGAACCTGTATTTTTATCTCTTATAAATGCTAACTTATGTAATATAAGTGGATGTGTTATTTCTGTTACTTTACTCATTTTATCTTCCTCCTAGAATCTATATATAAATTATTTTTAAACTTATTATTATTTTGAATATTTTTCTTCTATTGCACTTAGCTTATCAATTCTATTTTGATGTCTTCCACCTTCAAATTCTGAAGCTAAGAATGTATCAACTATGTCTAAAGCTAATCCAGGTCCTACAACTCTTTCCCCCATAGCTAATATATTTGCATTGTTATGTTGTCTTGTTGCATGAGCACTGAAAGTATCTGAACAAAGTGCTGCTCTTATTCCTGGAACCTTGTTTGCTGATATTGATATGCCTATACCAGTTCCACATATTAATATTCCATATTCAAACTCTTTTGATGAAACCGCTTCTGCAACTGGAAGTGCAACATCTGGGTAATCGCATGAATCACTGCTATATGTACCGAAATCTTTAACTTCTATTCCTTTTTCTTCTAAATGTTTTATTATTGTGTTTTTTAAGTTAAAACCACCATGATCGCAACCTATTGCTATTTTCATTTCACTAACCTCCATATGCCTTGTATTAAATATATATTTCAAAAAAAGTGCTTTTCAAATGACTAATAATACTACTTTAATTTAAAAATCAAATAGCAAGTCAATTAAAAAAGCACTTCTTCTTATTAATTGAAAGAAAACTAAATAAAGACACTAAATCTTCAAAAAATGAAAATATTAAATTTTTTAAAAATGAAAAATCAAAATATTTTTTATTTTTCCAAAGCATCATGCTTATCTAGCTCCTTTCACATATATTTCTAAACTACAGTTATATCAAATCCACAAGATTTTTTTAACCTGTTCATTATTGTAAATCCTAAACCTTCTTCATCAAAAGCTTCTGTTATTATAATATCCACTCCTAAATCATCAAAAGATCTAAGCATCTCAAATAAATTTTTAGTTACTGACGTCAGGTCTTCCCTTGTTCCTAAAGATTTAACTATTCCTTCATTATACATATTCATAGTTTCATCTGTAGCCATAATTCCAACCTTGAAATCTTCATCTATGTAATTATGCACCATTTCTCTAATTTTTTCAACCATTTTATTTGTTGAACCTTGAACCATTTTCACTTTTGCCTTTGGAGCGTAGTGTTTATATTTCATTCCTGGTGCTTTTGGCTTAACATTTTTATCTAAAGTTGAAAGTATTGCTTTATCAATATAAACTTCTTTGTCAACTTCTTTTAACATTTCTAAAGTTATTCCGCCTGGTCTTAAAATACATAAATGCTCCCCAGTTGCATCTACTATTGTTGATTCTACACCTATTTCACTTTTTTCTGCACCTAGAATAAAATCAACTTTTCCATTTAAATCTTGTTCACATCTTTCAACATCAGTTGGACTTGGTCTCCCTGATATATTTGCCGATGGTGCTGCTATTGGAACTTCTGATAATTCAATTAGCTTTAATGCCACCTCATCATTTGGCATTCTAACTCCCACGGTTTTTAACCCAGCAGATGTTATGTCTGAAACTATATCTTTTTTCTTAAATATTATTGTTAAAGGACCAGGCCAAAATCTATCCATAAGTTCTTTTCCATAAGTTGGTACTTCTTCAACATATTTTTCAATATCCTCTTTATTAGCTATATGAATTATTAAAGGATTATCCTGTGGTCTTCCTTTGGCTTCAAAAATCTTTGTAACAGCTTCTCCATCTAAAGCATTTGCACCTAATCCATAAACTGTTTCAGTAGGGAAAGCCCCTATTCCACCTTTTTTTATTATTTCTGCAGCTTCTTCTAAATGTTTTATGTCTTTATTTATATCTTTTATAAAATGTACCTTTGTTTTCATAAAACAATATCACCTTCATTTTTATAAATTCGTTTGTCCTCTAGCAATTTTTATGTTTTCTATACTTTCATTAGTATAAATTGCTGTTACACAATTTTTATATATATCATCTAAAAGTTTTAACTTTTTTAAAGCTCCTCTTTTTACTATTATATAATAATATTGAGTTTCTTTATTTAATTTAACCATCTTTTTATAATCTCTACTTAATTCTGGATAAGCCTTACAAAAATATTCTCCAACAGGTTTTCCAAACTTATCTTTTCTTCCTTTATTAGAGAAAATAATTATTATCTTCATATCTTCTAGTTTATTTTCTGTATGTACTAACTTAACTCTATCACAATAAACTGTCTTTGCCTTAGATAAAATATTAGGTTTTATTTTTAAAATTCCATTTTCTAAAGTATATTCTAACCTTATATTATTAAAATTTTTAATCATAACAATGACTATAAATATTTCTAGAAAAATTAAATAAACTATCAAAAATTCTTTATAAACTTCAAAATACCAAACTAAAAGAGGTAACAAAGTAAGAATTATTACCATAAGAATCATAAATCTTTTATATGATTTTCTTTGCTTTTTTATAGCTTTATCTATATTCATAAGTAAGTCCCTCTTTAAATTAATATATTTAAAATAAATATTTTTAAAGCCTTACATTATTAATGTAAGGCTTTATATATTAAAATTCAGTATTACCCATAGCTTTCATCTTCTGAGCTTGATCTTCAGTGATTAGAGCATTTAATATCTCATCTATATCACCATCTAAGAAACTATCTAATTTATATAAAGTCATGTTTATTCTGTGATCTGTTACTCTTCCTTGAGGATAGTTGTAAGTTCTTATTCTTTCACTTCTATCTCCAGTACCAACCTGACTCTTTCTATCTTCCGCAATTCCTGCTAATCTCTCAGCTTCTGCTTGCTCATATAATCTAGCTCTTAAAACTTTCATAGCTTTTTCTTTGTTTTTAAGCTGTGATTTTTCGTCTTGACATGAAATAACAATACCTGAAGGTAAGTGAGTTAATCTTACAGCTGAGTCAGTTGTATTAACACACTGACCACCATTACCAGATGCTCTAAATACATCTATTTTTATGTCTTTATCATTTATTTCTATTTCTACATCATCAACCTCTGGTAAAACTGCCACTGTAGCTGTTGATGTATGTATTCTTCCTGAACTCTCTGTATCTGGAACCCTTTGTACTCTGTGTGCTCCACTTTCGTACTTAAGTTTTGAGTAAGCTCCAGCACCTTTTATCATGAATACAACCTCTTTAAATCCACCTATATCAGTTTCATTTGTACTCATTAATTCAACTTTCCATCTATTTTTCTCAGCATATTTAGTGTACATTCTAAATAAATTAGCTGCAAATAGTGCTGCCTCATCACCACCTGCACCACCTCTGATTTCAACGAATACGTTCTTTTCATCATTAGGGTCTTTTGGTAATAAAAGAATTTGTATTTCGTCTTCTAATTCTTTTTTTCTTTCTGTTAACTCTTTTATTTCTGAGTTAATCATTTCTCTCATTTCTTGATCACTTTCTTCTGAAAGCATTTCTTTGTTAGCTTCTAAATCTTCAGTTGCAGTTTTGTACTCCTTGTACTTACCAACTATAACTTCTAAGTCAGCATGTTCCTTACAAAGCTTTCTCCATTCTTTTTGGTTAGCCATTATTGAAGGATCACTAATTTTAACTGAAAGTTCATCATATTTATTTTCAATAAAATTTAATCTATCAAGTATCATCTATTATCACTCCGTATACAGATTTTCATATTTTACAATTATAACACATTACATTGCTATCTTTCAAGGCTCACTCTTCCTATAACACATCTATCTAGACCTGCTAAATCTCTAATAACTTTAACATCCTTATATCCATTTTCAATCATTAAATCTTTAACATCTTCCCCTTGATCATGTCCAATTTCAAAAGCAAGTATTCCATTTTCATTTAAAACTTTTAAAGCTTCATCAACAATTCTTCTATAAAATATTAATCCATCTCCTCCTCCATCTAAAGCTAAGTGAGGTTCATAGTCTTTAACATCTTCCATCAATGTATCTATAACCTCTGTTCTTATATATGGTGGATTTGAAACTAAAACATCATATTTCTTTTCTTTTTCAATAACTTCTTTTAAAAGATCACTTTTAATAAATCCACATCTATCAGAAAGTTTAAACTCTCTTATATTTTTTCTTGTTACTTTCTCTGGAATTTCATCAATATCTATTAAGTCTACCTTTATATTTTTTCTATAATTAGCTAATGATAAACCTATAGCTCCACTTCCACAGCATAAATCACAAAGATTTATTTTCGCATCTTCTTCTATATTATTTAAAACTTCCTCAACAATTATTTCAGTATCTCCCCTTGGAATTAAAACTCCTTTTTCAACATGAAAATCCATGCCCATAAACTCACATGTTTCTAAAATATATTGCATTGGCATTTTTTCTTTCCTTTTGTTTAATAAGTTTAGAAAGTGTATTTCATCAGCTTTTTGAACTTCCTCATTTTTATTAGTAATAAGCCATATTTTATCTTTTTCAAGAACTTTTCCTAGTAATAATTGAGTATCTAATATATAAGTATCTATTGAAACTTCTTTTAAAGTTTCATTTCCTAAAGCTAATAATTCTCCAACTTTTTTATTTGGTTCTTTCAATCCTTCAGCCCTCCTTAAAGAAGCTATAGCTACCTCTATTTGAGAATCATCTGGTTCTCTTGTTGTCAGTTTTTGAAGCCTTAAACCTGGTGATGCTATTATTTTAGCTATTTTTCCTTCTGATTTACCAAGCCATCTAATAAGTTCATAAGTTATTCCAGATACAACAGGTAACAGTGCTATCCTCATTGCCGTTCTCTCTAAAACTGAATCCCATTTTGTAAATGAAAATATAAAAATACTTACTATAGCAACTAAAAACAAGAAATTTGTTCCACATCTTGGATGAAATCTTGGATATTTTCTAACATTTTCAACAGTTAATTCCTCTTCATTTTCATAACAGAAAATGGTTTTATGCTCTGCACCATGATATTGAAATGTTCTTTCTATATCCTCCATTTTACCCATAAGATACATATATACTAAAAGTATCCCTATACTAATTCCACCCTCAATAATACTTAAACTCCATTGAGGAAAATTAATTTTCTTTAAAAGAAATGTTATTCCTGTTGGTATTGCCACAAATAAAATTATTGCAAAAAAAACTGAAAGCATCATTGTTAATGTTATTATTATATTGTTAGCTTTGTCTCCAAATTTTTCATTAATCCAATCCTCAAATTTTGAAGGTTCTGTATCTTCAAAAAAACTAGCAGAATAGCTTAGAGACTTTAATCCAACAATTAAAGATTCTATTAGTGTAACAAATCCTCTTATAAAAGGTAGTCCTAAAAATTTATTTTTTTTAGTATATGGTATTGTTTGTTCAAAAGAAACTTCTATTTTCCCACTTGGTGTTCTAATAGCTGTTGCTGTCCCTTTTCTCCCCCTCATCATAACGCCTTCTAGTACTGCTTGACCGCCAACTTGGCATTTTCTCATAATTTTAACCCTGTCCTTTCATTAATTACTTCTCTTTATTATTACCATATTTATAATCGAAGTAACATTGTCCACATAATGATTGATATTCAACATTGTCAACTAAGTCTATAGCAACTTGTTCTCCCTCAAATGTAAACTTACCATTTATCATTCTTCCATTTAATATGGCTTTTCTTCCACATTTACATATAGTCTTCATCTCTTCTATACTATGTGCTAATAATAGTAATCTCTCACTTCCCTCAAATCCATTCATTTGGAAGTCAGTTCTTAATCCATAACAAATTACAGGAATATCTTTAACAACTGATATTTCAAATAATTCATCTATGTGATGAGCTTTTAAAAATTGTACTTCATCAACTATTATACAATCTATCTTTCTTCCTTTTTCCAATCTCTCATCAATTAGATTTATTATGTTATCATTATTATCTATTAGTAAATCTACTACTCTTTCAACACCTAATCTTGATACAACTTTATCTCCACCTTTTTTATCAGTAGATGGCTTAATTATGATAACTTCCATTCCTCTTTCTTCATAATTATGTGCAACCTGCATAAGGTGTGTAGATTTTCCAGAATTCATTGCCCCGTATCTAAAATATAATTTACTCATATTAGCTTTAACTCCTTCTACTCTTATAATATTCTAAATATGATTATAACTTAAATAAGAAAGCTTTTAAACTATTGACGATTAAATATGCCCATGATATACTTGTTAATAGTTGTTTAGCAACATTTTTTTATTTTGAAAGAGGTGAATTACATGAGACAAGGCATACATCCAGAATACCATCACGATACAGTGGTTAAGTGTGCATGTGGAAACACTTTCACAACTGGTTCAGTTAAACCAGAACTTAAAGTTGAAAT
>NZ_JARIDH010000054.1 GCF_029267215.1 Clostridium sp. | reverse complement strand
CGATAGCAGTTTTATCAACTCTATACTCAACCTTACCAGCTTTTATTTCAGCTATTGCTTTAGCAACATCAAATGTTACTGTTCCTGATTTTGGGTTTGGCATTAAACCTTTAGGTCCTAAAACTCTACCGATTCTACCAACAACTCCCATCATATCTGGAGTAGCTACAACTACATCGTAGTCGAACCAATTTTCTGTTTGGATCTTTTGAACTAATTCTTCAGCTCCAACAAAATCTGCTCCCGCTTCTTGAGCTTCTTTAGCTTTATCTCCTTTTGCGAAAACTAAAACTCTTACGTTTTTACCAGTTCCGTTTGGTAAAACTACTGCACCTCTTACTTGTTGGTCAGCATGTCTTGGATCTACTCCAAGTCTAACGTGTAGTTCGATTGTTTCATCGAAGTTAGCTTTTGCAGTTTTAACAGCAAGCTCTAAAGCTTCTGCTGGATTATATAAAGCACTTTTATCTATTAACTTTGCACTTTCAACATATTTCTTTCCCATTAATAAGCCTCCTTTGTGGTATTAGCGGTTTGTACCTCCCACTATTTTTGTGAATTACTCTTCGATAGTTACACCCATACTCTTAGCTGTACCTTCGATCATTCTCATAGCACTTTCGATTGTAGCAGCGTTTAAGTCAGGCATTTTCATTTCTGCGATTTTCTTAACTTGTTCTTTAGTTAATTGTCCAACCTTTGTTCTGTTTGGAACTCCTGATCCGCTTTCAAGTCCTAATTCTTTCTTTATTAGAACTGCAGCTGGAGGAGTCTTTAAGATAAAACTAAAAGATCTGTCTTGGTAAACTGTGATTACTACTGGTATTATTAATCCAGCTTGATTAGCAGTTTTTGCATTGAACTCCTTACAGAATCCCATTATGTTTACACCGTGTTGTCCTAAAGCTGGACCTACTGGTGGTGCTGGAGTTGCCTTTCCTGCAGGAAGTTGAAGTTTAATCATTCCAGTTACTTTCTTAGCCATTGTTTATTCCTCCTATACTGTGGTATATACGGACAATATGTATTATTTTTTTGTCCTCCCACTTAATTAAAACATTAGTTATAACATAAAATTATACTAATTTTTCTACTTGATTAAAATCTAGCTCTGCTAATGTTTCTCTTCCGAACATATCAACAAGAGCTTTAATTTTTTGTTTTTCAAGATTTATCTCTTGAATTGTAGCCACGAATTCTCTAAGTGGTCCTGAGATAACTCTTATACTTTCACCTACTTCAAGATCAATATCTACAGGTAGTTCTAAAACTCCCATTGATTCAATCTCTTCTTCAGTAAGAGGAACTGGTTTAGATCCAGGTCCTACAAATCCTGTAACGCCTCTTGTGTTTCTAACAACATACCAAGATTCGTCTGTCATTAGCATTTTTACTATTACATATCCTGGAAATTTCTTTTTAAGGGAAACTTTTTGTTTTCCATCTTTTTCTTCAATTACTTCTTCCATTGGTATTTGGATATCATGAATTAATGATTCAAGATGTCTGTTTTCAACAACTTTTTCTATGTTAACCTTAACTTTATTTTCATATCCAGAATACGTATGTACTACATACCATCTTGCTCTTTCACTCATATTAATCGGTGATTAACACCCAAACCTCCCTTTACTTAAGTTTCAAAACTACTTCAAAGAGGTTTTGAAAAATATAATCTAGTCCACCTACAAGTATAATATATACTATAGAGAACCCAAGAACTGCAATCAATGCTTTTTTTGTTTCATTCTTTGAAGGCCACGTAATTCTTTTGAATTCCGCTTTTACATCTTTAAAGAATTTAAACATACCACTCTTTTGAGCGGCTCCAGTTTTTACATTATTACCAGCCATAGTTTTCACATCCTTAACAATATTCAAGTCTGTGTCTTTACTTAAGCGCTAAACTATTTAGTTTCTCTATGAAGAGTATGCTTTTTACAGAACTTACAATATTTTTTCATTTCCATTCTGTCTGGGTTGTTTTTCTTGTTCTTCATTGAGTCATAATTTCTTTGTTTACACTCTGTGCAAGCTAAAGTTATTTTTACTCTCACGGTCTGCACCTCCAGTTTTAAATATATATTCTAAGAGATATACCTCTTACAGTATCTGTTTCGTGACTTCATGAGTTACTTTCTCACATTATCACAATTTATTTAAACTGTCAATAATCTATCCTTTGTAAAGGACTAGGTAATTTACCCAGTCCTTCTAATAAATTATTATTGACAGTTATAATCTATAATATACCATTTTGTTTATTACTATTCGATTATGCTAGTAACAACTCCTGAACCTACTGTTCTTCCACCTTCTCTGATCGCGAATCTTAATCCTTCGTCCATTGCAACTGGGTTGATTAATTCAACGTTCATGTCGATGTGGTCTCCTGGCATTACCATTTCCATTCCGTCTGGTAATTTGATTGATCCTGTTACGTCAGTTGTTCTGAAGTAGAATTGTGGTCTATATCCATCAAAGAATGGAGTATGTCTTCCACCTTCTTCTTTTTTAAGTACGTATACTTGACCTACGAACTTTTTGTGTGGGTGAACTGAACCAGGTTTAGCTAATACTTGACCTCTTTCGATTTCAGTTCTTTGAACTCCTCTTAATAATGCTCCGATGTTATCTCCAGCTTGCGCTTCGTCTAGTAACTTTCTGAACATTTCGATTCCTGTAACAACAGTTTTCTTGATTTCTTCGCTTAATCCTACGATTTCAACTTCTGCTCCTACATTTAAGATTCCTCTTTCAACTCTTCCTGTAGCAACTGTTCCTCTACCAGTGATTGTGAATACATCTTCGATTGGCATTAAGAATGGCTTATCTGTTGCTCTTTCTGGAGTTGGTACGTAGCTATCTACTGCATCCATTAACTCTTCGATACATGCGATTGAAGCTTCATCAGTTGGGTTTTCTAATGCTTTTAATGCTGAACCCTTTATTACTGGAATATCATCTCCTGGGAAGTTGTATTCGCTTAATAATTCTCTGATTTCCATTTCAACTAATTCTAATAATTCTTCGTCATCAACCATATCTGCTTTGTTTAAGAATACTACGATGTGGTCAACTCCAACTCTTGATGCAAGTAGGATATGCTCTCTTGTTTGAGGCATTGGACCATCTGCTGCTGAACAAACTAAGATTGCTCCATCCATTTGTGCTGCTCCTGTGATCATGTTCTTAACGTAGTCAGCATGTCCTGGACAGTCAACGTGAGCATAGTGTCTGTTTTCTGTTTCGTACTCAACGTGTGCTGAGTTGATTGTGATTCCTCTTTCTTTTTCTTCTGGTGCTTTATCGATTTCGTCATATTTGAATGACTCAGCGAATCCCTTATTTGCTAATACTGCTGTAATAGCTGCTGTTAATGTAGTCTTACCGTGGTCTACGTGACCGATTGTTCCAATGTTAACGTGTGGTTTGCTTCTTTCAAATTTTGCTTTTGACATTGCAAATTCCTCCTTTAATTTAAAAATATTATATACATTTATATATTAAAGAAGCTTTAAAAGCTTCTTTAATTATTTATTTTTTTTACCTGCAACTTCTTCTTGGATGCTCTTAGGAACGTCATCATAGTGATCGAATTCCATTGCATAAGTTCCTCTACCTTGAGTTCTTGATCTTAATGCAGTTGCGTATCCAAACATTTCTGATAGTGGGATGAATGCTCTTATGATTTGTGCACCATTTCTTGAGTCCATTCCTTCCATTCTACCTCTTCTTGAGTTAACATCTCCTATAACGTCTCCCATATACTCTTCTGGTACAGTGATTTCAACTTTCATTATAGGCTCAAGTAATACAGCATCAGCTTTAGCCATAGCGTTTTTGAATGCCATAGATCCAGCTATTTTGAATGCCATTTCAGATGAATCGACATCATGGTATGATCCGTCGAATAATCTTATTTTGAAGTTTATAACTGGGTATCCAGCTATTATACCACTTTCTGCAGCTTCTCTGATTCCGTTATCTACTGCTGGAATGTATTCTCTTGGAATAGCTCCTCCAACGATAGCATTTTCGAATTCATATTCGCCTTCAGTTGGTATCATTTCTATCTTACAGTGACCGTATTGTCCTCTACCACCAGATTGTCTAGCAAATTTAGCTTCTGCTTCAACAGCCTTTTTGATAGTTTCTTTGTAAGCAACTTGAGGAGCACCTACGTTACACTCAACTTTGAATTCTCTTTGTAATCTATCAACGATGATATCTAAGTGAAGCTCACCCATACCAGCTATGATAGTTTGACCTGTTTCTTGATCAGTCCAAGTTTTGAAAGTTGGATCCTCTTCAGCAAGCTTTGATAAAGCTATACCCATTTTTTCTTGACCAGCTTTTGTCTTTGGCTCGATAGCTATAGATATAACTGGCTCTGGGAATTCCATCTTTTCAAGTATTATTGGAGCTGCTTCTGTACATAAAGTATCTCCAGTAGTTGTGTTCTTAAGACCTATTACAGCTCCTAATTCAGCTGCTTCTAATGATTCAACTTCCTCTCTTGAGTTAGCGTGCATCTTAACAAGTCTTCCGATTCTTTCTTTTTTACCCTTAGTTGAGTTTAATACGTATGAACCGCTCTCTAAAACTCCTGAGTAAACTCTTGTGAATGCTAATCTTCCAACGAATGGGTCAGTAGCTATTTTGAATGCTAAAGCTGACATTGGAGCGTCATCTGAAGCTTCTCTAACTTCTTCTTCACCGTCTAAGTTAGTACCTTTAACAGCAGGTATGTCTAATGGTGATGGTAAGTAATCAACAACACCATCGATCATTTGTTGAACACCTTTGTTTTTGTATGATGATCCACAGATAACTGGGATTATTTCATTGTTGATAGTAGCTTTTCTTAAAGCAACTTTTAATTCTTCAAGAGTTAATTCTTCACCTTCTAAGTATTTCATCATTAACTCTTCATCAGTTTCAGCTATAGCTTCGATCATAGCAGCTCTGTACTCTTCTGCTTTATCAGCTAAATCAGCTGGAACTTCACCTACTTCTATGTCTTTTCCTAAGTCATCTTTGAAGATTATTGCTTGGTTAGTTAATAAATCAACCATTCCTTGGAATTGATCTTCTTGACCTATTGGAATTTGGATTGCAACAGCATTAGTTTGTAATCTTTCTCTAACTGTGTTTATACAGTTGTAGTAGTCTGCTCCTGTAGCATCCATTTTGTTTACGTATATCATTCTTGGAACGTCGTACTTGTCTGCCTGTCTCCAAACAGTTTCAGTTTGTGGTTCAACTCCACTCTTAGCATCAAGAACAGTAACAGCTCCATCAAGAACTCTTAATGATCTTTCAACCTCAACTGTGAAGTCTACGTGTCCTGGAGTATCGATTATGTTTAATTCATAACCTTTCCAGAAACAAGTTGTAGCAGCAGAAGTTATTGTTATACCTCTTTCTTGCTCTTGAGCCATCCAGTCCATAGTTGAAGCTCCATCATGAGTTTCCCCTATTTTGTGGTTTCTTCCTGTATAGAAAAGAATACGCTCAGTAGTAGTTGTTTTACCAGCATCTATATGTGCCATTATTCCGAAGTTACGGAATTTTTCTAACGGATATTGTCTAGCCATTGTGACTCCTCCTCTCAACGTATAGTGTTTTTAAATTCAACAAAACTGTTTTGGCTTTTAGCCAAAACAGTTTCATTTTATTAATATCTGTAATGAGCAAATGCTTTATTAGCTTCAGCCATTTTGTGAGTATCTTCTCTCTTCTTAACAGCTGCTCCAGTATTATTAGCTGCATCCATTAATTCTCCAGCTAATCTTTCTCTCATATACTTCTCGCCTCTTTTTCTTGAAGCTGCAAGAAGCCATCTTAATCCTAAAGTCTGTCTTCTTTCAGGTCTTACTTCTATTGGAACTTGGTAGTTAGCACCACCTATTCTTCTAGCTTTAACCTCTAATAAAGGCATTATGTTGTTCATTGCTTCCTCAAAAACTTCCATAGCATCTCTGCCAGTTTTCTCATTGATTATTTGGAAAGCATCGTAGCATATTTTTTGTGCTACTCCTTTTTTACCGTCTTCCATTACGTTATTTATTAACTTAGTAACAACTTTTGAATTGTACACTGGATCTGGTAATACATCTCTTTTTGCAATATGTCCTTTTCTTGGCACTTTTCTTCCCTCCTTAACAATTTTTGTTTAAGTTCATCGGTACTCGACACAACTTAATCGATTGTCGTAAAGTGCTTGCTTCATAATCTATATTTAAACTTCGAACAGTTATTTATCTAAACTTGAAGACATAGCACTTAAACTAAGTTTAAGCAATAATTATTTCTTTTGCTTTGGTTTCTTAGCACCGTACTTTGATCTTCCTTGCATTCTGTTAGCTACTCCAGCTGAGTCTAAAGCTCCTCTTACTATGTGGTATCTAACACCAGGAAGGTCTTTAACTCTTCCACCTCTTATAAGAACAACACTATGCTCTTGTAAGTTGTGGCCTACACCAGGAATGTAAGCTGTTACTTCGTATCCATTAGTTAATCTTACTCTGGCGATTTTTCTTAACGCTGAGTTAGGTTTCTTAGGAGTAGTTGTTTTAACTACAGTACAAACTCCTCTTTTTTGTGGACACTCTTTAAGAGCTGGTGCAGTTGATTTTGATGCTACTGTTTTTCTGCCTT
>NZ_JARIDH010000003.1 GCF_029267215.1 Clostridium sp. | reverse complement strand
AGGCCACAAAATGCGGCCCTTATGCTGTTAATCTTTTTCTACCTTTTTGTCTTCTTCTCTTTAAAACATTTCTTCCAGATTTAGTTTTCATTCTCTTTCTGAAACCATGCTCTTTGCTTCTTTGTCTCTTTTTAGGTTGATATGTCATGAACATTTAAATACACCCCCTTCAACCAATATTTTATTCTAGTAAAAAGCTAAAAGCTTTCTACTTATTCGCTAATTTAGGTTTTACTTTTTAATTATATCTTTGAAGTTGCGCTCTGTCAAGAAAATAACTCACTTAAAGATTTGTTAAAACGACCAAAACAACTTATAAACATCTCTTATAATAAAGTGTATTAATTGTGTGTAAAACCAAGACTTTTTAACTTTAGAAAAAACTCTTCTTTAATATAACATAAAAGCTTACTTAATAATATTATCTCCTAAGCTTAAAAAAATCAT
Organism: Clostridium sp.; assembly: GCF_029267215.1. Taxonomy (GTDB): domain Bacteria; phylum Bacillota; class Clostridia; order Clostridiales; family Clostridiaceae; genus Sarcina. Next base: position 10,792 of record NZ_JARIDH010000003.1, on the reverse strand, counting down.
TACTTATAGATCTCTTTTAATAAAAAATTCAATTACTTAATATTATTTGCAAATTTAAATTTAAAATATTCCTAAAAGTATACATTCTCCTAAAATTTTATATTCAAGTTCAAAATTTTAAATTAATAAAAATTACCTTTACTAAGATATAAATAGACTTTATAACATAGTTATAAAGTAAAATTAAAAGTTATCCACATAATAAGTCACAACTGTTACTAACTTTCCTATTAAATATGTATATACTATATTACTTGCATTAAATATTACTAAAAACATCAAATCTCCCTCTGTATTCTCCAAAAATAATTATAAAAAATCTAAATTCAGTCTAAAATTTTAGATAAATAACCTTTTTTGAAATTCATTTTTTAGTCCATAAAAAATCATTAATTAATTTTACACAAAATAAGTTATCAACAGCTGTGATTTTTGTGGATAACTTATTGAACCATGCTCTTCCTTTATGGTATTATATTAATGCATTGTGAATAACTTTAGTATATTTAACAACTTATCCACACTTGTGAATAACCTTGTTGATAACTTGTATATTCTTTTATTTCATTTTATTTAAATTCTATTGCATCCCTGTTATTTCAATAGTTTATTACATTTATATATATCAACAACATCTATTTTTTCTTATTGTTGATATATATTTTATTTTAAAAGTTATCCACATTATCAACAGGCTGTTAATAACTTTATTCACATAATGTAAAATAGTAATCTAATATGTTAATTATATGTGCATAACTAAAAGTAAAAGTCATTTATGATTGGAGGATAGAAGATGGATGCCCAGTTAAATAATCTATGGGAACAAGCTCTTAATATAATAAAAGGAGAAATCTCTGAAATAAGCTTCAACACTTGGATCAAGAGTTGTACTCCTATATTTATGTCAGATAATTTATTAAAACTATCTGTTCCTAATGAATTCACAAAAGGGATTCTAGATACGAGATATAAGGACTTATTAATTCAAGCTCTAAAGATAGTTACATCTAGAAAGTTTAAAATAGAGTTCTACCTTGAATCTGATTTAGAAGAAGAAAAGGAAAATGAAGAAAAACAAAAAGAAGAAAGAAAAGATAAAGCAAAAGAAACTGATGGATCTATAATAGTTAGTGATGAAATGTCTGCAACTTTAAACCCTAAATATACTTTCGAATCTTTTGTCATTGGTAATAGTAACAGATTTGCTCATGCAGCTTCATTAGCTGTTGCAGAATCACCAGCTAAAGCTTACAACCCATTATTTATATATGGTGGTGTTGGACTTGGTAAAACTCACTTAATGCATGCAATAGGACATTATATTCTTCAAGAAAATCCTAAAGCAAAAGTAGTTTATGTATCTTCTGAAAAGTTCACTAATGAGCTTATTAATGCTATTAAAGATGATAAAAATGAAGAGTTCAGGAATAAATATAGAAAAGTTGATGTCTTATTAATAGATGATATTCAGTTCATAGCAGGAAAAGAGCGTACTCAAGAGGAATTTTTCCATACATTTAATGCTCTACATGAAGAAAATAAACAAATAATTTTATCATCAGATAGACCGCCAAAAGAAATTCCTACTTTAGAAGACAGATTAAGATCTAGATTTGAATGGGGATTAATAGCTGATATTCAAGCACCAGATTTTGAAACTAGAATGGCTATATTAAAGAAAAAGGCTGATGTTGAAGGACTTAGTGTTCCAAATGAAGTAATGGTTTATATAGCAACAAAAATTAAATCAAACATAAGAGAATTAGAAGGTGCATTAATAAGAATAGTAGCCTATTCTTCATTAACAAACAGAGATGTAAGTGTCGACTTAGCTTCTGAAGCCTTAAAAGACATAATATCTAATAAGGAAAGTGCTCCTGTAACTGTAAAAACTATTCAAGAATCTGTAGCAAACTATTATAATTTAAGAATAGATGATTTAAAATCACAAAGAAGAACTAGAAATATAGCATATCCACGTCAAATAGCTATGTACTTAAGTAGAAAACTTACAGACATGTCATTACCTAAAATAGGTGAAGAATTTGGTGGAAGAGATCATACTACTGTAATCCATGCATATGAAAAAATTTCTGAGAATTTGAAGACAGATGAAGGACTACAAAGTATGATAAATGATATTACTAAAAAACTTACTCAAAAGTAATTAACAAATGTACATAATAACTGTATAATATCTGTGGATAACCTGTGAATTATTTTGTTAATTAATATTTACCTGTTATTTTATTGTGGATAATTGTTCACAGTAATCTACAGGTTATCCACAAGCAAAAAATCTCTGTAACCATTGATATATAAAGCTTACAGAAGTTTATCCACAAATCCACAGATACTATTACTATTATTATTATATATATTATCTATTTATATATCTATTATATAATAATTCACACTGTGTATAACTTATGTGAATAAGTCCTAAAAGGAGGGTTTAAATTTTGATATTTACATGTAATAAAAATAAACTACAAGAATCTATAGCTATAGCACAAAAAGCTATAACAGGAAAATCAACAATGCCTATCTTAGAAGGTTTATACATAGAGGCAACAGAAAATTTAATAACTATAATTGGATCAGATAAAGATCTAAGTATAGAAACTAAGTTTGAAGCTGAAGTTTCTGAACCAGGAAAATTAGTTGTTGATGCTAAAATATTTGGTGAAATAATAAGAAAGTTACCTAACGATAAAATTAAAATAGAAACAGTTTCAGAAGAAGCAATAAGAATAACTTGTCAAAAATCTGTATTCGACTTATTACATATGAATGCAGAAGACTTCCCAAGTTTACCAAAAATAAATGAGAACATGATTTTCTCAATAAACCAAGGTATTCTTAAAAACATGATAAAGGGAACTTCTTTTGCTATAGCTCAAGATGAAACTAGACCTATTCTTCAAGGAATACTTTTTGAAATAAAAGATTCTAAATTAAACTTAGTAGCTTTAGATGGATATAGATTAGCAATTAGAAATGAATCAATAGATACAAACAACACAATTAATGCTGTTATACCTGGAAAAACTTTAAATGAAGTTGCAAAAATACTAGAAGATTCAGAAGAAATAGTAAATATTACTTTCACTCCAAATCACATATTATTTAATATGGGAGATACAAAAGTAATTTCTAGACTTTTAGAAGGTGAATTCATAAAGTATGATGCTTTATTACCAAAAGAACATAAATTACAAATAGAAGTTGATAAACAATCTCTTCAAAATGGTATAGAGAGAGCTTCACTTATGGCTAAAGAAGGAAATAGCAATTTAGTTAAGTTTGATATAACTGATGAAAATATAGTAATCACATCTAATTCTCAATTAGGAAAAGTTAGAGAAGAAGTATCTATAAAACTGCAAGGTGAAGAAATTCAAATTGCATTTAATTCAAAATATCTTCTTGATGTTTTAAAAACAATGGAAGAGGATAAAATAGAACTAAGAATGACAAGTAGTATATCTCCTTGTATTATTAGAAATAAGAACAATGATTCATGTGAATACTTAGTTTTACCAGTAAGAATAGCAAAATAAGTTTAACTTACTTTAAAAACTATGGTTAGTTTAGAAATACTAAACTAACCATAGGTCATTTTTTTATTTTAATTTTGAAAGGAGATAAGATGTATAATTTTGTATATACATCTAGTGAATAATTATGCAAGAGGTAAAGATTAATACTGAATTTATAAAATTAGATTCTTTTTTAAAATGGTGTGGAGCTGTAAGTTTAGGATCAGAAGCTAAAATGTTTGTTCAAGATGGAGAAGTTTTAGTTAATGGGGAAGTTTGCACTCAAAGAGGAAAGAAATTAAGAGTTGATGATACTGTAGAGTTCAATGGTGAAATTTATAAGTTAATTTAAAGATACATAGCCTAAAGAACATAAGAATATGGTATAATTAAATATAGGTGTTTTTATGTATATAAAAAGTTTGCAATTAATTAATTATAGAAATTATGAAAATTTATCAATTAAGCTTTGTCCTAATGTGAATGTCTTTATAGGAGATAATGCTCAAGGAAAAACTAATGTAATAGAATCAATATATTACTGTGGTTTTGCTAAATCTCACAGAACTAATAAAGACAGAGAGTTAATAAAATGGAATAAGGACAGAGCTTTTATAAGGTTAGATGTTCATAAAGATAGATTAGATAAAATCATAGATGTGAATATTTTAAAAGACGGAAAGAAAGCTATTAGTATAAATTCAATAAAAATAAGCAAAATTGGGGAATTAATTGGGACGTTTAACGTAGTTATGTTCTCTCCAGAAGATTTAAAGATTGTAAAAGAGTCTCCTGGAATAAGAAGAAGGTTCATTGACATGGAGCTTAGTCAATTAAATAAAAAGTATTATTATAATCTTGTCCAATACAATAAAGTTCTACATGAGAGAAATTTAGTTCTTAAAAATAGAAATGTAAACGAGGAAATGCTAGACATTTATGATATACAATTGGCTCAATATGGAGAGAATATTATAAAAACTAGATTAAAGTATATAGAACAGTTAAACAAATATTCTAAAGAAATCCACAAAGAAATAACTTCAGGAAAAGAAGAAATTGAATTTAAATATATTTCAACTGTAAAAGATTTAGATAATATTAAAGATTCTATGATATCTCTATTAGAACTTAATAGAAAAAAAGATATAGACAAGAGAGCAACATCTATAGGACCTCATAGAGATGATTTTAATATTTATTTAAATAATATTGATGCAAAGGTTTATGGTTCACAGGGACAGCAAAGGACTAGTGTACTTACAATAAAGTTTGCATCTTTAAAAATAATAAAAGAGATAACAGGAGAATATCCTGTGTTATTATTAGATGATGTATTATCAGAATTAGATTTTAATAGAAAAAGATATGTTTTAACATCTATAAGAAATATACAAACAGTAATAACATGTACAGGAATTGAAGATTTAACTAGTTATTTAGATGAAAACTCAAAGGTATTTAGAGTTATAGATGGACGTATTCAATGTTAAAGGAGGAGTATTTGTGTTTCTACACTTAGGAGAGAATGTAGTAGTTCCAGTTAAGGATGTAATAGGTATATTTGATATACAAACTGCTATGTATAGTTCAGATACTATACAATTCTTAAGAATGGCTGAAGAGGATGGATTCGTTGAAAGAATTACTGATGAAAAGCCAAAATCTTTTGTTATAGCAGAGATTGATAAAATGAGTAAAGTTTATCTTTCACCTATTTCATCATCTACATTAACAAAGCGTACAGATATTAATTATAATCCTTAAATTTTTGAATAAAGATAAGTTTGAGGTTAATTAAAACTAAAGATTTATTAAGGTTTTAAAAAGTTATTTATAAATAGGATTGCCATATTTATTTGGGAAGGGTTAACCCATAGCCTTTAAACTAATAGCTCTTAAAATAATGTTTACGTTAAGTGTGAAGGATTGAAGGAATTTCAACAAAAGTTGTTTGAGATTATTCACGGAAGACCCTATAAAAGGTAAATTGCTGCTATATAGGAGGAGTTATATGTTGGAGCAAAATAAGCAAAATTATGATGCTAGTCAGATTCAAGTCCTAGAAGGACTGGAAGCTGTAAGAAAAAGACCTGGAATGTACATTGGAAGTACTAGTTCAAGAGGGCTTCATCATTTAGTTTACGAAATTGTTGATAACAGTATTGATGAAGCATTAGCAGGATACTGTAAGAATATAAAAGTTTACATACACAAAGATAATTCAATTACTGTAATTGATGACGGAAGAGGTATGCCTGTAGGAATTCATCCTAAAATGGGAAGACCAACTGTTGAAGTTATAATGACTGTTTTACATGCTGGTGGTAAATTCGGCGGTGGTGGATACAAGGTATCTGGTGGATTACACGGAGTTGGGGCATCAGTAGTTAATGCGCTTTCAGAATTATGTGAAGTAATTGTAACAAGAGAAGGATATGTTTGGAAGCAATCTTATAAAAGAGGTGCTGTACTTACTGATTTAGAGAAAATAGGAGAAGCAGAAGGAAGCGGAACTAAGGTTCACTTTAAACCAGATGCTGAGATATTCGAAGAAACAGAATATGATTTTGAAATTTTATCACAAAGACTTAGAGAGTTAGCATTCTTAAATAAGGGAATTAATATAACTCTAATCGATGAGAGAGAAGAAGAAATTAAAGAAGAGTCATATCACTATGAAGGTGGTATAAAATCTTTTGTAAGCTATTTAAATAGAAATAAAGAAGTATTACATGATGATCCAATCTATGTAGAAGGATTAAAGGACGGTATATCAGTAGAAGTTTCACTTCAATATCATGATGGATTCAATGAAAATATATTTACTTTTGCTAACAATATAGACACTGTTGAGGGTGGAACTCACTTAGCTGGATTTAAGACTGCTTTAACAAGAGTAATGAACGATTACGCTAGAAGATTTGGTCATTTAAAAGATTCAGATAAGAATTTATCAGGAGATGATATAAGAGAAGGTTTAACAGCTGTTGTTTCTGTTAAAATATCTGAGCCACAATTTGAAGGTCAAACTAAAACTAAATTAGGTAACAGTGAAGCTAGAAGTGCTGTAGATTCAATATCTGGGGAAGGTATATCAACATTCTTAGAAGAAAATCCTGAAGTTGGTAAAGTTATAATTGAAAAAGCTTTATTAGCATCAAGAGCAAGAGAGGCAGCAAGAAGAGCTAGAGAACTTACAAGAAAATCAGTTCTTGAAAGAAGTTCATTACCTGGTAAGCTTGCAGATTGTTCATCAAAAGATCCTAAGGAATGTGAAATTTATATAGTTGAGGGAGACTCAGCTGGTGGATCAGCTAAGCAAGGACGAGATAGAAAATTCCAAGCTATTTTACCATTAAGAGGTAAAATAATGAATGTTGAAAAACAAAGATTAGACAAAATTTTAGGTTCAGATACTATAAGATCTATAGTAACTGCTTTAGGAGCTGGTATAGGACCAGAATTTGATATAGAAAAAATAAGATATAACAGAATAATAATCATGACAGATGCCGATGTTGATGGAGCTCATATAAGAACTCTATTATTAACATTCTTCTACAGATACATGAGAGATTTAGTAGAACAAGGCCATGTTTATATAGCACAACCACCACTATATAAAATTTCTAAAGGAAAACAAGAAAGATATGCTTATTCAGATTCTGCAGCAGATGAAATAATAGCTGAATTTGGTGGAAAGGATAGTAGTGTTAATGTACAAAGATACAAAGGTCTTGGAGAAATGAATGCAGGACAACTTTGGGAGACTACTATGGATCCAGAATCAAGAGTATTATTAAGAGCAGACATAGAAGATGCTATGGCAGCTGATGAAATATTCACAATTCTTATGGGCGATAAGGTTGAACCAAGAAGAGAATTTATTCAGAAGAATGCTAAGAAGGTTAGCAATTTAGATATATAGTACTAATATGAGGTGAAGTACATGAGCTTTAATGAGGGAAAAGTAATACCCATAGATATAAATAAAGAAATGAAAAAATGCTACATAGATTATGCTATGAGCGTTATCGTTGGTAGAGCATTACCAGATGTAAAAGATGGTTTAAAACCAGTTCACAGAAGAATATTATATTCAATGCAAGAGTTAGGATTATATCCTGAAAAGGGATATAGAAAATGTGCCAGAATAGTAGGGGAAGTACTAGGTAAGTACCACCCACATGGTGATTCTTCAGTTTATGATGCATTAGTAAGAATGGCACAAGATTTCTCATTAAGATATATGCTAGTTGACGGACATGGTAACTTTGGTTCTGTTGATGGAGACTCAGCTGCTGCAATGAGATATACAGAAGCTAAAATGAATAAAATAGCTTCTGAAATGCTTAGAGATATAAATAAAAATACTGTTGACTTTGCTCCAAATTTTGATGGTGAAGAAAAAGAACCAGTTGTATTACCTTCAAGATACCCAAATCTTTTAGTTAATGGTTCATCAGGTATAGCTGTTGGTATGGCAACTAACATTCCACCACATAACTTAGGAGAGGTTATAGATGGTACAGTAGCACTTATAGATAATCAAGAATTAACAAGCTTAGAATTAATGGCTTATATAAAAGGACCAGATTTCCCAACAGCAGGTATAATAATGGGTAAATCAGGAATAAGAGCTGCTTATGAAACAGGAAAAGGTAGAATCGTTGTAAGAGCTAAGGCTGAAATCGAAGAGGAAAATGGAAGACATAAAATAATTGTTACTGAACTTCCATATCAAGTTAATAAGGCTAAACTTATAGAATATATAGCGGATCTTGTTAAAGATAAGAAGATTACTGGAATATCAGACCTAAGAGATGAGTCTGATAGAGAAGGTATGAGAATAGTTATTGAACTTAAGAGAGATGCAAACCCTAATGTAACATTAAATATGCTTTATAAGCATACAAAAATGCAAGATACATTTGGTGTTATAATGCTTGCTTTAGTTGATAATGAACCACAAATTCTTAATTTAAAACAAGTCTTAACTCACTATATAAACTTCCAAAAAGATGTTATAACAAGAAGAACTCAATTTGAACTTAACAAAGCTAATGAAAGAGCTCACATATTAGAAGGATTAATAATAGCTCTTGATAACATTGATGAAGTTATAAACATAATAAGAGGATCAAAAACTACTGAAATAGCTAGAAATACTCTTATTGAGAGATTTAGTTTTAGTGAAAAACAAGCTAATGCAATATTAGAAATGAAACTTAGAAGACTTACTGGTCTTGAAAGAGATAAGATTGAAGATGAGTACAATGAGCTTATGAAGTTAATTGATTACTTAAATGATATTTTAGCTAGTGAGGAAAGATTACTAGAAGTTATAAAAGAAGAACTTTTAGAAATCAAAGCTAAGTATTCAGATGAGAGAAGAACTCAGATTGAAAAACAAGAAAATGAAATTGATATAGAAGATTTAATACAAGAAGAGGATGTTGTAATAACTCTTACTCATACTGGATACATTAAAAGAATATCTTCAGATGTTTATTCAGCTCAAAAGAGAGGGGGTAAGGGAATACAAGCAATGACAACAAAAGAAGATGATTTTGTTGAACATGTACTTGTAACATCAACTCACTCAAACCTATTATTCTTTACAACTAAAGGTAAGGTATATAGAATTAAGGCTTATGAAATACCGGATGCAGGAAGAACTGCTAAGGGAACAAATCTTGTAAATATATTACCTTTAGAAGCTGATGAAAAAATACAAACTGTTCTTTCATTCAAAGATATTCAGGATAAAGGATACTTATTTATGGGTACTAAGCTAGGAATAGTTAAGAAAACTCCATTAAGTGACTTTAAGAATATAAGAAGGAATGGATTAATAGCATTAAATCTTAGAGAAGGTGATGAGCTTCTAAGAGCGAAGATAACATATGGGGATGCGGATATAATGTTTGTAACTCAAGATGGTAATGCAATAAGATTTAATGAAAAAGATGTTAGACCAATGGGAAGAACAGCATCTGGAGTAAAAGCTATTAACTTAAGAGATGGTGATATAGCTGTTTGTATGGATATAGCTGTTGAAGGTGAACAACTATTAGTTGTAAGTGAAAATGGTTATGGTAAGAGAACTAAACTAGAAGAATACAAGGTTCAAAACAGAGGTGGAGTAGGTCTTATTACATACAAAGTATCAGATAAGACTGGTAAAGTTGTAGGTGCTACTGTATGTAAAGAGGATGATGAGCTTATGCTTATAAATAATCAAGGGGTTGCTATAAGAATTAACGTAAGTGGAGTATCAGTCACTAGTAGATCTGCAATGGGAGTTAAACTTATGAGAACTTTAGAGGAAGAAGCAGTAGTAACTATTGCTAAAATATCTGGAAGTGATGAAGAAGAAGTTGAAGAATTAAACTTGCTTGATGATGCAGATGGAGATAAAAATGAAGTTTCAGATGAATTAGAAACTAAAGTTAAAGAGTAGAAATAATTTAAACCCTTAGAATTTTAAAATTCTAAGGGTTTTTTGTATTATATATAAACTTATATTATATTTTAATAATAAAACTATACGTAATTATGAAAATTATAAGTTATAAAGTTATTTTTAGATTGATAATTAATAAATTTAAGAAAATTTAATAGTAAAATTTAAATTTAATTATAGTTTTAATAGTTTTAAAATAGAAAAATAATTAAAAAGCTTATTAAAAAGCATTATCAATACATAAACTTTACCTAGTGTATCAATAAAAGAAAAATGAATAAAAAGGAAGAAAATTAGAGAATTTATAATATAATATTAAAATATAAGATTAAATAAATGTATTATTATAAGACTTTGTGTTAATATATTACTTGTCGCTGATGAATAGCAACAACGAAAACAAAACTTCAAAAACAAGTTAAAAAGTTTTTGAAGAAAAATGTTGACAAAGTTCGAAAGTGATGATATACTAAAGAAGTCGCTTGAAGGCGACGAAGAAATGGTCTTTGAAAATTAAACAGAAGATATTAATATAAACCAGCAATTCTTTTAACAAGTAATATGAGTATAGATTAAACTTTTAAATTGAGAGTTTGATCCTGGCTCAGGATGAACGCTGGCGGCGTGCTTAACACATGCAAGTCGAGCGATGAAGTTTCCTTCAGGAAATGGATTAGCGGCGGACGGGTGAGTAACACGTGGGTAACCTGCCTCATAGAGTGGAATAGCCTTTCGAAAGGAAGATTAATACCGCATAACATTGAGAGATGGCATCATC
>NZ_JARIDH010000081.1 GCF_029267215.1 Clostridium sp. | reverse complement strand
GAGTTTCATTGAATATGGAAGAATAATAGCGTTAAGAAGCGAAGTTGTTTGACCAACGGGAGTTTCTTCGCTTTAGCTATTATTCTGGAATATTCAATAGAAACTCTCTGCGCAATTAAGTAGGTCTTAAGGGATAGCTAAAATCAACACTCTCTTAAAACAAAACCAAACTTTAACTTTGATTAATATCTAGTATCTTCTAATCCACAGAATGCATCTACAGAATTTATTCCTTTAAATTCTGAACGTCCCATCATTTTTTCAACTAAGATTTTAAGAGTAAACTCTTTAGAATCATAAGCATTTATATAAGTTCTAACTTGAGGAACATCAGCTAAATGGAATGGGCATTGTAATGAAACAAATATTGTAGGTATTTCATGTACATAAAATGGAATATCTGGAGTTCCTTTACTAGCTAACCATTGAAGACGTTGATCTGTACTTGGATTTACATCTGCAAAATTTATTATTAAATCATACTTAGAAGTTAACTCTGACAATGGTCTTTTACCAGCATAAGCATTCATAAGCTCTTTTTTCATTTCTTCTGGTGGTAATTTTAATGCTTTTTCTATTGCTGATTCGTAAATTTCAACCTGAAAGCCTTCCTTTTCTAATAATTCTTTAACAACTTGAACTGGGCTTTTTCCAGCTCCCATCATAGCTGTAATAAGCTTACCAAATCCTCCATCATGCCCTTTAGCATTTACTAATAATACTCTCTTTGTTTTTTCTGGAGAAATTGGGAATATATCTTGTTTATTCTTTACTAATGTTATTCCATTATCAGCAATTTCTAATGCTGGTTTTTTATTTTCTTCCATTCCTATTTTAGCCATTGCTTCTTCTTTTGGCTGCATTATTTCAGTTTTAGCTTTTTTATGTAATCCAAGCTTAGCTTTTAACCCTAAAATTCTTCTTAATGCATCATGAAGTCTTTCTTCTGTTATAATTCCTTTTTCATATCCTTCCATCATCCATTTAAAATCTTCATCTGGATCATTAAAGAATAAGAATAAATCACATCCTGCTGAAATTGCCTGTGGTATCATTTCACTACGTTTCATAGCTGAAGTCATAGCAACCATATGAGAAGCATCTGTTACTACTAATCCATTAAAATTCATTTTACCTTTAAGTAAGTCTGTTATTATGTATTTACTTAATGTCGCAGGCATATTTAATTCTTCAATTGTAGCTTCCTTATTAAATTCTTTTACGTATTGTGGTAAAGCAATATGTCCAGCCATTATTGACGGAAGACCAGCCTCTATTAATCCTGAATAAACTTTTCCAAAAGTTTCATCCCATTCTTTAGTAGATAAAGTATTTGGAGCAAAGGATAAGTGTTGATCTCTTTCATCCACACCATCTCCTGGGAAATGCTTAGCAGCTGGCATAATTCCACTTTCCATTATTCCTCTCATATATTCTAATGAAAAATTTAATACCTCATCTGCATATTGAGAATAACAACGACTTGATATTATAGGATTTCTCCAGTTCATATTTATATCAACAACAGGGGCAAAGCTCCAGTTACATCCTATGGAAGCTGCCTCAACTCCTGAAATACGCCCCATTTCATAAGCATACTTTGGATCATTTGTTGCTCCTATTTTAACTTGGTTACCAACATAAGTTCCATCTGTACAAGCTCCATTTCCACCAGCCTCTGTATTAGCTGCAATTAATAAAGGTATCTTACTGTTTTCTTGTAAAATTCTATTTTGGTCATATACTTCTTCTGCCTTAGCAGGGTTATAACGAACGGCTCCTATATGATAATTATCTAAAACACTCTTTAAATATTCTTCTTCACGGCTAGCCCCCATATTAACAAATAATTGTCCAATTTTTTCTTCTATAGACATATTTGAAATTGTATCTTCTACCCATCTTATAGCTTCATCATCTAAATTATATGGTTTAACTTTTAAATTTGTCATTACTATTTCCTCCAATATTTATTAATAAGTTGATATATTACATTTATATATGTAATACATCAACTTATTTAAATTTTTTAAATTTATTTTTAAACTACATTTACTTTTCTGCTATTTAAAGTTTCATTAACTTCTTCAACTTTCTTTTTAGATAAGTTAAATATAAACATAAGTGATAATAATGATATTGTTAATCCAACAAAGTTAGTTCCACAAATTATATTTTTAATTCCAACTCCAACTGATTCAGCTTGTTGCACTGCTCCTGCCTCATATCCTAAAAGTCCAAGAGCAAATCCTCCAATCCCACCTGAAATAGCTTGAGATAATTTTCTAAATAATGAATATGTTGAATATACTGTTCCTTCATTTCTTTCACCACTAATATATTCTTGATAATCAATAGCATCTGCAATCAATGCCCATGTTAAAGCACTTACAATACCATTTCCTATTCCTGCAGTCATTGTAAATCCAATATAAACATATGGATTAGTTATTGGAGAAATGAATAAAAATCCATAAACCAAAGCAGATAACAAAGTTCCAGCACAGGCCACTTCTTTTTTACCAAATTTCTTAACTAATTTTCCTATGAATGGAATAACAATTAATGCAGGTAACATTGAAGCCATTCCACTAACTGCAATTAAATTTGTATTCTTAAAATACTCTTTAAATAAATATGCATTTAATCCAATTGTAATAAACATACTTGCACACATAGCAAATGATGATAATGAAATTCCTACAAAGGCTCTATTTTTCAATAATGTCTTTAATGAATTCTTAACATTTGATTTATTTTCAGAATTTTTTTCAGTAACTATTCTTTCTCTAGTTAATCTAAATGTATATACAAAGCATATTGAACATATTATGGCAAATAAAATAGCACATTTTAAAAATCCATTTGCTGTTGCTACATTGTCCTTATAAATTAAACCTGGAACAAAAAGCATTACTATTATTCCTGAGATCATTCCACCTATGCTTCTGAAAGTAGATAATGCTGTTCTTTCCTCTGGATTTCTTGTCATAACTGATGATAATGAACCATATGGAATATTAACAGCCGTATATAACATACCAAATAAAATATATGTTATATATGCATAAGGTAATTTCATATTTTCAGGTAATCCTGGTATTTTAGTAAATACAAGTATTCCTACTAAAAGCATTGGAATACCAAATCTAATTAAATAAGGTCTAAATTTACCATATTCACTTGTCCCAGTTTTATCTACAATAACACCCATTATAGGATCATTTATTGCATCCCATATTCTAGCTACTATAAAAAGAGTTCCTACAGCCGCTGCACTTATTCCTAATACATCAGTATAAAAAACCATTAAATATGTTGTTACAAATTGAAAGAATGTTCCACATCCTACATCTCCCAATGCATATCCTATCTTATCACCCATATTAAATTCTTTAACTTGTTTTTCTTTTTTATTTATTAAGTTAAGAAGCATATCCCTTTTCCCCCTATTTTATTTAATATAAAATATATAAATACGTTTACACCATTATTTGCATGGGTGTATATCAAAATATCTTTTTAAAATATCTTTCACAATTCCAATAACATATATTTTGTGTTATTTCCCCTAATATTTCTTCATCATAAGGATATTGTCCACTTTCAACTAAATTTCCTAAATAATTGCATAATATTCTTCTAAAATATTCATGTCTTGTATATGATAGAAAACTTCTTGAATCAGTTACCATTCCCACAAATTGACTTATAAGACCTAACTGAGATAAGGCCATCATTTGTCTTTCCATTCCATCTTTTTGGTCATTAAACCACCAACCTGATCCAAATTGAATTTTTCCAGCTACCTCTCCATTTTGAAAATTACCAATCATAGTTCCAATAACTTCATTATCTTTAGGATTTAAACAATATAAAATTGTCTTTGGAAGTTTATCTTCTCTGTCTAACTCATTTAATATTTTTGAAAGTGAATATGCTATTTCTCCATCATCAATACTATCAAAGCCTGCATCTGCTCCCACTTTATTAAACATTCTTGTATTGTTATTTCTTAAGGCACCTATGTGAAGTTGCATTACCATTTTTCTTTCTGAATACATTTTTCCAAGAGCAATTAATAATGCAATTGAATATTTTGAAGCCTCTTCATCCGTTATATGATGATTATTTAATGCTTTAGTAAATATATTGTTAATTTCTTCACATGAATAATTATAAAAAACAACTCTTTCTAAGCTATGATCAGTAATCATACATCCATTTTCATAAAAATAATCTAATCTAACTTCTAAAGCCTTAATTAAATCATAAAAGGATTTAATAGAGATATTACTTACTTCTGATAATTTATTTATGTATTCTACAAATCCATCATTTTTTATCTTCATTGCTTTTTCTGGTCTAAAGCTTGGATTAACTGAACATTTAAATGTTTTATCCTCTTTTATTTGTTTATGATATTTTAAATCATCTATAGGATCATCAGTAGTTCCAATATAAACTACATTTGACATTTCAATTAATTTCTTTGAGGTTAATTTATTTTCTTTTATTGATTTATTAGCTTTATTCCAAATAATCTCAGCTGTCTTTTCACTTAATATTTCATCAATACCAAAAAATCTTTTAAGTTCTAGATGTGACCAATGATAAATAGGATTTCCTATTAAATAAGGCATCATTTTAGCAAACTGATAAAACTTATCATAATCACTGGCATCTCCAGTTATATATTTTTCATCTATACCAAAGCTTCTCATAGCTCTCCACTTATAGTGGTCATGGTATAGCCACATTTCTGTTAAGTTTTTAAACTCATGATTTGTGGCTATTTCCATAGGAACCAAGTGACAGTGATAATCATAAACTGGCACTTTTGAAGCGTAATTATGGTATAAAACTTTTGATACTTCATTTTCTAATAAAAAGTCTTTATCCATAAATTTCTTCATATTTTCTCTCCTTGAAATTAATTATTCTTACTCTTTTTAATTGCTTCTATTAAGCCATTAATATAAACTGCACCTAAAGCTCTATCATATAATCCATATCCTGGTCTACCAGTTTCTCCCCATATCATTCTTCCATGATCTGGTCTGTAAGGACCTTGAAAATCATAATCACAGTAAGCTTTAACAATTTCATAAAAGTCTAAAGATCCTGACTCTGATAAATGAGCTACTTCATTAAAACTACTATCTCCTGTTATTTTTACGTTTCTAAGATGAGCAAAGTGTATTCTGTTTCTTTCTTTACCAAAGTAATTAATCATTTCAACCATATCATTAACTTTTGTACATCCTAAAGAGCCTGTACATAATGTAATTCCATGATAAGGACTATCATATAAATCTATAAATCTCTTTAAGTTTTCAAAATTAGTTATGATTCTTGGAAGTCCAAATATTCCCCATGGTGGATCATCTGGATGTATTGCCATTTTCATTCTCACTTCATCTGCAACCTTCATTATTCTTTGGATAAAGTAATTTAAATTGCTCCATAATACCTCTGAATCTATATCTTTATATTGTTCTAATAATCCTTTAAGACCGCCTTCTCCATAAGAAGTGTCCCAACCTGGTAATTCTAATTCACCTAAAGCAGGATCCATCTTTTTAACTTGCTCTTCATCATATATTAAACAAGTTGAACCATCTTCTAACTCATAATTTAAATCAGATCTTGTCCAATCAAATACTGGCATAAAGTTATAACATATAGTATCTACACCAGCCTCTGCTAAGTTTCTAATTGTTTGTATATAATTATCTATATACTTATCTCTACTTGGTAAACCAAGTTTTATATCCTCATGTACTGGTACACTTTCTATTACAGAAAGCTTTAATCCATGACTTTCTATTTCTCTCTTTAATTCTAAAATTCTATCTAACGGCCAAACTTCTCCAACTGGAATATCATATATAGCCGTAACTATTCCTTTCATTCCTGGTATTTGCTTGATGTATTCAATTTTAACTGGATCATCTTTTCCATACCATCTGAATGTCATTTCCATAGTTTTTCCTCCTTAATTACTATTTTTAAAATTTACTTAAAAGAAATTAAAATACTAGTATACTAGTTTTCTCAAAAATTTTTAAACCAAAACTTTTTCTATTTCACACAAACTAAAGTTTTAGCTTTAATTTTTTCTATTTTCTCTACAAAAGTTCTAGCAGTGTTTTCTATATCTTCAAGTGAACCCTTAAATAAAGATCCTCCAACTCCTACACAAGAAACTCCATTTTCAAACCATTCCTCAATATTATCTACTGAAACTCCACCTGTTGGCATTATTTCAACATTAGGAATTGGTGCCTTTATTGCCTTTATATATTTTGCTCCAAACACTTCTGCTGGGAATAACTTAATCATTTTATTGTCAGTATCAATAGCTTTCATTATCTCGCTTACTGTCATACATCCTGGTAAATAAAGAACCTCCATCTCTTTACAAACCTTATTTACTTCTTCGCTATATCCTGGACTTACAACATATTTTGCTCCTGCTAAAATAGCATCAGAAGCCATTTTACCATTTAAAACACTTCCAACTCCAACTAAAGCCTCTTCATTTGAACTATATTCCTTTATAAGTTCACATACATTTGGTATTGTGTAAGTAAGTTCTAATGATTTAATTCCACCTTTTAAACAAGCATCCATGTAACCTCTAGCTTCTTCATGACTTTTTCCTCTAACTACAGCTACTATTCCATTTGCTTTTAATTCATTTAAAACCATTATTTTTTCCTCCCTATACCCCTGAATAAGCTGAAAATGCTCCATCTACTGGAATAACTACTCCATTTACAAAGCCTGATGCTTCTTCAGATACTAAATATAATAATGTTCCTATTAATTCATCAGCTTCACCAAATCTTTTCATAGGTGTACTATTTAATATTTTTTCAGTTCTAGGAGTTGGTGTTCCATCTTCATTAAATAATAATTTTTCATTTTGAGCTGTAACGAAAAATCCTGGTGCTATTGCATTTACTCTTACACCAACATGTGACATATGTACTGCAAGCCATTTTGTGAAGTTGCTTACTGCAGCTTTTGCTCCTGAATATGCTGGTATTTTAGTAAGTGGTGTAAATGCATTCATTGATGATATGTTAATTATTGTAGTTCCTTCTCTACCAATCATATCCTTACTAAATTCTTGTGATGGAAGCAATGTTCCTAAGAAATTTAAATTAAATACAAACTCTACTCCTTTAGGATCTAAGTCAAAGAATGTAGTTAAATCCTCATTATTTAAATCTTCCATATCTAAATATTCCTTAGTAGTAGTTCCTTTTGGATGATTTCCACCTGCTCCATTTATTAATATGTCAACTTTGCCAAACTCTTTAAGAATCACTTCATGGGCTTTTCTTAAACTTTCTTTATCTAAAACATTAGAATCAATTCCAATTGCTATTCCGCCTTTTTCATTTATCTCTTTTGCCTTTTTATCACAAGGCTCTTGTCCTAAAGCTAAGATAGCAACTTTTGCTCCACACTTTGCAAGGGCATCTGCCATAGCTCCACAAAGTACTCCTGTTCCCCCTGTTACAACACAAACCTTATCTTTTAAATCAATGTTAAATGGTAATTTCATTTTAATTCCCCTTTCAATCGCTATACTTGTATACTAGCATATTAATATATCAACTTCAACACTTTTATGTAAACATTTTAATTAACATATTGTAAATAATTTACCTTTTAATTACTTTTAAACCATTTATATATTTACTTGTTATTTTAAAACAAAAAAGAAACAATATACATAAATAAATTCTAAATTATTTGTGTATATTGTTTCTTTTTTTAATCATAATATTAAACTATATAACTTATTATTTCTTCATCTTCTTTTATTAATTTTTCCCATTGTTTAACAGGATCCTTAATATGTTTTGAGACAACCTCTTCAATATTATCCACATCTTTATTTTTTATAATATCTAAATAGGTTTTATGTTGGTCTATTAGAAATTCTTTTTTTAATTTCTTTTCTGCAAGCAATCTCATTCTATTGTAATGTGTACTTATATTACAAATAGATTCCCATACATTAGGTTTATTTATTCCAACAAACAATAATTTATGGAACTCTTTATCTAAATTATGGAACTCAAGTAAATTTTCCTTTTTTTGAGTTATTAAATTCTGAGCAAACAAACAGGTTTCCATCTCCATAAATGTATTTTCAGAAAAGTTTTCACAAGCCTCTTTAAGTGCTTCTTTTTCTAGATTATATCTAATAAAAATAGCTTCTTCTATTAGTTTTAAATCTATTAAAGAAACATAAGTTCCAGCTTGAGGCTTAACTTCTATTAAATTTTCAGCCTTAAGTCTTATTAATACTTCCCTTATAGGGGTTCTTGATATGCTTAATTTTTTAGCTAAATCAGACTCACTTAATAATTCACCTGGTTTTAATTCTAAGCACATAATATTATCTTTTAATACTCTATAAGCATAGTCTTTACTAGTTTCTTTGTCTATTTTTTCATAAAGAATCATTTTTTCCGTTGCCAAACTCTATAAACATATATAACTCTTCATTGACAACGATATTCACCACCTTCCATTATTTTATTCATTGCATATTTGTCACTAACTTTTTATTTTTCTTTAAGACTTTTTTAAACCTTTTAACATCTTTGATTTTCTTGAAATCTTTAAAAGTCATGCTATTAAAAAGCTAAATCTTTATCTAACTAAAACTGTCATTTTGAAATACTTTGGATACATGATAAAAAACCAAAGCAATGGGCTTAAAACCTCTGACATAAGCCCCTGAGGTTTACACCCTCAAACTATAAAATAATGTTTAGATTTTCTCATATCTATCTAGTACACTAGTATGTCAAATTATATCACAAAAAAATTATAAAAACTATATATTATGCCTATATGTCCTTACATTCCACAACCTATTATCTAAGTCCTAAAAATAGTTTTAAAAGTTTATCCCTTTTGCATGACATAATTTATTATGAACCTATGACCATAATAACTAATTTAAAATATCAACTTATCTCTTTACATTACATATCCCATTATCTATAAATGAATTAATAGTTTCTTCATCAACAATATTTATATCACCTATTATTGAATGCTTTAAAGAACTTGCACAAGTTCCAAACTCTATAATTCTTTTATTGTCCATTTCATTTAAAATTCCATGCAATATACCTGCTGTGAAAGCATCTCCTCCACCAACTCTATCTAATATATCAAAGGTATATGAATTTGATTCAAAAAGTTCATTACCATCATATAAATACCCTTGTAAAGTATTATTATTTATTGAATTTACAGTTCTTTTAGTACATGCAGCATATTTTAAATTAGGATATTTTTCAAATAAATTTTTATAATGACATCTTAATTTCTCATTGAATTCTAAATCATTATCATCAAATTTTAATATATTTACCATATCTAAATAGCCTAAAAAAGCAAAATCTATGTATGGTAAAATTTCTTCTAATACCTCTTTAGCCTCTTCTATTGACCATAACTTAGATCTATAATTTGAGTCATAAGAAACTAATATGCTCTGCTCTTTACATTCTTTTACAATATCTATAATTAATTCTTTTAAATTATTGCTTAAAGCTGGAGTTATTCCTGATAAATGAACTAATCCAACACCTTTTAACATATCTTTTATATTAAATTCATCCTTTTCTGCCAAGGATATTGCTGAATATTTTCTATCATAAATAACCTCAGTACTTCTAAGTCCATGTCCAACTTCACAGTAATAAACACCTAATCTACCTTCCCCTAAAACAACATCATCCACATCTACATTATACCCTCTAAATTTACTTATTACTTTCTTTCCTAAATAATTATCTGGAAGTTTTGTTATAAATTTAGTATCATGTCCTAATATAGCAAGGCTTGCTATTACATTAGCCTCTCCTCCAGAATAAACAGCCTCAAAAGAATTTGATTGCATTATCTTTTGTTTATTAGGAGGGGTAAGCCTTAGCATTATTTCCCCAAAGCCTAATACTTTTTTGCTTTTAAATCCTAAATTCCCCATATAAAAACTCCACCTTTATTTAATTTTTATAGATTTTTCTTAGATAAATTAGACTTAAATTCATCTATAACTTTTTCTTGATATTCTTCTCCATATAAATTATTAAAGAACTTGTGTAAAGCTTCCTTTGAAAATCTATTCCATGATTCCTTTTCCTTTCTAACCATTATTGGATAGAATAAAACTTCATTTTCCTTAGCTGACTTAAGGTCTCCTAAAGCATCACCAACCATTAATACATTTTTTCTATTATATCCTTTTTCAATAAGTTTTCCTATGCAATAAGCCTTAGAGCCAATATTTTGAGTTAAAACTATATCAACATTCTCTAAAAGATTATGTTTACTCCACTCATCTAAAACAGCTTTCTCATTTGCAGAAGATACTATGGCTATATCTGCTTTATTTTTAGCTTCTAATATGGCTTCCTTTACCCCTTCAAATGGAAGTTTTTCATCATCTTCTAATAAATCAATTGACTTATTTACCTCCTTTGACCACTCTAAAGCTTTTTTTAGACATATATTATTAGTTTTTTCTATTTCACACTCTAAAGATTCATTTGAAAGTTCTTTAGTTTCTTCAGTCCATCTTACAAACTCATCTAAGCCTTCAATTTCCTTATGTTTTTCATTAACTTCTATAAGTGCTAATGCTAACCCTTTAAATCTGTTTATTCCTCTTGTTAATGTGTAAAGATTAACTTCATTCCATCTATATAATATACTTTCTTTCCATTCATCAAGATTCCACTCTCTTATCATACATGGTCCAAAACATTTTATATGTTTTATGTCCATAGTATCTATTGCACATCCATCAGAATCTATGCATATAAGAAAATCCTTTTGCTTTTTAAATTCATGTAATATATTACTCATCATTTCTCCACCTACTGTTAATTATTTTAATATATTGTTCTGTTTTAAAAGGGTGTTGATTTAAAACAGAGCCTAATATATAAACTTATCATTTTATACTTGTATACTAGCATATTAGTATTTTAATTTCAATATTATTTGAATTTGTTTTCAATTATTATATATAATTAACAAAATAAGTAAACATATAACTTTTCTCAAAGAATTTTAATCATATTCTATAAACAAAAGGGGCTGTATCAAAATATAATAACAAAACTTATTTTGATACATGCCCATTTTTATTTTATTAGTCTGTTTTAAAATCAATACTATCTTAAAGCATAATATATTTTTATATAGCCCCTATAAAATTTTTGCTTATTTAAATCATATTGTTTGCTTATTTCTATTTGTTCTTTTTAACTTTATTAAATTTTGAATTTAAGTCAAGTAATTGTTCCTTTGTAAGACTTACTTCAGCAGCCCCAAGAAGAGTTGAAAATCTAATAACTGTGAATCCTCTAAGCATTTTTATCATATCTTCTGAAATACCAGTTACTTTCTTTTCTCCTCCCATCATAAGTCCTACTAAAGGAGAAATAAAGTCCATGAAAATCTTATTTGCTTCTTCTGAATCCATAATTTCAGATATTTTATCGTTAATGGAGAAATATCCCTCTGGTGTAGTTATATCAAACCAGTTTAAAATTGCCCCATTCTCTTTTAAACGATATTCCTCATTAAAAGTCTCTACTTTACGAATAAAACTCTCATCTTTACATTGTCCAGCCATAGCCACTAAAGTAGTTTCTCCATTATTAGGAACTTCAAAATAAAAGAAATGTTCAGGAGAACTTTGCTTTCCAAGACTCTTTCCATTTGAAAATAACTCTACTTCAGGTTGGTTTGAATAAACAGTAACCTTTGTAGTTTCTTCTACCCTATCAACATATCTCTTTCCACAAATATGAACAAATGGTTCATCTGATAACCAAGCTTTATAAGCATAAAATGAATCCTTTTTATATTTACGATCAAAAGTAACTAATCCTTTATGGTTTTGTCCATTTTCTCCACCTTCATTACGTGAATCTGCCCCAAAATCAAACATATTCCATACATGTGTTGCCCATAAATATTTTCTATTAAATAATTGTTTTATTAATTCCTCATGATAATAAGCTTGGTATTCCTCTGTATAATCCCCTTGTTCTGGGTTAGATGTATGCCAATTTAATGCTTCACAACCATATTCACTACATCCTATTGGAATATTTGGATACTTTTCATGGAAATTATCAAACCAAGGCCCATTTTCAGATGTATCTCCCCCATACCATCCAAAATAATGATTATAAGATACTGTATCTGGAATTTGAACATATGGATCATCTATTTTACACATAGATACACAAGCCATTGTTGTAAGTCTTGTTTTATCCATTTCATGTACTAAATCATTTAAAATAACATGATTTTCTCTTAAATCTTCATCAGAAGGTCCTTGCATTGTTATTTCATTAGATAATCCCCAAACAACAATTGATGGATGATTATAGTTTTGAACAACTAATTCTTTCATTTGTGATATTGTGTTTTCTCTACCCTTTGGCATATGCATAGAAATATAAGGAATCTCTGCCCAAACAACCATACCTTTTTCATCACATAGATCATAGAAATATTGATCATGCTGATAATGAGCAAGACGGATTGTTGTTGCTCCCATTTCACATATCATATCCATATCTTCTTCATGATGTTCAGGAAGTAATGCATTTCCTATTCCCCATCTATCTTGATGACGAGATACTCCTCTTAAAGGATATTCCTCTCCATTTAATATAAATCCAAGCTCAGGATCAATTTTAAAAGTACGACATCCAAATCTAGTGCTAACATTATCTAAAATTTCCTCTTCTTTTAAATATACTTCAGCACTATATAAATATGGATCCTTTTTACCATGCCATAAGTGAACATTTTCAACCTCAAATATAACCTTTGTTTCCTTTGCATCTGTTTCTTTTTGTAAAATTACATTTCCATCTGCATCCTTTAATATATATTCTAACTTTTGATTTTCCTTAATATTTTTAACAAAGACTTCCACAGAAACCTTAGCATCTTTTCCTACTATTTCTGGAGTTACCATAATAGCTGGAGAGCCATAATATTCTAAATCAAAGTGTGAATTATTAACTGCAATAATATTTACATCACGATAAATTCCTCCGTAGAAAGTAAAATCTGCATGTTGTGGATATACTCTATCATTTTTAGAATTATCAACTTCAACTACTACTAGGTTTTTATCTTCTAAAACATCAGTAATATCTACTCTCCATGTAGAATATCCTCCATGATGCTGTGCTAATTTCTTTCCATTAACATATAAAATTGCTGAAGAATTTGCTCCTAAAAATTCTAAATAATATTTATCTCCCTTTGGTAACTCTGCTCTTTCTAATTCCTTCGCATAATAAGCTGTACCTCTATAAAGATCATTTCCACCATCTTGTCCATCTATATCATTCCAAGTGTGAGGCAATGTAACAAAATACCATCTCTCTGGCATAACACTTGGTACTTCTGTAGCTTCCTTTGAAAAAGCCCATTTTTTATTAAAATTATATATTTTTCTCATGTTTTCCTCCCCCTAAATTCATATAAATACAAATTCAAATATCGTTTTCATATATATTTTAATTATAACTAAAAAAAACTTTTATTTATTCATATATCCGTCTATAATATTTACATATCCGCGATTTTTGTATTTTTTTATAAGGTTCTGTTTTAAGAAAGTTTTGATTTTAGCTATCTCTTCAGACCTACTTAATTGCGCAGAGAGTTTCTATTGAATATTCCAGAATAATAGCTAAAGCGAAGAAACTCCCTTTGGTCAAACAACTTCGCTTCTTAATGCTATTATTCTTCCATATTCAATGAAACTCTAAACTGCTTATTAAGATGGTCATAAAGTTCTATCTAAAATCAATACTTGTTAAAAACAGAGCTTTTTATAGATTATATTGCTAAATTTTTCTTATATAAGGAGATTCAATTATGAAATTAGATGTTTTAAATTTTATACAAAAGTTACTTTCTAAATGTATTCCAGTTAAGGTTAATTACATAAAAGAAATAAAGTTAGAATCCTTTAATTTTGAAGAAAGCTCCGATTTTTCTTCTATGATAAATTTTCATCTTTATGAATGCTTAAAACAGTATTCTAAAAAATGTAAAAACTCATCAATAACTAATATTATAACTCCATTTAACACTCAATATTATGCCTTGTGCCTCTCTAAAGAAGAGGATAACCATCTTTTAATAGGGCCTTTTTTAGAAAATCCACTACCTGATAATTTAATTTTTTCTATTATAAATAATTTAAAACTTAACTTAAATCATACTAAT
Organism: Clostridium sp.; assembly: GCF_029267215.1. Classification (GTDB taxonomy): domain Bacteria; phylum Bacillota; class Clostridia; order Clostridiales; family Clostridiaceae; genus Sarcina. Next base: position 90,019 of record NZ_JARIDH010000081.1, on the reverse strand, counting down.
AAATTTAAATCATATTATCAAAGTTTACCCTATATTGATGCCTCAACCCTATTTGAAATTTTATCAACTATAAATGAATATATTACAGAAACTCCTCTTTCCCCTAAGGTTGATACTTTAGATTTAAGTATTCTTCCAAAGGAAAATTCTAGTTATGAATTGTTTGTAGAAAATATAAATCGTAGTTCTATGTATAAAACTATTGAAAATAGATATGCTGATGAGGAAAAATTATTGTCTTATATTACAAAAGGGGATGTGATGCTTGCTCAATCTTTCTTTGAAAAATATGATTTAAAATGTTTAGAGATTATAAGGATTAATGACTCCATAAGAAACACAAAAAACCTTTTGCTTAGCACTAATACCCTATTTCGTAGAGCTTCATATTTAGGTGGGGTTCACCCAATATATTTAGATGAATTATCAGCAAAATGGGCAATAAAAATAGAAAAAGCATTGTCATTTGAAGTTCTTAATGACATTCCTCTTCAAATGATACGTTCTTATTGTATTCTTACTAAGGAACATTCACTTTCAAAATATTCACCTATTGTAAAACTAACTCTTGAATTTATTAATTTAAATCTTTCATCTAATCTTACAGTAAAAAAAATTGCCTCTGAAATAGGCTTATCACCAGATTATCTAACTCGCTTATTTAAGAAAGAATTAGGAACAAATATTATTACTTTCATTAACAAAAAAAGAATTTATACCTCATTAAAACTATTAAAAACTACTGATTTATCTATTAGTGAAATTGGTGATTTAATTGGCTTAAATAATACTTCTTATTTCTATACTCTCTTTAAAAAAGAAATAGGAATGTCCCCAAATCAATATAGAAAAAGTTTAGAGTCTGAATAATAAAAGACAAAAATAAAAAGCATAAATTTTTTTCTCTACATCGTGAATTTTTTCTTTTTCAATAGCTTTACTATATACTTAATTTATTACTAATATTTTAATACATATTTTACTTAAATTTGTAATATAATATAATTATGTAAAATATGAGGAGTAATTATTATGGCTTTTTTTAAAAATAACCTATATATATTAATAATATTTATATTTTCTTTAACCATATTTATACTCAATATGGTATCTATATCCATAAGTTCTATTATTGCATCAATTATAAGCTCAATTCTAATAACAGCTATAATAGTATTAATAGTAAAAATAATAAAGGGCATGTATAAAAATAACTTTTCATAAAACTTACAAATAATATGAAGAGAATATCTAGATGAGCTTTAGAATTTAAATTATTACGTAAAAAATATCACCTTAAAAAGCTTAGATTGCTTAAAGCATAGCAAGTTTCTAAGCTTTAGTGATATTTTAATAGTAATGATTATAAATTCTTATCGAAATCTAGTAATTCTAGGAATATATTTGTAAGTTTTATTATTATATTTTTATAAAGCCCCTTTATTGCATACTATTTATTACTTATTATAATTATTACTTGTGATTTTTAATATCAAAACGGTCCTCATTCATTACCTTATTCCATGCATATACAAAATCTTTTATGAACTTTTCTTTATTTCCCCTGGATGCATAAACCTCAGCAATTGCACGAAGTTGGGAATTTGATCCAAATATAAGATCAACCTTTGTTGCTGTCCATTTTGTCTTTCCTGTTTCCCTATCAAAACCTATATATATTTCCTTATCTTCTAAGTATTTTTTCCAAGCTGTATTCATATCAAGAAGATTTACAAAGAAATCATTTGTAAGATGTTCTTTTCTCTTTGTAAACACTCCATACTTTGATTTTTTATAATTAGTGTTTAATACTCTCATACCCCCAATTAATACTGTCATTTCTGGAATAGTTAAACCTAATAATTGAGCCTTATCAATTAACATTTCATCTGATACTTTTTCATATCCCTCTTTTATATAATTTCTAAAGCCATCTCCCTTAGGTTCGAGAACACTAAATGAATTTATATCTGTATCCTCTTGTGTTGCATCACTTCTTCCTGGAGTAAAAGGAACCTCAATATTATATCCTGCTTTTTTTATGGCTTGCTCAACTCCAACACATCCACCTAAAACAATAATATCAGCTAAAGAAACCTTTTTTCCCTTTGAATGTGAGTTATTAAAATTAACTTGAATTTTTTCTAATTTCTCTAATACTTTACTAAGGTTTTCAGGTTCATTAACTTCCCACTCTTTTTGAGGTTCTAAGCGTATTCTTGCTCCATTTGCTCCTCCACGCTTATCTGAATTACGAAATATTGATGAGGATTTCCAAGCTGTTTCAACAAGGTCTCCTATTCCTAAACCTGAATCCAAAATCTTTTTCTTAAGTTCTTGTATATTCTTTTTATTAATCAATTTATAATTAACTTCTGGTAGTGGGTCTTGCCAAATAAACCTTTCTTTTGGAACCTCTGGCCCAAGATATCTATCTATTGGCCCCATATCTCTGTGAGTTAACTTAAACCAAGCCTTTGCAAAATCCTCTTCAAATTTTTTTGGATTTTCTAAATAATTTTCTGCAATCTTCTTATAAATAGGATCATTAATAAGGGCTAAATCTGCTGTAGTCATCATAGGTCTATGTTTTTTTGATGGATCATAAGCATCAACCACCATATCCTCTTCATCTACATCTTTAGCTAGCCATTGATATGCCCCAGCTGGACTCTTAACTAATTCCCACTGATACTTAAATAAGGTCTTTAAATATCCCATTGTCCATTTTATAGGTTCTGCTTTCCAAGCTCCTTCAATGCCACTCCCTATAGTATCTGATCCTTTACCCATTTTATAGCTATTTTTCCATCCTAACCCCTGTTCTTCAATAGGGGCAGCTTCTGGCTCTGGTCCAAGATAAGAAGGTGATGCGGCCCCATGACATTTACCAAAGGTATGACCACCAGCTATTAAGGCAACAGTTTCCTCATCATTCATTGCCATGCGAGAAAATGTTTCTCTCACCTCAAAAACAGAGGCCTTAGGATCTGGTTTTCCATTAGGTCCTTCTGGATTTACATAAATTAAACCCATTTGTACAGCAGCAAGAGGATTTTCAAGCTCTTTTTCTTCTTTATTACGTCCATCATTTCCAAGCCATTCTTTTTCACTACCCCAGTAAATATCTTGCTGTGGTTCCCAAACATCCTCTCTTCCACCACCAAAACCAATTGTCTTTAATCCCATAGATTCTAATGCACAATTACCTGTTAATATAATAAGATCAGCCCAAGATATTTTGTTTCCATATTTCTTTTTAATTGGCCAAAGTAAACGACGAGCTTTATCTAAATTTACATTGTCTGGCCAACTATTAAGTGGTGGAAAACGTTGAAGTCCAAGTCCTCCTCCCCCTCTTCCATCACTAATTCTATAAGTTCCAGCACTATGCCAAGCCATACGAATAAAAAATGGTCCATAATGGCCATAGTCAGCTGGCCACCACTCCTTAGAATCTGTCATAAGCTTATACAAACCCTTCTTTAATCCATAATAATTTAACTTTTTAAACTCTTCAGCATAATTAAAATCCTTATTCATAGGGTTACTTAGCTCTGAATTTTGACGAAGAATATTAAGTCTAAGTTGTTTTGGCCACCAATACTCATTAGTTGTTCCACCACTAAACATTTCTTTACTTGTTCTCCCAGTCACTGGACATCTTTTCTCTTCCATAAAACTCCTCCTTACTCCCCTTATTTCCATACCCACTTAATTTATAAAAGCATATGAAATATCCACACTCTCTTATATAAATAATATTCAGTAAATTATATAAATATATAAGTATTACTATGAAGAAAATAACAAATAATATTTAGAAAGTTATATATGGACTATTTTTTAAAATACTTTGACAGAGGCACATACATACTTAATCAATCAGTTTTTAAGTCCTTATTATAATAGAAGAACAGATGAATATGGTGGAAGTTTTGAAAATAGATTTAGATTTTTAAAAGAGATTTGTACAGAAGTCAGAAAAAATGTAGGTGATGACTTTCCTATAATAGTAAAACTTACTGCTACAGAGTTTTTTGATGGTGGATTAACATTTGAAGATACTAAAAAAATATGTATAATGTTAGAGAAGATAGGTGTTTATGCCTTAGAGATATCAGGTAACGTTCATGTGAAAGCAAAAAGTATGGTTAGACAAGAATTTGATGGTCATCTAATAGAAAAAGAAGGTTATTTCATAAATTTTGAAAAAGAAATAAAAAAATTAGTTAATATTCCTATTATAACAGTATGAGGATTTGAAACTTTATCTGGTATAGAAAAAATATATGAAGAAACAGGAATAAATTGCTTTGAAAAAAGAATTTCTAAGACTATTAAAAAAGATGAACAATAATTTATCTGAAAAATAATATAGATTTAAATTTAAACATAAATTATTTCATAATAGATTTATGTAACTATACTTGATATTAAAATTTAGCTCTATTTTAAGAAAGTGTTGATTTTAGCTATTCATTAAGATGTTCTTAAAGTTATATCTAAAATCAACACTAGTTTAAAGCAGAGCCTAAAATTTAAACTTATTTAGGATACATTCAAAACTTTAAAATTCTATATCTCTAGAATTCTTATATTTTTATTAGTGGCATCAAGTTCTATTTCACATCCTATTGGTAGAGTTATCATTGGATGTGTATGGCAACAATCAAAATCTGCAATAAATGGTAACTTTTTATCTCCTAATACCTCTAACAATATTTCATAGGGTTTTCTTCCTGTTTTTTGGTCGTCAAATAATTCATGTTTTCCAAGGATTATTCCTGAAATCTTATCAAAAACTCCATTAAGTTTTAAAAGAGAAAAACTTCTTTCTATTGTTGCTGCATCTTTTAAAGAATCCTCTATGAAAAGTATATCTCCCTCTTTTATTTCAGGCATGTACTTACTTCCCCATATTCCTTGCATAGTATTTAAATTTCCACCTATTACTCTTCCTTTAGTAATACCTTCATATACTGTAATCCACTTATTATCTCTTTTTTCCTTACTTCTATCTTGTGTCTCCCAATTAATATATTCATCTGTCCAATATTTAGGAGTTTCAAATACATAAGGAAACTTTGGTTCATCTATTAAAATATCCTTAAAATATTTATATGTACAATCAACAAAGGGTGGTAACTCTCCAAAAGAAGCTACTAAGGCTGGTCCATAATAAGTGCTTATGCCAGTTTCAGCATATATTGCAAGTAAAATAGCTGTAACATCAGAATACCCTATTATTATTTTGGGATTTTTCTTAAATGCATCATAATCTATATATGGAAGAATTGAATTTGAATTCATACCTCCAATTGTAGACATAATACACTTTACCTCAGGATTTCTAATTAAACTATTTAACTCCTCTGCTCTTTCCTTAATACTCCCTGATCTATAAAAATCATGCTTTCCTGTTAAGTTCCCCTCTAATATCTTAAAACCTTTATCCTCTAAATATTTCTTTGCCCTTTCAAATCTTTTAGGACATACATAAGTTATAGGTGATGATGGTGAAAAAATACCTATAGTATCACCTTTCTTTAATCTTAACATTTTATTCATTTAAACTCTCCTTTTTTCAATACAAAATTTAAAATTATACTGAATTGTAGATAATTACTTATTAATATATAAAAATTTTACTCATAAATTTCAATATTAAATTGGATTAGTATTTAATTATTATTTAAAAACTAATTATTACAAGATATTATAGCACATAAAGGTCATCTATCATTCTTAAATTTATTAATTAAATCTTTGATAAAATTAATAAATTCTAATAAATTTTATTTAATACGGTTTTTATAATCATATTTAGTTTAATTTCATTTTGCAAATAAATAGATTTTTATTTATAAAAAAAGATGGGTTATAAAAATAACTCATCTTTTTCACATTGCTTTTAATTTGAAACATAAATTTCTTTTTCATTATTTATAAATATTTCAGCTATAACACCATAAGTTTTAGCCCAAGCATCTATTACATCTTCAGTTGCATCATCACCTAAAACTTCTTTTATTGCTCCTAATAGGTGTTTCCCTACTATTAGGTAATGTTCTGATTGAACCTTTGAATTACAATGTATAACCCCTATTCTATCTACTACTGGTTTTATAGCCTCTAGGTTGTCTATATTTTGAGCAACTGATAATATAGCCATTGCTAAAGCTTTTGGTTGTTCTCCTGATTCTTGCTTATCCATATTAAATAATTGCTTAACTTCTGGGTTTTGTTCAAACATATTTTTATAGAAAGTTTTAGTTATCTCTAATCCATGAGATTTTAAAACTGGTACTGTACTCTTTATTATATCCATTGTCTTTTGATCTAACATAATTTATTACCTCCATAAAAATCAAATAAAAAAAATTAATTAATAATAATTATTAATTATATTATACTCTTATTTTGTTTTTTTTCAAGATAAAAAAGATTAACTTGTTATAAACTTATTTAAAATGATTTTCAAACAAAAATATATTAACTAAAAAAGCTCCTATTTTTTATTGTTAATTTTTTATGACTTCTATTCATTTGATTTTAAGGCATCAATCATATTAACCTTTCTTAGTTTAATATGCATAAGAATCATAACTACTACTGAGAAGAAGATAGTTATTAGGGCTGATATTACATAACTACTTAGTGATATATTAGGATACATCATCATTGTGTCTGTTTCTGATGTTCTTATTATAAAGGTATGTAGCATTCTTCCTATTATTCCTCCTACCCCTATTCCAAGTAATGTTAATATTATATTTTCTCTTAGTATATACATTGTAACTTCATCATCAAAGAATCCTAGTACTTTTATTGTTGATAATTCTCTTATACGTTCTGATATATTTATGTTGTTTAGGTTGTATAATACTACAAAGGCTAGGGCCCCTGCTGATAAGATTATTACTATCATTACTACGTTCATATTTGCTGCTGATTCTTCTGTTGTTTTTTGTATTTTTGATGTCATGGCTACATTTATTACATTTTTACATTCCATAAGTTTTGATGTTATTTCATCTTCATTCATCTTTTCCTTATTAAAGTTTAGAAGATCTGTGTTATAAACTGGTTTCTTTCCAAATACTTTTTCATAGTATGATGGAGACATATATATTGAATGCATAATATAGTTTTCTCCTATATTTTCCACCTTGACTTCATGAGGATTTTCCTCTTCATCCTTAAATATTATGTTATCACCAATAGAAACTCCTAAAAGCTTTGCTAATTTTTCATTTATAATAACACCCTCTTTTGGAATATTATATTTTTCTCCTGAAATTCTATCATTTAAAACTATGAACTGATTTAAAATTTCTTTATTTTCTGGCACATAAAGAGTAACAGTTTGTTTGTTCATTCCTTTTTTACTTAGAGTTACTGATTCTTGGTGAATTTCTAAGTTATTTTCATAGGCAGGCAATGATTTTAAGGTTTCCTTGTATTTTTTAATATCTTCTTTACTTGAATTATCTCCAAAGACAACCATTGCTTCATACTTCCATATCTTATTAAACTGTTTTTGAACCATTTTATTATTTGAATCCTTAAGTCCAAATCCAGTAAGAAGTAGTGCCATAGATCCTGCTATTCCAAAGATAGTCATAAACATACGCTGCTTATATCTAAATAGGTTTCTAAATGTTACCTTCTGATTAAAGTTTAATCTCTTCCATAATGGAGATATTCTTTCTAACAATATTTTTTTACCACTCTTTGGTGCCTTTGGTCTCATAAGATTAGAAGGCTTATTTTTAAGCTCAACTCTTATTACAAATAAGGCTGCTCCAACTGTACACAGAATTGAAATTACTAAGGATTGAATTATATAGCTTTTATAATAGTATGTTTCAAGCTTAGGAATTTCATATACGCTGGTGTAAGCATTACTTATGATATTTGGTATAATATTACTTCCAACTAAAATTCCAAAGATACATCCTACTAAACTTCCTAATAAAGCATATACAACAAACTTTAAAGATATTCTAAAGTTATCATATCCTAAAGCTTTCATGGTGCCAATTTCTGTCCTTTTCTCTTCAACCATTCTAGTCATGGTTGTTAAGCAAATTAATATTGCCACTAGGAAGAAAAATACTGGTAATACAGAGGCTATACTATTTAAACTATCTATTGAATCTTTGTATCCTGAGTATCCTGGATTATCAGTTCTATTAAAAATAATATACTTACTCTTTCCTAAATCATCTAAAGTTGATTTTTCCTTTTCCTCAATTTCTTTTTTTCCATCTTTAAGCTTTTTCTTATTTTCAACTATAGATTTTTCACCATAAGCTATGCTCTTTTCTGATTCATCAAGCTTAGCTTTAGCCTTGCTAAGTTCTTTCTCTCCTGTAACTTTTCCTTCTTCAAAGGCTTTTTTACCCTTAGCTAGCTCTTCTTTTTTATTAGCTAACTCACTTTCTCCCTGTTCTAGCTTACTCTTTCCACTATTAAATACCTTTAGATTTTTCTCATACTTCTCTTTTCCTTCTTGATACTTAGTAATTCCAACTAATAAAAATTCTAAGCTTGAATAATTTTCATTAATACTTTTACCTTTCTCCTCTAAAGAATTTGATATGCTTAAAGCTAATTCTTTATTCTTAGGATCACTCTCTAATTCACTTATTTCTTTATTTAATTCACTTAATCCTAATTTAGAAATTATCTCTTTCCAAGTTTGTATTTTATGAGAAGATATCTCCTCATTTTCAGAAAGGGATTTAACAGTGGTTTTTATATCATTAGAAAGAGGCTTCATTGTTTCTGATAAATTTTTAAGCCCCTCTATCTTATTTTGCAATTCATAAGTACTTTCATCTGGGTTAATTCCTTGATTTAAGAATTCTTCTCTTACTTTATCAATACTTTCTTTTGCTTTATCTATCTGATTTTGTCCCTCTTCAAAAGCTACTTTTTGCTTATTAAGCTCTGCTTGCCCTTCTTCTATTTTCTTTTCACCTAATAAAAACTTTTCATTTCCTTCTTTTATTTTCTTATCATATTCAGCTTTACTTTGAAGGTACTGACTTTTTCCTACTTCTAGCTCTTTTTTTCCATTCTCTAATTCTTTTTCCTTATGTAAAATTAATTGTTCATTTGAATTTAACTCCTCATAAGCAGAATTAAACTTATTTTTAACCTCTGCTCTTACTTCTTCTCCTCTTTCAACTGCCCTTTTTGAATATAAATTTTCAAGATATTTATTATTTTCCTCCATTAACCCCTTATACTCATCACCATAGGCATTAAATCCCTGTGTATTTTTAAATCTAACATAGATTTCTGTATAAGGCTCCATATTTATATCTTCACTATTTAAAACTCCAAAGTAATCAATAGTTCCTTTTCCAACTTTGGTTACTCCTCTTCCTTCTTTCTCAATATACAGAGGACTTTTTACCATTCCAACAATCTTAAACTTACTTTCTTTAAAATTCTTCATAGTATCTTCATCAGTATCAATTACAAACTCATCACCAATTTTAAGATTCTTATTAAGTTTAAAGGCCCTTTCATCTAAAGCAATTTCTCCACTTTTTTCTGGTAATTTACCCTCTAATACGATTAACTTATTTAAGTTATTCTTCTTATCATACTCCATAAATCTAACAACATTACTTATATTGCTAAGGTTAGCATCTATTGTATGTGTTCCATAATAATCTAGTATCTTATCATTATTCTTTAATAAATCTAAATCCTTATCCAAAAGTCCCATAGTTGAAACAATCTTACTATCCATTAAATTTTGATTCTCATAGAAAGTATTTATTGTCTTATTCATATCTGGACTAGCTGATTTTATTCCTGAATAAAAAGCAACTCCTAAAAAGATGATTATAATTACAGAAAAAAATCTTGCCTTAGATGAAAGAATTTCTCTTATTATAGACTTTTTATATGTTTTCATTTTAAATAACTCACCCCTACCATTGAATTTCTTCAACTAAAACTGGCTCTTTATTTTTCTCAATGCTTTTTACCTTACCATCATTAATCTTAATAACTTTGTCTGCCATAGGAGCAAGGGCTGAATTATGAGTTATTACTACAACTGTTTTACCAAGTTTTCGACAAGAATCCTGTAAAATCTTTAATATTTGTTTGCCTGTACTATAATCTAAAGCTCCTGTTGGTTCATCACAAAGTAATAACTTAGGATTTTTAGCTAATGCCCTAGCAATAGAAACTCTTTGTTGTTCTCCTCCTGATAATTGAGAAGGAAAATTATCCTTTCTATGACTAAGCCCAACTAATTCTAAGGTCTTGTCCACATCTAATCCATTCTTAGAAATTTGTGTTGCAAGCTCCACATTTTCTTTTGCAGTTAGATTTTGGACTAAGTTATAAAATTGAAATACAAATCCCACATCAAATCTTCTATACTTAGTTAATTCCCTATTATTAAACTTAGAAATATCAGTTCCGTCAATTATTATTTTTCCCTCATCACAACTATCCATTCCCCCTAAAATATTAAGAATAGTTGATTTACCAGCTCCACTAGGTCCTAAAATAACAACAAACTCCCCTTTTTCTATAGAAAAACTAACTCCATTATTGGCAATAACTTCATTCTCTCCAACCTTATATCTCTTAAATATATTTTTCATATCAATATATGCCAAAATTATTCCCCTCCATATTTTCATCTAAATGTTATATAAATTACTCCTCTTATCTAAGACTTAGTTATTAAATAAACCCTTTGTATATTTACTTTACCATCTCTAAATATTAAAGGCTATATTGAAAATAAAATGTTTTCAATATAGCCTTAATTTCTATAATTTTTCAAAGTAAATTCATTATTTGAAAACTTTTATTGTCTCTATTTTAATAGCATATTGATTTTAGATATTCCTTAAGACCTACTTAATTTCGCAGAGAGTTTCTATTGAATATTCCAGAATAATAGCTAAAGCGAAGAAACTCCCGCTGGTCAAACAACTTCGCTTCTTAACGCTATTATTCTTCCATATTCAATGAAACTCTAAACTGCTTATTAAGATGGTCATAAAGTTCTATCTAAAATCAACACTAGTTTAAAACAGAGTCTAATTTTTAATACAAAGCCCCTAACTCATAAAAGGTTAAGGTTTTTGATGCTTAGTACTTTTTGAACCACCTCTGGCATAAAGCCACGAGGTTTTACGCCATTAATCTATAAATTTTTGAATTGTAAAAATAAATTTTAAAGCCTTTTATTTAATCTAATTCAGGAATTTTATCTTCACAATTTTTTTGACTCTTAGCATATCTCATAAATATTACAAAAAGTACTGCTGAGAATACTACGCTTATTATATTTGAAAACATAGGATTTAATCTAAATCCTTCTGGTGCTTGAAGTATATATGAAGTTACAACAGAGGACATGAATAATGATGGAATTAATGTAATCCAGTAATTTTTATCAGCTTGTACCATATATGATGTAGCTGCCCAAAGCATTATCATTGCTAATGTTTGGTTTGACCATGAGAAATATCTCCATATTATGCTAAAATCAATAAATGTTAAAGCTATACCTATTATAAATATTGGTATTGCAATATAAAATCTATATGAAATCTTATCTTGTTTTATTTTAAATGTATCAGCGATTGTAAGTCTTGCACTTCTAAATGCTGTATCACCTGATGATATAGGACAAGCTACAACTCCTAATATGGCTAATATAGCTCCAAATTTTCCCATCAAAGTATTTGAAATCACATTTACTACTGTGGCCGGACCATCTTTTAATGCCACTTGTAAACCAGCAGTATCTCCAAAGAAACACATGGCAGCAGCAGCCCATACTAAGGCAATAATACCCTCTGCAATCATTGCGCCATAAAATACCTTTCTTGCCTCTGATTCTTTTTTCACACATCTAGCCATGATTGGTGATTGTGTAGCATGGAATCCAGATATGGCACCACAAGCAATTGTTATAAATAAGTATGGAAATATTGGAACTCCACTCGGATGGAAGTTAGCTAATTTAAGCTCTGGAATATTATATCCTTCCATTAATATTCCTCCTCCTATTCCAATAGCCATGATTATAAGACAAAGACCAAATATAGGATAAATTTTTCCTATGACTTTATCTACTGGCAATACAGTAGCTGATATATAATAAATTATTATAATAACTATGAAAATATTTCTATCAATACCTGTTAAACTTTTTAAAAGATCCGCAGGTCCAGTTAGAAATACTACACCAACTAAAATAAGTAAGGCTACTGAAAATACAACCATAATTTTTCTTGGTATTTCACCTAAATATTTTCCTACAAGTTCTGAAACTGAAACTCCTTTATTTCTTATAGATAATACTCCCGTAAAATAATCATGTACAGCCCCTGCAAAAATACATCCTAAAACAATCCATATAAAAGCAACTGGTCCCCACAATGCCCCTGCTATGGCACCAAATATAGGTCCAAGTCCTGCAATATTAAGAAATTGAATTAAGAAAATTCTTGGCCAACTCATAGGAACATAGTCAACACCATCCCCCATTGTCTCTGCTGGTGTTTCTATAGAGTCATTTGTACCAAAAGCCTTGTCTACAAATTTACCATAAGTAAAATATCCAACAACTAATAATACCAGTGAAATTAGAAATGTTATCACTAAAATCATCCCCTTACAATAACTAATTAATTATTACAAGTTAATTATAACTCTTTTAGTAAACGTATACACTATATTTTTTAAAATATTCTTTAGTATAATAAATTAATTTTGATATTTAAATATTATAAACTGGAAAAATTTATGCTATTAATAAAAATCTTAATTATATTTGTTAATCACTTAACAATCATCCTGAAATTTAATAATATTAACAAATTAATATAAACACTTTAATTTTATAAAATCTATATAAATAACAATTATTAAAATTAAAGCACTTTAGCTAATTCTTAGAAATATCCTTTATAATACCTTATTAACAGTTAATAATTCATATAAAATTAATATATAAATTACTATTGTAATTTCCTCATATATTATCAATAGTTCATAATTTATAGAAAAGAGAGGTCTGTATTAAAATATAATAAAACTTACAAATAATATGAAGATAATCTATAGATTTGTAAGTTTTATAAAAAGTTATCTTGATACAGACCACTCTAAAATTTTATCTATAATATCCATATTCACAAAGTAGCTCATGACAAGCATTTACTTCTTCATCTGTGAAAAGTTCATTGTATTTGCTATCAATAATAAGAGCTTCCATTGTAAGATCAAGACGATTTGCTTTTTGTAATTTATCAAAGCCATCTGAAACTCTGCCCTTACGTAAAATCTCTTGAACAGTTCTTAAAGCTCCAAACTTTTCGATATTTAATAAAAGTCTTTTTTGAATGCATCCACACTCTTTTTCTGCTATTTCACATCTTTTAATAAGTTCTTTTTCAAAGGTATTTTCTAATGACATAATTTTCTACTCCAAATATGTTAAATTTTTTATACTATTATATCACACTCCCTTCACTTTATAATACTTTTAAAAATTATTTGTACTCAATTTCTCCAGAATACATTCTACTTGTTCTAACACCTGGTTTAATTTCTCCATTTATTGAGAAAATATTGTCACCATCTAAGATTAAAGCTTCTCCACATGGAGCATTGAAAGGAATTTCTCCCACGCTTCTCCATTTATTTTCCTTAGCATTATAAATTAATACATTTTTATTCCATTTAAATTCTTCAGGGTCTGCTCTAAAATATTTACCTCTAAAATCTTCTAAAGCTTCATCCTTTAATTCTCCTAAATTTTTAACTGCATAATCATAAACTTCCTTATTAAATCCACCTATTACAAGCATTTCTTCTTCATTTAATTTTACGGAACTTGCTCCTAATAATGAAATTTTTTCTCCATTAACAAAAACATCAGAAACCTGAGTCCATGTATTATCTTTTATATTATATTTATATCCATCAGTATATGCTATCTTATCTCCACCACTAAACACATATATATCATCACCTAAAAGCTGAGCCACAGCTTGGTTTCTAGTTGGTTCACCTGGCATAGGTGCTAATTCCTCAGTTTTTTTAGTGTCTAAATCAAATTTATAAATCTTATTACTTGCCTTACCATCCTGTTTTCCAAGTCCTAAATAAATAAAATTATTTTTCTTAACTGCAAATCCATCACTAAATGTAAAAGGCAAATCTCCTTTTTGATCTACTTTAACATTCCCTTTATCATCAACAATTATAAGGGTTACATTGTTTCCAGCTTCCTTATCTGGACTTCCTCCAATATAATAAATTCCATCCTCATCTGAAATTGAACTTCCATATCCAATTTCATAATCTAAAGTTGTATGATTTACTTGTTTTAATATTCCATCCTCCTCTTCAAGAACATAAATATCAGGATAGTGTTTCTTAGGCCCTCCCTCTAAAACAGATTTTTCTGGAAAATTAGCTCCTCCACCAACAACTATATAGTCATTAGCCTTTCCTTGAAGTAATCCAGCTGTTCCTATATTCTTATCTTGTCCCTTTTGTGCTTCTAAATTCCCAGCAACTTTCCACTCAATATAATCTACTTCTTCATAATCTTTATACTCATCTAATTCTTTAGAATCTTCATTTTCTTTAGTTTCACTTGGCTTTTCATCCACAACCTGTTTATTCACTTCATTTTTAAATTGATTTGGTCCACAACCTAAAATAGTAAAAGGTAACATACATAAAAGCCCCAAAATATATACTTTTTTCATAACTTCTTTCCTTCCAAAAGTTATAATTATATTTCTTCTATAATTTATATGATTTCTTAAATTGTTTAATGAACATTTATATATATTTTATTATACAAAGCAACATATAATAGCTATCTATCAACTTATATAATCCTTAAAGTCACTTATTTTTATAAATACAATTAAAACTTGCTTATGAAATCATAAACCTCTTCATCTTCCCAGGGAGATATTTTTAAGTTTCCTGCTTCTATTTTCTTCTCTTTAAAACTTAAAAATTCTCTTAACTCATACTTATATTCTTCTCTATCAATTGACTTTTTACTAATTAATATTTTTTGGACACAAGGCTTACTATTTGCATCTGATGGTAACATCATTAAGGCAATTCCACCAATGTACTTATTTTTATTTAAATTTGGCTTTATCATATTTATATAAGCTATACCATCATGTCCACTTTGTAGATTGAAAAATATAAGTTTTTCTGAAATATTATATTTTCCTTTAAAAGACTTCACCACTTTTCCCTTTCCCAAAATTTCAAAAGTCACTTCATCATACTTAAAAGTTATTCTTCCCTCATGAATAGCCCCTTCTTTTCCTATATTAGTTACTAGGAAATATGTATAATATTTTTCTTCAAATATTTCATCATTTAATTCCTTATTATTTTCTAAAATTTCAATATCTACAGCCTTTAATTCTCTACTTAAAAACTTATCTAAGCTTATATTATATACTCTGCAAATATAAATTAAGGTTTCTATTGATGGAAAGGCCTCGCCAGATTTATATTTTGAGAGCAAATCTTCTGATACCCCAATCTTTTTAGCTAACTTCTTTTGAGTTCCTTCTAATCCTATAAGTTTTTTTAGATTATATACAAAAGTCTTTGAAGCCTTGTTGTAAAGGCTATTTTTTATACATTTAACTTGATTTATATACTCTTTATGATTCTCTTCTTTATATTTTAATTCATCTATTTTATTCTTTATTTCATCATCTATTTTATTTAAGTTATCTAATTTTTTACTCAAAATTACACCTTCCTAAACTTAATGTAAATCTCTCTTTTAAACTAGCCTTTATTTTTAAATATTCAATAGAAACTCTATTAAAAATTAAGTATGGCTTATGGAATAAATAAAATCAACACGCTCTCTTAAAACATAATCTAACATAAAAACTTGAATTTAATTCAACTATATATTATTTATTTTTCAAGTAAATTTTATATTTCTATATAACTATTGTAATAAATAAAGCTATGTATTACCATAACATCATAGTTGTTAAGAAATTCCTATGCTTAACCCCCATTTTAAAAATTATAATTAACACAATTAAAAAGTTAGTTTCTTATAAGGATGGTGTTATTATGAGTAAATTAAAAATAAATTTTAATAAAGATAATATTAAAGCAATTTTATTTGATTCAGGAAAAGTTTTAAACTACTCTAAAAGTGGACATTGGTTTATAAGTCCTAAGTTTTTTGATTTTGTAGATAAGAAAATTTTTAACTCAATAAAATCTTCCAAAAGAAAATTAGCATTTTCTAAAGCTTATGAATATATAAATTCCCAAAAATTTATTAAAACTGAAACTGAAGAATATATGCATTTTTTAAAATTCTACAAAATTTTTTCTGAAACTCTTCCTGAGTTAAACTTAAATGATAAAGATTTAGAAAATATAACTAAAGACTATGTATATAATTATGAAAAATACACATTTTTTGATGATGCACTAAATATTGTTCCAAAACTAAGTAAAAACTATAAACTTGGAATAATTTCAGATGCTTGGCCTTCTTTAGAAGGGATATTTATAAATAAAAACTTTAGAAAATATTTTGATAGCTTTATAATTTCCTCTCAAAAAGGACTATCAAAACCAAATGATGTTATGTATAGACTCTCACTTAAAGAACTTAACATTTCTCCAAAGGAAGCTATTTTCATTGATGATAACCCTGTAAATTGTGAGGCCGCTGAAAGATTAGGAATACATTCCTTTGTATTATGTAGAAGCTTTAAATCATTTATTTATACAAAAATAAAATATAGAAACCTTAATATAATAAGAAGTCTAGATGAACTTAATTTTTTAAGCTCATCTAGACTTCTTTCTACTATTAGCTAAAAATTTTAAACTTAATGTAATTCTGAATAGTCTGCTTTAAAATATAATTTATAATCACTTAATTTTATATTACATCTATTTAAAATATTAATTTACTTTTTTCACCCATTTAATAATAAAAAGTTAATATTTAAAATTCAAACAGGATTTCCACTCTTATTAATGACTACTTTTCAAAAAGCAGTCATTGCTGAAAGCCTTGATATAACTAGCTTGTGTCAGTTAGTGATGGACTTTACTATAATTTCACTTATATATATAGTATTTAATAAATTAATCATTTTTTTAATTATTTTTTTATTTTTCCTTATATATAGAAATAGGCAAAATATGTCATACTAAGCACACCCATTGATACCACTATATTTTCTCTGGTTTTAAACCAGTCACTAATTATAACTAGTTCACGAATCCTATAACTAAAATACTATTTTACCTATTTATAATAGTTAAAAATATACTCTAAACCTTCTAAACTTATACTCTAAACCCAATTAATATAAATTTAAGATTTTTTCTAAATCTTTTTCCAACTTTTCAACAGAATGGTGTTAGTATAAAATAATGGACACGTTTTTTAGAACTAGGTAAAATAATATTTAGTTAGAGAAGGGATGTGTTTCTACTATGGGTAGAGTTAAAAAAATATATAGAATATTATAAGGAAATGATATCGGATTTATATAAGTCTGGAATGACAATTTCAGAAATAAGTAGTGAATATGGCATAGCAAAATCAACTATAAATGGCTGGATAAAAACTAACAAAGAAATAAAAGTATCTGAAGATGAGATTATAACTTTGAAATAAATAGCAAGATTAAAGAAAGAAATGGCTAGGATGAAAGAAGAAAATAGAAAAACTTATGGTGTTAAAAAGATGTGGTGCTCTGTTTTAGTTGTTCCACGTAGTACATATTATAGTAAGATAAATCCTAAAAATCAGATAGAGAAATTGAGAATGAAAAGCTTAAAACTGCTATATTAAAGTATTATAAATAAAGTAAGTATAGATAAGTCATTCCAAAAATAAAGATAATTCTTTCTAAAAATATATTTAATATATCTATAAAAAGAACTCAAAGATTGATTAAAGAATTAGGAATAAAATCTATAATAATAAAAAGATACAGACCGACATCTAGAAAAAAGCCTAAAGAAGTTTTGTAGAACATTTTGAAACGTTATTTTACAACAACTAACATAAATGAGAAATTGTCATGAGACATAAATTATATAAAAACTCAAAAAGATTGTTGGTGCCACTTAGCTTCTGTACTTAATTTACACTCTAAGAAAATAGTGGGATACTCCTTAGGTAAAAATATGACAAATAATCATGTTATTGCAACACTTAAAAATTCTTGTTATTTTCAATACATAGGTAATAATAATAAAATAATATTTCATAGTGATTTATGCTCACAATATACGAGTACTGATATGAAAAATATATGTAATGAATTTAATATAATACAATCATTTAGTCAAAAAGGTTTTCCCTATGACAATGCTTGTATAGAATCATTTCATACTGTTTTAAAGAAAGAAGAAATTTATAGAAACAGCTATGAAATTTATGAAGATGCTAAAAAAGCAACCTTTTACTATTATAGAAAGTTTCTATAATAGTAAAAGGTTGCTTTCAGCTCTTATATATTTGTTGTAATAATCTATTTTTCAACTGTTTTAATTCTTCTAATTTTTCTTTTTCTAGTAAACTATATATAGTATAAAATAATTAAAATATATTCTTCTAGATATTGAACTTCTATTTTTTAATTATCTAATTTAACCTTACTAATTTCTTTTTATCCAGATCCTCAATTAAAAAACTACCTATTTTATAATAATTTTTCAACTTTACTTTTAGAACAATCTACACACCAATCAAATTTATTATTATTATAATTATAAACTATTATGTTTGGATGGTAATGCTCTATAATTCTTCCTAGTGAAAATGTCAATGAAACAGGTGTTGTTAAGAATAAATGTATCTTCTTTATTCCTTCATTATTGCAGAACTTTAATATTTCATAAAATTCCTTTACTATTATATCTACATCAGAATAGCTTTCTATTGTCCACCTTTCTATCTCATTATTTCTTAAATATATTATAGGTAAATCACCTAATATATCTCTAATTTCAATATCATTAATTAGAAACGATTGTTCTATTTTTAGAATGACTTCATCTTCAACCACATTAATTTCCTTATAATTGCTAGTAAATTTAATCTCACTATTATAAATTTTTTTCAGCTCAAAAAATTTCTTATCAGAACTATTAGTTAATGACCCTTTATATTCATATAAAATAGCATTATCTGTTTCTGAAAAATTTTTACCGTCTAAAAATGCTATTGGTACATGTGGAAATCCTAAATATATAAGAGAATCATTATTTTTTATACCCTTTTTTATTTTGTTCATAACTTTATTTTGATTATCAATTATTTTCTGTAAAGTTACTTCGTCAATTTCAGATTCTTTTTTAAATTCTTTTATATAATTCAATTCATACTTTTTATAGCCAACTAAAGAATACTCATCTAAAACATTTTTAAAAACAGCTTGATGCTTTGAAAATGTAGCCATTATAACAACATCCTTTTTTATTAAAGGGAAAAACAAGCTAGTTACAAAATTTATAGCTTTTTGTATCTTCTTTGATTTTCTATACGTAATGATAGTTATTATAAAAGCAATTAGTATTAATATTAATAGTAAAATAATACTCTTCCATGGATTATTTACTATTAAAGTGCACATTTCAATTAATTTTTCTAATATTTTAGTATTTATAACTAGCACCTCTCTCTATACTCTTTATATTTTTATCCCCAACCCATATTTCAAGGGATTTTATTCCTACTATTATAAACAACAAATATTCACTATCTGTAACACTTCTAGTAATTAACTTTTTCCAAGACACTTTATCCTGAAATGATGGGCTAGGTATGTTTTGTGGATGTGTATGCCACTCTCCTATGTACAACTTCTTGTAATTACTTTCTTTCCACTTTTTATTAAGTATTTCATTGTGTTTTTCTGATCTTTTAAACCCTAAAAAGCTTCTTTTATCTTCTTCTAAAGGAGTTGTACAATCATTTATCTCAATTTTATAGTCAATCCTGTTAATAGAGGCAATAAGCATACCACCAGCTTCATAACGCTTTTTAATTTGCTTATAAGAAACCAAGGTCTCTATTACATCTTTTGTAATTTCAAAATTCTTATCTTTATAAGTAAAACTAATCATTACAATAACCACATCCCTGAAAATCTATATCTTCTCTTTCTCCAAAACCTTTATTAAAATTATTAAAAGCTTCATTGACTTTATATCCATTTTCCACAAAAATTTCATTATTTCCCTTCCAAGATATAACTCTATTATATTTTATATCTTTTATTAAATAATTATAGGCAACTCTTGATGCAATTATTGCTGTTTGCATTGCATCCATACTACCATATGGTGTAAATGTTCCTAAACAACCTCCAAAGTTTTTTACAAAAGGTCTGTCACTTTTTGCTGCAAAATTAACTTTGCATCCTAAGTCATCTGTGATTAAACAATTATAGCATCCTTTTTCTTGATTATTAATAAAAATAGCATGTCCACCAATACCATATGCCTCTACCCAAGTGTATATAGTTGGAATACTTGCTTTTATTAAGTATTTATTTAATAATCTTTCTTTATTTACATCTCCTAAAGCCGATATAACCAATGAATATTCGCTTAGTTTTAATTTGTTACTTTCTATCAAATTAAATATATCATCATTAATAGCATTAATATTCATTTCATCATATTTGCTTTCTATCTCTTCCTTCATGAGTAAAGCTTTATCTTTTTCTTTTTTATTTCTTACTTTTCCCAAAAAATGTCTATATATATTATCCTCACTTATTTGATCATAATCTACTATAGTTAAATTTTTAAATCCAGTTTGAGCTAATTGAAATATTAAATTACTTCCTATTGATCCACATCCTATAATCAATATTCTAAAATCTTTCCCAGTTGTTATAGCTCCACCTCTAATCAAGCTTTTTTTATCATCTATTCTTTCTATAAAAATAGGTACTATATTCCACTCTTTTGTATTCTCTAATATAGGTATATCTCCCTTATCTAAAACATTATCTTTTTCATACATTAATCCAACTAGTATTTTTTGTCCATCAGCTAATAATATATCAAGGATATAGTAATTTTTGATATTTTCTTTTGTTAAATCTTTAATTCTTTTAATATTCTCTTCTGAAACACATCTATTTATTAATCCATTAATTTCACTGCTAGTCCAAAATTTAGTTTTATTTGGAACGTAAATATCTAAGCACTTATCAAAAGGTATATATATTGCATTAATAATCTGAAGTTTCTTATAAATACTTCTATCTATTTTGTTATCATCAAACACTATTTTTAATTTACTACTAGAATCCATTGCTATTTTAACTTTTTTAGTAATATCGCATTCACTAATTTCAGATAGCATAATATCTCTATTAGGAGTCTGAAAAAAATAATATTGAAATTCTCTATGTATTCCTTCAATACTTTCATTTTGTAAAAGCACTGATTCTATTCTACTAAAAACAAAATCAAAAACTTTATTAGAATCATCACTCCATATTATGCCTTCTTTATCTAAATAGCATATATAACCATTTGATGTTATGTGTGGAATATTCGGTATATATTCTTGCTTTGATTTATCAATATATATTTCAGGTAATTCAAATGGAAACCTTTTTTTATTTATGTTCATAATCAAAGGAATTGTAATTCCATTTCTTAAAACAAAATCCATCTTGTAAATATTTATGTTTTCATTCATTAAATTTTTAATATATGGTTTGTTTTTTAATATACTATAAATAATAAAAATCACTCCTAAGCAAAATTTGATGCTGGTGCACTACTTGCGCCTACAGTCATATATCTATCTTCTACAGCCTCTGGAATAGGTAGTTTATCTCCAAAATATTTAGCCAATTCTTTACACGCTTTATGTGGGTCTGTTTCATCTATTGCATACTGTAATGCTTCTTGTAATTTTATAATTTTTTCATGAAATGAATTCATTTTCTTATTTGTCATTTTAGAAAATACATTTCCTTTATTTTCTACAGGTAAATCATATTTTATTGTATAAAGAAACTCTAACTCATCTATACAAAATTTATATTCAAATAAATCTTTTATTTTATCTACTAACATCTTCATTGCACTTAAATCATTATATTCTTCATCTCCTGTCAAAGCATTAATTTCTTTTACAGCTTCAAATTTATCTGCTGCTATAATTGTTAACCCTATACTAGGTGGTGTCCCATCACTAGTTTCTGATGAAAACTTAACATCTTTCCATTTTTTCAAATATCTAACTACTCTTTTAAATTGTTTTTTATCATCACCTGAAAAAGAATTTTTTATATGATTATTTAATCCTTTAGGATCAGATATCTGCCATTTTTTATTTTCACTTAAAGCAAACTCTTTCCCCCATGCTAAGTATAGATTATCATCTTCACTTGATTTTAAATAAATAGGTAAATCAACATGATATTGAGGTTCATCATCTTTTGTATAACTTATAGTAACACAAGGATTTTTTATTTTTGGTTCTTTTTTAGTGTGAGTTTTCATTATATCTCTAACAACCTTTTTAAAATATGTAGAATCATCATAGTCTTCTTTATTTAAATTTATTATAATACCTTCATCTATATCATAATCACCATCTTTAGGAGCTATACCAGTATCAATTGCATAACTTCCTTGATCTAGGAACTCTATCTTAGGAATAACTTCATTTTTATCTTCAAAATGTTTTACCAACCCATCTTTAACTTTGTTAGTTATAATGTCTCTTTTTTCTCTTAAAGTTGCATTCTCTTCGTATTTGCCTAATTTAATTTCATCATGAAAATCTAATAATTGTTTTTGAATATTTGCCATATTATCTCCCTCTCATATAAATTTATTGTTATAAGATAATTTTACCATAAATCATTTACGTACTATAAAAAAGTATACAAAAAAAATCCTCCTTACCATTCAATTAAAGTAAAGATAATTTTTTCCAAAATATTATATAAACATTTGTTGTAATAACCCTTTTTTCAATTGTCTTAATTCTTCTAATTTTTTATTTTCTTTTTCTATTATATTATCTATATTTGATAAGAAATTAGCTATTTTTTCTTGTTCTTCTAATACTGGTAATTTAATTAACATTCCTGTTAATGTTGGTAATCTTAAAGAGTCTACTGTAGCTTTAACAGAGTTTTTTAAAGCTTCTTTTAAAAAGAATTTGCTCATATAAAAATAAATATATTTTCCTAAAACTCCTTTTTTAAAACCACTTATTTTATATACTCTTTGGTGATATGCAAATTTACCATTTATGTAATGATATATCTGTCCTATATTTCCATCACCAGGAATTAAAATAGCCTCTCCATCAAATGTATATTGATTTATTCTTTCAATATTTTTTGAACGCACGAAAAAAGGATATAAACCATTATTATCTTTATCTTGTAAGTCATTACTTCCAGTTCCTATATCTGTTATTTCGCCTAGTTTCTTCTCTTCCCATTCTGGATAATCTAGCCCATTATCATCTTTAAATCTTATTTCTTGTTTAAAGATTTTCTGAATCATTCCTTTTTTATAAGAGTTCCAATATTCTACTTTCTTTTCTTGTTTTTCTATTATGCTATCTACTTTACTTAAAAAATTTGCTATTTTTTCTTGTTCTTGTAATGATGGTAATTTTATATTTACAGATGATAGTATATCTTGACCGACGTTATATCTTGTACTTCCGCCCGCTTTAGTTACTATTTCTTTTCTTGCATAGCTTGATTTTAAAAGACCATTCATAAACATCGGATTATATTCTCCAATTTTTTTTCCTCTTATTACAAATCCACCAAAAGTCGCTTGTTGTTCATCTAAATATACGTTAGCGGTTCCAACTTCTTCTCTAGTTTCTGAACTTCTTTGAAACACTATGTCACCATAATTAACAGAATATTTTTCTAAGACATCCTTATCTATATCAACGCGTCCTATTATATTTTCATAAGTTATAAAGTTATTATTTAATATGTCTAAGACATTTATAAACTTAATCCCTTCTCCATATGCTTCTTTATCTGCATTAACTCCATTTTTAAACTCTAATAAATTTCCTAAACTTATATCTTTCCACTCATCTTCAAATCCCTTAAATCTTAACTTTGGTACATTTTTATTCATCCCTGTACCTCCTTAAAGACCTAATTCTTTTAAGTCTTCTTCTAGACTTTTCTTTAGTTCTTCTATTTCTTTGTCAAGTTCTTTTATATTTTTTTGAACTGCTTTTATATCTATCTCTTCTTCTTCTTCAAAGGTATCTACATATCTTGGTATATTTAGGTTGTAGTCATTTTCTTTTATTTCTTCCATGGAAGCTACATAGGCATATTTGTCTATGTTTTCTCTATTTTTATATGTTTCTATTATTTTTTCTACATCACTATCTCTTAATACATTCTGATTTTTACCTTTTTCAAATTCATTTGATGCGTCTATAAATATTATATTTTCTGCATTTTTTCTATGCTTTTTAAATACAAGTATTACAGTTGGGATTGATGTTCCAAAGAATATATTTGCAGGAAGTCCTATTACTGCATCTAAAAGATTTCTTTGTTCTATAAGATATTTTCTTATGACTCCCTCTGCTGCCCCTCTGAATAATACTCCATGAGGAAGTACAACTGCCATTGTTCCATTTTCATCTAAGTGGTGTATCATATGTTGAATAAAAGCAAAGTCTGCCTTAGATTTTGGTGCTAATTTTCCATAAGCTGAAAATCTTTCATCATCTAAAAATTTTTCATTTCCACTCCATTTTGCTGAGTAAGGTGGATTGGCAACTATTGCTTCAAATTTTAAATCTCCATGTTGTGGATTTTCTAAGGTATCATCATTTTTAATATTGAAATCACTATATTTAACTCCATGAAGAAGCATATTCATTCTTGCTAGGTTATATGTTGTTGAAGTTTTCTCTTGGCCATAAAACATTCTAACCTTTGCTTCTCTTGAAACACGAAGTAATAATGAGCCTGAGCCACAAGTTGGGTCATATACATTTTTAAGGTCAGTTTTTCCCATTGTAACTATTTTAGCTAATATCTTAGAAACTTGTTGAGGTGTGTAGAATTCCCCTGCTTTTTTTCCTGCATTAGCTGCGAATTGTCCTATAAGATATTCATAGGCATCTCCAAGTATATCTATTTCACTATCATCAAATCTAAAATCTATTTTAGCTATTTTTCCCATAACCTTAGCTATTAGCTCACTTCTACTTTTAACATCCTTACCAAGCTTAGTTGATTTTAAATCCATATCATCAAATAAATGGTCAAAGTCCTCTTCACTCTCTTGCCCTAAAGTAGATTCAGTTATATTGTTTATAGCCTCCTCTAAAATTTCTATATCAAAATCACCCGTTTCTATTTTAGCTAAAAGATTATGGAATAAGAATTTAGGCTCAATAAAATATCCTATATCATTTACTAGTTCTTCTTGAAGTGCTTCCCTAAGTTCTTCCTCTTCCCAAGCCTCTTCATACTTCATACCATCTTCTTCTAAAAGCCTATTCGCTCTGCTTTCCACATTCTCTGAAAGATATCTATAGAATATAAGACCTAATATATAGTTTTTAAACTCACTAGCATCCATATTTCCTCTTAAATCATTGGCTATATTCCATAAATTACTTTGCAAATTACTCTGTTGCTCTTTTTGTATTTCAGATGTACTCATTATTTTTCCTACTTTCTATTTAACTTTTTACTATATATTTTGTGCAATGTTAAAACTACATTATTAATATCTATTTTTTAAACTCTTAAGTTTAAATCTAATATATAAATATAGTTATTTATATATATTACACATAATATTATACTTAATAAATTCTCTACTTCAAATTACTTTTAAACCCAATATAATTTTAATACCTAAGCTATACTTTAAACTTTTGTCAATTTTAACTTAAAACATAGCAAGTTATAAAATATTAAAAGTTAAATTTCCTTACATGGTCTACAATAAAGCTTTTTATCTTTTCTGAAAGTCTTTTCTTCTTTAAAAGACCTCCTTTTAAATTATCCTTTATTTCAGAACCATCAATTCTTCCTGAAAACTCATATTCTGAAACATATTCCTTCATCTTAGACTTATCAAGTTCCACTTCCTCTGAAAAAGTTTCTATCTCATCCACTCTTTTTGTTTCCAAAAAGTTATTAAACATCTCATCTATTGAATCCTCTTTTGTGGCATTAGGAATTACCTTATCTAAAAACTCTCTAATTAAATCTGACTTAAGTCTTAAATTCTCATTATCAGCATTATCTAATAATTTTTTGATTTTCTCCACATCACTTATAGTTTTATCCTTTGTGTCAAAATCTATATTTCTTATTAGGTTTAGTATATAGTTAACATTTATTTTATCTGTATGCATAAGCTCTATACCAAAGTCTATATCTACTAATATAGAAGTCTTTTCACTATTTTTTACCCCTTCATATATAGTAAAGTATTTACTCTTATAATCTTCATATTTTTGCTCTGATATTCCTAACTCTTTTTCATCAAATTCAAATTTAACAAAGGTTTTAAGCTTTGTTAATTGCTTTGTTAACTCTCTAAATGCTTCCACGAAATCTTTTTTCTCAACTTCATCTTGCATACAATCAATATATTCTATTGTTGGTGCCACCTCATATAATCTATTAAGCTTTTCTTTAAAAAGATTTAAATAATGGTCAAAGCTCTCCATTAATACCACATCTGTGCTGTCTGTTTTTGAGAAAAGGCATATAGCCTCATCTGTTTCCTTCTTTAAATTTCTATAACAAACTATATTACCATAAGGCTTTGTAGCATCTAATACTCTGTTAGTTCTTGAATAAGCCTGCACAAGTCCATGATATTTTAAATTTTTATCTACATAAAGAGTATTAAGTGGCTTACTATCAAATCCTGTTAAAAACATATTTACAACTATAACTATGTCAATCTCTGCATTTTTAAGTTTTTTAGATAAACTCTTGAAATATTCTGGGAAAGTATCAGTTGAGAAGTTTAAATCCTCTTCCTTAAACATATTGTTATAATCACTTATAATTCTTTCAAGACTTTCTCTTGAATGCTCACATTTACCATCTAAATTTTCATTATCATCATAGGCAAAAACTGCTGCAATCTTTAAATCATGATCCAAAGATTTAAAAGTATCATAATATTTTACAAGCATTGAAATATTTTTAACTGTTAAAAGAGAACAAAACTTTCTTCCTGATGTTTTTTTATCATGATTTTTTATTATATCTTTAGCAATATTCTCTATACGTTCATCATTCATAAAGACTTCTTCTTTATTTATAGCTTTTATATATTCATCGTCATACTCATTAACTTGTCCATCAAATGTTTTAATATATTCAACAGAGAATCCAAGTACATTATGGTCGTTAATTGCATCTTTTATTAAGTAATTATGTAAGCATTTATCAAAAATATCTGCTGTAGTTCTTCCATCCTGGCTCTTATTCTCTTTAAGTCTTGGTGTTCCTGTAAATCCAAAGTATTGAGCCTTTGAAAAGTGCTTATTTATAGCTGTATGCATTTCTCCAAATTGAGATCTATGACATTCATCTATTATAAATACAACTTTTTCTTCTCTATATTTATCCATTCTATGTGCATACTTCTCTGATTTTAAAAGTCTAGCTAACTTTTGTATTGTTGTTACGATAAGTCTTGTGTTTATATCCTCTATCTGCTTTATTAAAGTTCTCACATTATCAGTTGTATCAACACAGTCCTTTTCAAACTTATTAAATTCCTCAACAGTTTGAGTATCTAAGTCCTTTCTATCTATTAAGAAAAATACCTTTTTAATGTCTTTTTCATCTGCTAAAAGCTGACTTGCCTTAAAAGAAGTTAAAGTCTTTCCAGACCCTGTAGTATGCCAAATAAATCCGTTATTATTAGTTTCTTTAGCCCTTTTCATTAAGGCTTCAACTGCATATATCTGATAAGGTCTCATAATCATAAGATTTTTTTCACTCTCATTAATAATCATATATTTAGCTATAATCTTATTTAACATATGTTTATCTAAGAATGACTCTGCAAAATCTCTAAGATTAGTTATTCTCTTATTTTCTTCATCACTCCAGAAAAAAGTAAAATCAAGTTTAATCTCCTTATCACTATTAGAATAATACTTAGTATCAACACCATTACTAACAACAAAACATTGTATGTATCTATATAAACCTTTAAAAGAATGTCTTCTATATCTTTCTATTTGGTTAAAAGCTTCCTTAAAATCCTTCCCTCTTCTCTTTAACTCTATTTGAACCATAGGTAATCCATTAATAAGAATAGTAACATCATACCTGTTAACATACTTGCTCTCCATAGTTACCTGATTAGTAACTTGGAATATGTTTTTATGCCAGTCCTTGCTATCAAAAAATTCTATATAAACCTTATTTCCATCTTCTCTCTCAAGAATAAACTTGTCCCTAAAAATCTTAGCACTATTAAAAACACTCTTCTTTTTTAAATGAATAAGTATTCTCTCAAACTCTTTATCAGTAAAATCTACTCCCTCTAACTTTTCCTTGTTAAACTGAAATAAAACTTTTCTAAAGTTTGACTCTAAAACTACTTCATCAGTTATAGTAACTCTTTCATATCCTTGATTAACTAATTGATTAATTAATAATTCTTCTAATTCATGTTCACTTTGATAAGTCATTATTAAAAACTCTCTCCCTATAACCTGTTTAAAATTCCCATTTTTAATAACTCATTTAAAATATATAGAAACTTTAAACTAATTTTTATCTATTTTTATAATCATATTATACCAATAATGTTTGTTAATAGAAAATATACATATTATATTTTAAATATAAAAAATAAAAACCTTCTTACACAATAAATGTGAAGAAGGTTTATTCTTATAATTTATATTTCTATTATTAAAATTTTAGGCTCTGTTTTCAATATAAATTCTCTATAAAATTAACTTTATCTTGCTGATACTTAAAATAAACATTATATTAAAACAGAATCAATTTTCAAAATTAATCATCACTACATACACAAAAAGAATTTTGTACTTCTATGTATTCTTCCTTTGATAATGAATCTAGGTATTTATAGAAATGATCATCATTACAAAAATATCCTACCTTATTATCAACATAATTTTCTTTTGGTTCTTTCTCTAAATCTTTTCCACAGTAAAAACATTTTTTCATAAAGCCATACCACCTTATCATGCTTAGTTTTTTATTAATCAAAACTTTAGTTAACAACTAATTTTAGTATATCATCATATTTTTATCAAATAAACTTAAGTAATATTTCACCATAAAAATATTATAAACATAAAAAAGTTGTATCAATACTCATGACTGATACAACTCTTTTTATACATATATCTCTTTTAAACTAGTGTTTATTTTAGATAAAACTTTTTAACCATCTTAATAAGTAGTTTAGAGTTTCATTGAATATTGAATAATAATAGCTTTAAGAAGCGAAGTTATTTTTTCTTTGCTTTAGCTATTATTCTATATTAAGCTACCATTTCTAAAGCTAAATTTCTATTACTTAGCTTAGTTAAGCCTACGCTAATTAAAACTGTCATTATTTCTGAGAAAGGAACTGTTAACCAAACTCCTGATATTCCAATTAAGCTTGGTAAAATTGCCATTCCTAGTAATATAAATATTATTCCTCTAGAGGCTGCTATGATTACGGCTGCCATTGAATTACCTACTGCTGTGAAATATCCAGCTTTTATTATATTAAATCCACATAATAAAAATGATATTGCATATATTTTTGAACCATCCACTGCTAATTTAAGTATTTCTTTATTTTCACCTGCAAACATAACTATAAGTTCTTTTCCAAAGATAAATAATGTTAAAAATAATATTATTCCAACTACTAAGTTTAATTTTATTGCCACATTTAAGGCCTTATTAACTCTTTCACTTTTTCTATATCCATGATTGAAACTTACTATTGGAACTATTCCATCTGATATTCCAAACATTATAAGTGTACCAAACTGCCCTATATAATTTATTGTTGTAAATGCAGCCACTCCATCTGCCCCAGCTATTTTCATAAATGTCATATTAAACACATAGGAGGTTATGGCAGAAGCAAGAGAAACTACTCCCTCTGCTGATCCATTATATATAACTGGCCATATAAATTTTTTATTAAATTTACCTTTAAATATATTTATAGTGTTTCTTTTATTAATCATCGGTTTTATAACTATTAAAAGAGCTGAGGTATAAGCTAAACCTGTTGCAAAGGCTGCCCCCTTAACCCCAAGTCCAAATTCTTTTATAAGTAAATAATCTAAAACCACATTAACACAGACACTTAAAATCATCCCTTTTAAATATAAGTCTGGTCTTCCAACTACTCTATTTACAAATCCAAACAAAAACATTAATCCTATAAAAGGGGAGAACATTGAAATTATTCTTATATAACTTTTAACTCCTGATAATAATTCCTCATTTGCCCCTAAAGCTATGGCTATTCCATTATTAAATAATTCTCCAAATAACATTATAAGAATAGAAATTAGTATAATGACTAAAAAAGAAGTTCTAAAAATATTTTGAGCCTCTTCCTTCTTTCCTTCTCCTAAACTTCTCCCTATAAAACTTAAAGAACCAATACTTATTATAAATCCACACCCAGTTAAAATTTGCATGAATGGTTGTACAATATTTACACTGGCCATTGCATCTGGCCCAACAAAATTTCCTAAAAATATACCATCTATTATTGTTTGTGTTCCAGCTATAACCATAGAAATTACTGCTGGTATCATAAACTTAATAAATAAACTAGACATTTTTTCTGTTCCTAATATATTGTTTTTCATAAATTATAGCCTCCCTCAAATTTAAATCTTTTTGCCGAAGACTATTTTAAACCTTTGTGTAACACAAATGTCAAGGTTTATTTTATAGGAATTTGTATTTCAAATAATTCCTCTTCACTTCTATCAGTTACACTTATATCTATTTGTATAATTTGTATTATATCTCCACAAATTTCATAGCCATTTTTATTTATAAATTCAAACATCTTATCTAATTTTTGTTTAACATCATAAATAATCCCTTTATAATACATACAGACATACTTTCCACCCTTTATTATTTTTAGTTTTTCTTTATTTATATTTTCTTTACTCTTAAGAAAAATAAAAACTTTAAAGGATTTACAAGTATTTATATCCTCATCATTACAACTTGGCTCTATTATTGCTCCATATCTATTAGTTCCAACTATTGGTGCAATTTCATTAAGTTCATTTTCTAAGCCTAAACATAAATAACTTAACTCCACATCATTTCTTCCAACTCTGTCAAAAGTAATAATATATCTCTCTTCAATTTCTTTTATTATTATTTCATCAGATTCATTCACCTTAGAAACAAATTCTAAATGCTTTATTTTTTCCTTTGTACTTTTCTCTAAAGCTTCTAACTCCTTTATTTTTTCCTTAAGTTCCTCATACTTCTCCTTTAAAAGGGTAATAGATTGATTTAAATTCCTATTATCAAAGTATTTTTTAATTTCATCAATACTCATTCCCAACTGACGAAGTTCTAAAATAGTTCCTAATTTTTCATATTGCCTTATGGAATAATATCTATATCCTGTGTTTTCATCAATTGTCTCTGGTTTAAAAAGTCCAACTCTATCATAATACCTTAAAGTTTCAGCCGTAATATTTTTAAGCTTTGCAAACTCACCAACTGTTAATCTGTCCTTCATTTCAACTCACCATTTCCAAAAATCTAAAAAAATCTTTAACTTTAAACCTTTTTTTGATAGTTCCATACTTACCACAAGTTTTATCATATTTTTTCTCTTTTTGAATTGACAACTATTTCTCACCACACTCTCAATTTTATTTAATAAGTCTATAACTCCTAATCTAAATCTTCCCAAAAATCATTTAAATATTTAACTGAAGTAACTATTCCATTATTATCAAGAATTAAAGTAGTGTTATAATAACGTAGGCTATACTCATCCTTAGCGGTATATCTATACTTATTAATAAGTTCAACATTCCTGTTACCTTTTTCATCTAAAAATTCCTTGTATATAATAATATCATTATTGCTTTTTTGTAATTTGCTTATATTTTCTTTAATAGTATTAATATTTTCACCTATTATATTTACACCATTATAATTAACTATCTTTCTTTTTATAAAAGCTTCTTTAACCCATGTTTCTCTTTTATTAAATTTAATTACTATATCACCAAAATCATAAGTTTTGTCTCCTAAATACTTAAATACTTTATGACTAAATTTTTTCTTTGCACTCCATGGATTTAAAACTCTAAAATTAAATTCTTCACTTATATCAAAATCTGGATTTTCTAAAAATTTAGATTCTCTATAATAATAATCTGCATCAAGTATTTCCTTAATATTAAGCTTTTTCTTAACAATAGCATTCACAGGCTCATAAAAGTTTACCCATGAGTGATGAATTGAAGAGGTAGATACAGCTAACACTAAATTCCCATCTCTATATGCTAAATCTTCTCTATTTTCATCCAAAGCATATGGAATAAGAACAATAACAACTACTATACCAAAAAAATTTAAAAAACATAAAAATGTATAAAAAATCTTATTTAATATTTTTTTATCTCTATTCTTCCAAATTTTTTTAATAGCTATTAGTCCCCAAACCACTATAAATATAAGTTTATCTAAGGTAATAAAATCTTTAAAATCCTGTCTAAACTCTAATCCATAAGTTGATAATACTTGTCGTGAAATTAAATAAAAAATATAAATTAACGAAGTTATTATCAAAATAAATCTTAGAATATTTATTTTTTTAATTTTCACTTAACCATTACCTCCAAAAACAAATAGCTCAATATACTCTAAACACACTAAGTTAACTTATCTAAATAATTTTTCTTAATAAAAAATCACCACCTTAAGTAAATTTTATATAATCTTTTATATTATCTTTACTTAAAGTGATGAAACTAAATTAAACATGATTATATAAATTATAATCCTATAACTTCTTTAATTTTAAACATAACACCATCTTCATCATTACTCTTTGTCATGAATCTTGCAGCTTTCTTTATATCTTCATGGGCATTTTCCATGGCATAACTATGGTGTGCACTATCCATCATTTCTAAATCATTTAAATAGTCACCAAAAACCATAGTTTCTTTAAAATCAATGCCTAAAAGTTCTTGAATTTCTTTAATTGCAACTCCTTTATTTACTCCACCTGAAGTTATATCAAGCCAAATATCTCCAGCTATTGCAACTTGAAGTTCATCCTTATATTTTTCAAAATACTTATAACTATTTTTCTCTGCTCCATTAAAATCACACATAGTTACCTTTAAAACTGTATCATCTACATTTTCTAAGTTATCTACAATTTCACATCTGTGATAATACTTTCTAACTTCACTTAAAAATTTCTCATCATCACTCTCAACATAAGCTGAATTCTTTCCACATAAAACAACATTTGTATTATCTATGGTTCTTCCTATTCTTATAAGCTCATTTGCAAGATCTCTATCTAGTCCATTAACCACAAGCTCTTTTCCTTTGTAAACAACAAAAGTTCCATTTTCAGCTATAAATAGCATGTCCTCTTTTATATCTTTAAATTCATCAGCTAAAGTGTAGTATTGTCTTCCACTTGCTGCTGCAAAAAGTATCTCTCTCTTTTTTAATTCTTCAAAGACATCATAAAACTCTGGACTTAATTCTTTCTTACTATTTAATAAAGTCCCATCCATGTCTGTTGCTATAAATTTTATCATATATGTACACCCCTCCTAAGTATAAAAAAACATAAAATCCCTATGTTTTTCCCAATTATATATATACTGATATATTTAATTATTTCTATATTACTATTTATTTATATAACTTGTCTATTTTTATTTATAATAGTAGACTTGAAAGTATAGATAAAATCAACAGTATACTAAAACAAAATAATAGTAATAAATAATTTTTTGCATAATAACAAGCCAAATAAATATTTCAAAGTAAACTAAATAACCACACACCAATTGAATTTAGGTGTGTGGCTTTAAAAACTAAACTATTCTTAATTTGGTTCAGTTCATTTTAAATATAATTTACTCTTTAACTGATATACCTTTTTTTCTTAGTCTACTATTTGTAATATCTCCAAAGACGAAGTATAAAACAGCAGCAGTTGGAACACCTACTAACATTCCAATAAATCCAAAGGCACTACCTCCAATCATAATTGCAAGCATTACCCATAATGATGATAATCCAACTGAACCACCAACAACTCTTGGATAAATTAAATCTCCTTCAATTCTTTGAAGTATAAAAATAAATACAACAAACCAAAATGCTTTTATTGGATTTATTATTAGTATTAAAAAGAAAGATGGAATTGTTCCTATGAATGCCCCTAAAATAGGAATTAAACTTGTTGTTCCCACTAATATACTTATTAAAAAAGCATATGGCATTCCTAATATTAAAAGCCCTAAAAAGCATAAGCTTCCTATTATAAGAGCCTCTGTACATTGACCAATAATAAATCCTGAGAATACTCTATTAACTAAATTTCCAACATTCATTATTTTGTCAGCCATATCTTTTCTTAAAAAGGCATATATAACCTTTTTAACTTGGCATGTTAATTTTTCTTTACTAGAAAGCATGTAAATAGCTAAAACAAAAGCTAAACAAAAGTCAATTATTGCTGATGTAATTCCCATTGTTAAACTAAGAACATAGGAAGCTAATCCACCAAATAAATGGGTGAATGTTTTTAATATTTCTTGCCATGCATTCATTATTTGATTCCAAACTTTACTTAGTAAAACTGTTGACCCTGCAAATTTACTCATGGTAATCTCAAAAGTTTTTAAATAATCTGGTACACTTTCTGTAAGCTTTATTATGCTTGATGTAAGTTGTGGAACTACAAATAAAATTATTGTGCTTATAACTCCAAAAACAACTACAATTGTTATGGTAATAGCAAGAGGTCTTTTTAAACTTCTAACCCATGATTTCTTGCTATGATCTAATTTTTTTAATAAAGTTCTCTCAAAAAATTTCATAGGAATATTTAAAATAAAGGCTATTGCTATCCCTAAAATAAGAGGCTTGATTAAACTTGTTACATATCCAACTCCCCCAAATACAGTTGAATATTTCATAAGTATAAATCCAAGAACAATTCCATAGGTAACAACAATCAATGCACCTTTTAATTTCTTATCATTAAAAAACATACTCTATCCCCCGTAACTATAATTATTTTAGTCAGTATACTAGACTTTAACCTTTGTTAACATATTTATATGGTTTTAAATACCTATTTTTTATTTACCAGTCTTTTTTAAATAGATTTTAACAAATAGTTTAGGAGAATATCCCGAAAGCTTTGCATACATATACATACTTCTACCATATCTATTAGTATTTGAAGTAGCTTTTTTTAAATATCTTCTTACCTTATTGTCTTTTAAGACTTTTAATGTGTCTTCTTTTGTATCACTTTTTAAATACCCTAAAATTTGATACATTATATGTTCAACCATAAATTCCTTTTCTACTATATATTTAAGATTTTCCTCTAAATTTTTCTCTTTTATAAAAGCTATAAGATCCTCCATGGATTTTACAACAGTTATATTTTTATAGATATCAGGTTTATTTGTAAGAGAATCCTTTCTCTGATAATAAAAAACAAGACATTCTTCTAATCCTTTAACCTTATTAGAACTTAATAAGGCTTTAAAAATAAAGTTTAAGTCCTCAGCTCCATGAGCCCCTTCTAAAAATTTTAAGTTTCTTTCTTTTAAAAACTTTTTATTATATATTAAACTTCCAGTCCAAAGTCTTATATTGTTATTTTTATAACCATAGAAAACATCAATTCCTTTTTTAAGCTTACCAAATTCAAAGTTTTGCTCTTTTTTAAAGTTTATACTGTCATCTTCTTTTATTCTTTTATGATCAAAAAATATTATATCAGGCTTATCTTCCAATGACGCCTCTAAAATTTGAACTAGATTATTTTCAGCAAAATCATCTGAATCCAAAAATAAAAGATATTCTCCTTTTGAATGATTTATTCCTATATTTCTTGCAGTGCTTTGCCCTTTATTTTGCTCACACCTTATAACTTTATGGTCAATATTAAATTTTTCTAAGCAAGTTTTACTCACTTCAAAAGTATTGTCTGTTGATCCATCATCAACAACTATAACCTCAAAATTCTTTGAAGTTTGTCTTTCTAAAAACATTAAGTTTTTTTCTATATACTTCTCTGAATTATATGCAGGAATTATTATACTTAAAAACTTATTACTCATATGTCATCTTCCTTTTAAATATCCTAATATTAATCTAAATAAGAATTTATCTTATAGTAAGCTCCTTTTTATTAGGCTTTAGAATATTTTCCTTATAAAATACCTCTTAACTTATTTATTGCGTAGTCAATAGCAACCTCGGTGTTTCCATTATTCTTTCCTCCACCTTGAGCTAAAAATGGACTTCCTCCACCTTTTCCATCAATTAATGTTATGGAATCCTTTAATAACTCTCCCATATTGACTTTCTTTATTCCTTTTGAACAGTTAAATATTAAGTTAACTCTTCCTTCGTTTTTAACCCCAAACAATACAATGGCATTATAATCTTCAGTAATTTTATTTGCTAATTTTCCTATATGCTTAATATCTCCCTCTTCAAAGACTTCCTTAACTAAAGTTAAATCTTTTATGGTTTCAGAGTTATTTATCATATCTTTTATTTTATAATCACCAATCTCTGCTTTTATCTTTCTATTTTCCTCTGAAAGAGATTTGTTATTATCTAAAATATTCTTAACAGCATTTAAGGCATCTCCTTCTCCAGACTTTAAAATCTTACATATACTTTCAAATATATTATCCTTTAAGAATAAATCTAAAACAGCTCTTCTACCAGCTACAAACTCTATTCTTGTAGCATTTTTGTGTTTTTCCCATCTTCTTATTTTAATTACCTGAAGATCTCTAGTATTTTTAGGATGTACTCCACAGCATGCATTTATATCTAAACCTACTATTTCAACTATTCTAATTTCTTCATTAGTTTTAGGTAAATCTCTTCTTGTTTTTATCTTTTTTAAATCTTTCTTAGAAGGAGCATAACTTTTAACTTCTAAACTTTCAAATATTAATCTGTTAGCTTCCTTTTCAGCCTCTCTTATGGTCTTTTCATCTAAAAATCCTATAATGTCAACTGTACTTATTTTTTCTCCTAAATGAATGCCACAGGTATTTGCTCCAAATAAATCATAAAAACAACCTGAAAGAAGATGTTGTCCTAAATGTTGTTGCATACCATCTAATCTTCTTTCCCAGTCTAAAACCCCTTTAATATTCTTAAGTTTTTTAGGTTCCTTTTCTAAAACGTGATAGACATTTCCACCCTCTTCATAAACATCTAAAACTTTTATTCCACCTATTTCTCCTCTATCTCCAAGTTGGCCTCCACCCCCTGGAAAAAAGGCTGTTTGATTTAAAAGAACATGATATTTTAAATCTACTTCTTTTACCTCAAGTATTTCACATTGAAACTCTTTTATGTATTGATCTTCATAATAAAGTTTTATCATACTACTTTTTGCACCTCATTATCCTATTTATTATTTATGTGATTTTTATTTATTATTTATGTGATTTTGAAATTATCCATTATATTAGTTATATAGCTTATAATAGCTTATTTTTTATAAATCTATATGTAAAAGCTTTTAATATTTTCACCACAAACTTACTTTATTTTATAAAACTCATATATGAATTTTTTGCCTCTCTTTTAAGCTAATTTTGACTTTAAATCTAAAATCAAAACTCCCTTAAAACAAAGTCTTTTTAAAAAACCGTATCAAATATATTATAGCGAAGTTTGTATAAAAAATATATGTTAATATTTAATGTTTATCTGAAGCTTTATTTTCTCTATATAGTGATTTTTCACAAAATAATATGTTAAAATTTAATATTTAACTGTACATTCATGATTTACTCAATATTAAGAGTTTCATAAAATTTAGTTAAAAATAAAGGTTATAAATCAAATTAATGACTTATAACCTTTACCTTAATATTATTATCTATAATTTTGATCGTATTGAAGTCTATATCTAAACTTCTCTAATCTATAGTTTCCTTCTTTGTCTAATTCTTTAAGATTATACTTATGACTGTAACCTAGCTTTTTATAAAATTCACAAGCAGTAATTGATGCTGGTATTTCTATTCTTCTAGCTCTTAAAAAGAATTCATCCTTTTCTAAAGCTTCAATAATTTTTTTCCCTACACCTTTTCCTTGAAATTCTGGTTTTACAAAAATATTTAACAAAATACTCTCATCTTCTTTTCCAAAATAACTTGAAATAGCACCACAACCAACAACTTCATTCCTTACTGTAGCAACATACATATGGGAAATTTCAGAACGAGCTAAAATTTTATCTTCTGTAAATTCTTCTGATAGCTTTTTCATTTTTTCTTCAGAATAATCTTTTATATTAACTTCTAAAAAATTTCTACATATTATATTTGAAACATCTTTCGCATCTTTATTTTCAAATCTTCTTATTCTTAAGTCTTTCATAATTAATTCCCCCCATTACAATTTAATTTTACATCTATAACCCAAAGTTATCCAGTATAAAATACCATATTAAAAGGTCATAATCTTTCATTACTTTTAATTATTTATAAAACCTTTCAATTAACTTTAATATTCTTTAAATTTGAACACTTTGCTTTATAATATTTAAAACTATTATAACCCTTTGCATTTTTTTGTAAACTTTATAAAACTGATAAATTCTCTTTTCAAATTAACAATTATTAA
Organism: Clostridium sp.; assembly: GCF_029267215.1. Taxonomy (GTDB): domain Bacteria; phylum Bacillota; class Clostridia; order Clostridiales; family Clostridiaceae; genus Sarcina. The sequence goes on along the minus strand of NZ_JARIDH010000081.1, from coordinate 51,023 downwards.
CAAACAAATTATTCACAAATATTATTTCTAATAATTTGTTTATAGTAAGCTAATATATCAAATATCTTTATAAAACTACAAGAAGTTTATATAAATATTTAAAAAATCTATATTTTAATAAAGTGTTTAGGGTAACCTAAATTCAAATTCTCATAAATAAAATCTTATTTAAATTTTCTCTTTGACTAGGCAAAAAAATTGTTGTAAACTTTATATAAAATATAATTATAAGGGTGATTTTTTTGGCACTTATCATTTTAGGAATTTATGTATTAATAAATTTAATACTTCTATATAGAACAAAAAGATTTAAGGAAGGAAAAAAAGTTAAAACATTAAGAATAGTAAGTTTGATATCAATCATAATGTTCTTATTATCATTACTAATACTTGCTTCTTCTGCCATGGCTTTTTTGAAACATGAATCTTTTCTACATAAATTTGTACCACTTTTATATTTCTTAATTTTAATATTTATATCATATAAATTTATTTGTTTATATGTAGTAGATGATGCAATAATCTTTGGTTATAATACTTATTTTTTTAAAGATATAAGTAAAATAGAAATCAGAAAAACAAAAAATAAATATCATACAACAATATATACAAAGAAAACTACACTTTATTTTAAACTTAGCTATTCAAATAAAAAGAAGCTTTTAGAAGCTCTTCATGGAAAAGTTCTTTGTATAAACTTATAAAAGGGAAGCATCTTTTGATATTTCCCTTTTGTTTTTAAACTAAAATAACTTTATAAAACTTTATTTTTTTCTACAAACCTTCTTATTCTCTTTATTGATTCTAATATATCTTCCATTGATGCTGCATAACAAGCTCTTATAAATCCTTCTCCACACTGACCAAAGGCATTCCCTGGAACAGCTAGTACTTTTTCTTCAAGAAGAAGTTTTTCACAAAACTCATCAGAAGACATTCCTGTTGATTTTATACAAGGGAAAACATACAAAGCACCTAATGGCTCAAAACATTCTAATCCCATATTTCTAAATCCTTCAACTAATACTCTTCTTCTTCTATTATATTCTCTTGCCATTTCAGAAACACTTTCATCTCCATTTTTTAAGGCTTCAATTGCAGCATATTGAGCTATTGTTGGAGAACACATTATTCCATATTGATGTATTTTCTTCATGGCATCTATTAATATTTTATGGGCACAAACATATCCAAGTCTCCATCCTGTCATAGCATAAGATTTAGAAAATCCATTTATAACTATGGTTTTTTCTTTTACTTCCTCAAAACTTGCAATAGAAACATGTTCTTCTCCATAAGATAATTCTGCATATATTTCATCAGAAAGTATTATTATATCCCTCTCCTTTAAAACATCCACAATTTTTCTAAGTTCTTCTCTATTCATAATTGCACCAGTTGGATTATTAGGAAAAGGAATTATTACAACCTTAGTTTTCTCTGTGATTGCCTCTTCTAAAAGCTCTGGTGTAAGTTTAAAATCATCCTCAGCTCTTAAATTTATTATTTTTGAAGTTGCCCCAGTAAATGCTGTACACCCTTTATATGCTACAAAACTTGGCTCTGGAATTATAACCTCATCACCAGGACCAACTAAGGCTCTTAAAGCCAAGTCTATTCCTTCACTTCCTCCAACAGTAACTAAAATTTCATCCTTTGGATTATATTTCAAATCAAATCTTCTGTTTAAATACTTTGAAATTTCTTCTCTTAATTCAATAAAACCTGCATTTGATGAATAATGAGTATGTCCTTGTTCTAAGGAATATATTCCAGCTTCTCTCACATTCCAAGGAGTAATAAAATCAGGCTCCCCAACCCCTAAAGAAATAACACCTTCCATCTCATTTATTAAGTCAAAATATTTTCTAATACCTGATGGTGGCATATTTTTCACATTATCTAATATCATATTTTCTAGCATCATATAAATAACATCTCCCTATCATCTGTTTTTTTCTCTCTGAATATAGTTCCATGATCTTTGTATTTTTTTAATACAAAATGTGTGGCTGTTCCTTTCACATATTCTTGTATTGCAAGTCTATCAGAAACAAACATAGCAACCTCTTTCATTGTTTTTCCTTCGACAATAACTGTTAAATCAAAACCACCAGATGACATTAAATAACATGCTTTAACCTGTGGAAACTTATATATTCTTTCAGCAACCTTATCAAATCCAACCCCTCTTTGAGGAGTAATTTTAACTTCTATTAAGGCCGTAACTGTTTCCTTTCCCGTATTCTCCCAATTTATAAGTGTAGTATATCCTGCAATAATACTCTTCTCTTCATAATCTCTTATAGCCTCTCTAACTTCCTCAACCTTTTTACCTGTCATAACAGCTATTTCTTCATCACTATATCTACTGTTTTTTTCTAATATTTCTAAAATTTCTTCCATGACAAATCTGCCCCCTTGTTATTTCTTATTTTTATAGAAATTTATTTGTATTGTGAACTACTCACCACTTACAGAAGTTGGTGCTTCTTAGTTAATATAACTAATGTTTAAGTTTACCAAAGCTTATAGGATATTTCCTATCCCCATATAATAATAATTTATTAGTCAATTAAATTTATCTCTGTTTTAACTAGTGTTGATTTTAGATAGAACTTTTGGACCATCTTAAAAAAGAATCTTAAATTTAAATAAAAAAAGTTCCATCATCCCAAAAAGGGACGAAGGAACTACTTCGCGGTACCACCCTAATAAGTAAAAACTTATGTTTACTCACCTCAGTTGGAAATCTATTAATATTATTAGCAACACAAAAAATATTATTCTAAATATTGATTACTAATATCTCAATTAATTTCCATCCTCTATAACGGGAGGAACTCGTCTTAATCTAATTAAAAGTTATAAATCATTTTTCTTAAAAATTTTTAAATAGTATTTATTAAAACTAATATTAAGTAAAATTAGCTATTAAAATTATTTAAACTTTTAGTTCTCAACAAGAAACTCCAAGACTGCTTCAACTAAGCTTTCCTACTAAATTCACACCAAAACCATTAGCTCTCTGAAAAGTCCACTTAATCTACTATTTCTTTTCATAGTTTTTAATTTGTTTTCATTTTTTTATATTATATACTCAACTTTTAATATTTTCAATATTTTTATTTAAAATTAATGCTAAATTAATATGATTTTCTAGTTTCATATAGAAAATATTTACTCAAAGTTTTAAAACAAGATTTAATTTCACATTGAATTATAATACTACACTAATTTTCATAATTTATTTTTAAAGTTGTGTTATATTTAAAAATCTTTATTTCTTTTCCATTTAAATCTTCTTTTTTCATATCTATTGCATTTAATTGACTGCTATCATAAGTGTTATAATAATAAACTTTATTTTCCAAATCCATACAACTTGTATATTGTGTCATATCAATTTTATTATCCTTAGTCATTACAGAACCTTTTACCATGGCCACATTATTTAGTATGTGGAAAAAGCCCATTATATCAGCTGTTTCTTTTGCATTTGTCATCATGGCATTTCTTAAATAAACTGTTCTCACAAATCTAGAAGCTGGTGTAAAATCTCCTGGAAAACCAATTAATCCAGTTCCTACTCCTAAAGCTGTTAATTCTTCCTCTCCAACTTTATTTGAACTAACATGATTATTATTCATTGATATATACTGACGTAAATTTGTCATATGCCAATCAAAAGATGGTGAATTTGTCAAAACACCCACCTTATTATCAAATACCTTTAAGCCATCTATTGTATTCTCAATTACTATTGATTTACCTGTTTTGTCTGTTACCATCCAATGCATAGTTGTATTTTGTATCTTTTTATCTATTGGTATATCAACTATAACTGTATTTTCTAATTCTTTTTTAACCTCTTCTAAGCTGCTAAAATTAGCTAATATCCAAAGTGGAAAATCATATACTGGAACATTATTTTTTCCTTCTACTATTTCCTCTGAATATTTAGCATATCCTGGAAAGTTTAACCCTGCACAGGCTACCCCTTTTTCATTCATAGCATCTGCAAAGGTAGGATAATTATTAAAAGTTGTACCCATTCCTAATATTGCATACTTAGTCTTTGTTTCCCTATTATTATCCCCTTTATTAATAGCTTTATAATTTCTTGGTATATATATTATTGACTGATTAAATGAATATTCTAAATCCATATTCCTTCCAAATAAGTGAAATCCATCTTTTGTTTCTAATGTTAAGCTTGTACACATAAAAATCACTCCCATAATATTTCTTATTGATGAATAATACCACACTTACTATTATTTTACAAACACCAAAATTTCATCACAATTTACTCTTTTCCTCTAATCATCTTAATTAAAGAAGCTTTTTTACCATAGTGTAAAGATCCTTTTTTGTATAATTTACTACTGAAATATCCAACTATTAATATGAAACCTACGTTTATTATGGTAGTTATTAATATTTCCATAAATGTAACCTTAGATAATACTATTCTCTCAAACATTATTAAAGGGGAAGCAAATGGAACATAGCTAAATACTTTTGCTAAGGTTGATTCAATATTAAACATACAATTCATTGCAAGCATGAAAACTCCTACAAAAATAAATGTTATTGCCCCCATTGATGAGTTTACATCCTGCGAACTTGTTGCAAGGGAGGCAACTGCTGCATAAAGCATTGAAAATGTTAAATATCCTAAAATAAAGTAAAAAATAAAAGAAAATATTATTCCTGCATTTAAGTTTAATGAACTTATTGCTTCTAAACTTATTCCAGATGTCTTAAGCATTATAAAGCCAAATCCTAAAAAAATAGCAATTTGAGTAAGTCCAACTGCACAAACTCCTAATACTTTTCCAAAGAATAATTCCATAGGTTTAGCCATTGTTATTAATGTTTCCATTATTCTATTACTTTTCTCTTCTACAACTGAATTTGCAACCATACTTCCAAAAGTAAGAGTTATCATATATATTCCAAATACAAGAGCATAAACTAAGATCATTCTTTCATGAGATGCATTACCACTTTGAATAATCTCTAATTTAGCAGGACTCATTATATTTTCATACTCATCTTTAGTTAAATTATATTTATGCATAGTAAAGGTAAATTTAGCATCGTTTAAAATTGTATTAATCTTCTTAGTTAAAGATTCTTTAGGTATTTCATTTACAAAAAGTTTTCCTGTTAATTCTTTTCCTTCTGTTATCTCAAGCAAAGCTTTATATTTTGAATCTCCATTTTTAATTTCCTTTTTAATCTTATAAGCTTCATCCTCATTATTAGTTAATTGAATTTCAAAGCCATGATCATTTAATCTACTTAATACATCCTTATTTAAAACCTCTTCTCTAGCTTGTGTACTTACCATAATTAAGTCCTTAGAAGAATTTCCTTTAAATAATCCAATTATCTTGTTAGCATTAAAAAATCCAAGCATTAAAACTAATGTAATTATTGTGGAAATTATAAGTCCTTTATTCTTTATAAATTCTTTATAAGTAAAAGCAAAAATACTCCAAAACTTCTTCATATTAATCACCTAACCTTTCTATAAAGATATCATTTAATGAAGGCCTTTCAAAGTAAAAACCTATTATATCCATATTAGAATTGGTGATTTTTCTTAGAAGTTCCTTAGCTTTTTCTAAATCCTTAAGATCTATTCTATAACTCCCCTTCTTAAATTCAAAAGGAGTAAATCCTTCACTCTCTAAGAATGTTTTAACCTCTTCTTTTCCTTCAACAACAAGTCCTTTAATTCCATACTCTTCTTTTATCTTATTAAGATTTCCTTGAAGAATTGTTTCACCCTTTTTAAGCATTATAATATCATCACAAAACTCTTCTACATCAGACATTCTATGACTACTAAAAATCAAAGTTTTTCCTTGCTGAAGAAGTTCTCTAATTACACTTTTGAAAAGTTCCACATTTACTGGATCTAGTCCACTAAATGGCTCATCTAAAATTATTACTTCTGGATCATGCATAAGTGCGATTATAAGTTGAATTTTTTGTTTATTCCCCTTTGATAAAGTTTCAACCTTTTTATTTAAATACTCGCTTATCTCAAATTTTTCAAGCCAATACTCAATACTTTTTAAAGCATCCTTTCTCTTAATTCCATAAAGAGATGCAAAGTACATAAGTTGGTTTTTAACTTTGTATTTAAGATAAAGCCCTCTTTCCTCTGGTAAATATCCAAAAGACTTATCCTCAAAATTTAGTTTTTTATTATCTACTAAAACTTTTCCTGTATCACTTGGAATTATACCAAGTAGAAGTCTTATAGCTGTTGTTTTTCCAGCACCATTTCTCCCAAGTAATCCTAAAGCCTTTCCTTTTTCAATTGTAAAGCTTAAACTTTGCAAAGCCTTAACATCTCCAAATGACTTACTTATTTCTTTGGCTTCAATCCTCATATATTCTCAATCCCCTCTTTCTATTTAGATAATTTTGTTAATAAAATAATAACATTATTTTACCATTTTTTAAATATAGTGTTTAGTTAAAATCTTTATTTAATCTAATTTAATAATTTTAAACCTACTTTTTATTGTAAATTTTAATCCTGAGTAAAAATCTTTTATTTTAACTATAGAACTTGGTACAAATCAATTACTAATTAAACCTATAAAATTATGGAATAGTAAAAAAGAGTTTTCTCACCCCCTTAATCAAACTTATAAATTTGTTGGTGAAATTAAATAACTAACTTATTTATAAATTTACTTATAAGCTCTGAAAAAACTCTATTAAAAAATCATACTAAATATTTACTTTTTCTAATTTAAAACTCTTCTCTAATTTTCTAAGAGTTATTTTATGAAGATAATATCTATACATTTGAATTATCTCTAAATAATTATAATTTTTTAATTCATCAATTATAAGCTGATTATATCCATTAAAAAGTACCCCTAAAGAATACCTTAAATATACATTACAGTAAACCTCATAATATATAAACTCATACTTATATCTTTCTTCAGTATAATCATACTTAGGATCATTGCAAAAATCTTTAGCTTTCTCTCTAAGTTCACCCCAAACTCTTAAGAAATTATTATAATTTTTAGGGAAATCCTCCTTCAAGAAAAATTCCTGTAGCTTATTTTCTGCTAACTCCCTTAAGCATTTTAAATGTCTAACCTCACCACGCATATTCTCTGCTACTGACATTCTAAATCTTAAGGATTCCTTTAAATCCCCGTTAATCTGTTCATCTGTAGTGGCTAGAATCTTCTTTATTATTGTTTGTAAGTTTTCTATTCTATCCTCCATAAATTTCAATTCCCCTTTTTTAATCATATAAATAAATTTCTCTTTTCATAGTTAAATTCCTGAATAAACTCTTACAATACAATAATACCTTTTTCTTTAAGTTTTTTCCTTTTATTTCTATTAATTTAATGTAAATTTATTACAAATAGTTTTTATTAAATTTTTATCACATAATTTTATTTTGTTTAAAAAGAAAAGAGTGTCTATTTTCAGACACTCTAAACTTAATTTTGACTTTGACTTGATTTTGAACTATCTGCTTTTTAATCTTTTAGGTAATGAAAATTTTAATTGTTAGTTAGTTAGTTAATTAAAAAATATACATAATTTGAAGTGTTTTTAGCCACATTTAAGTAGCTAATTTAATAGTATCATACATAAAACAAAGTTGACTTATCTTTTTTTTATTAAAATTAAAAAACTTTTGAGCTTTTTAAATATTTACAAAAATAAACTTTAACTATAAATATTAAAAGTTATTTTTTCTAAATTTAAATTTATTTAAAACAAGTCCTAACAAACTCGTAAATCCTAAAGTTGCAAATCCTAATACCCCTGAATCCCCAGTTTTAGGAATTGCTCTTTCACTTTTATCAACTTTCTTTACCTCTGGTTTCTTTGTTTCAGGTTTGTTTACCTCTGGTTTCTTTGTTTCAGGTTTATTTACCTCTGGCTTCTTTATTTCAGGTTTGTTTACCTCTGGTTTCTTTGTTTCAGGTTTATTTACCTCTGGCTTCTTTATTTCAGGTTTATTTACCTCTGGTTTCTTTATTTCAGGTTTATTTACCTCTGGTTTCTTTATTTCAGGCTTATTTACCTCTGGCTTCTTTATTTCAGGTTTATTTACCTCTGGCTTCTTTATTTCAGGCTTATTTACCTCTGGCTTCTTTATTTCAGGCTTATTTACCTCTGGTTTCTTTATTTCAGGCTTATTTACCTCTGGCTTCTTTATTTCAGGCTTATTTACCTCTGGTTTCTTTGTTTCAGGTTTATTTACCTCAGGCTTCTTTATTTCAGGTTTATTTACCTCTGGTTTCTTTGTTTCAGGTTTATTTACCTCTGGTTTCTTTATTTCAGGTTTAAGATCTTTTAATTTAATCATATTAACTATAGCTAAATCTAACTTATCTCTTGTTTTTTGAACTAATTCTTTTGTTAAATTTTGCTTTTCATCTACTACTTTTTTTGAATTCTTAATTTCATCCCTTAACTTTTTCAATGAATCTTTTGTGTATATAGAATCAGCATCCTTTGACCCAGATATTCTTTCAGCAAGATTTATACTCTTCACCAACTCTTTATATTCTTTACTATTTATTATTTCTGTTATCTCTCTATCTTTTTGAATGTTCATAATTTCTTCATCTGTTAATCTTAACTGAGCTGCTGAAACTTGTGTTAAACTGCTAAAAGGAGCATATACACCTGTAGCTATTACAGTCGTTGTTACAGTGGCCGTTATTGTCTTAGCTATTTTGTTTTTTAATTTACTCATATAAATTCCGCCCTTCTTTGATACATTTTTTATAAATTTATAAAGTACACTATTTTATATTTTCATTATATATTTTTGCAACAAAATTTTTTGTCAACATTTTTCTAAAAAAAACAAAAAAATGATGTAACATAAAGTTAAATTTCTGATAAAAAAAGAAGAACTCTTTTTTGAGTTCTTCTATAAAAATTACAATGGGGCATTAACTAATCCTCTTTAATAGGAATCATTATTAAAATACTAAAAAGCTCATTTTCTTTATTATATTCCCATTCTAAATCGCCGTTGTATTTTTTTATTATTGATTCTACTATTCCAACACCATATCCATGATGATCTTTCTTTGCTTTTGTTGTAACTAGTTTACCACCTTTAACAACAGGCTCCTTTTCACAAGTGTTAACCATTTTAATAATTACATAGCCATTATTAAAACTATATAATATAAATTCTACTTCTTTTTCATTACACTTTTCTACACTTTCAATTGCATTATTAAATAAATTACTTAAAATACCTACTAAATCTTTATTTTCTATAAAATCTAAATTTATTTTTTCAATACTATGTATGAAATTTATATTCTTTTTTTTCATCAATTCCATATTTTCATTTAAAACAATATCCACAATTTTATTTCCAGTTATAACTTTATTTCCATATTTATGTATATCTTTATCTACACTATTTAAATATTCTACTAAGTTATTGTTATCTTCTTTTGCTAATGCATACATAGTTGTTAAGTGATTTTTGATATCATGAATTATTTTATTAGCCTCATCATTCTTATGAGAGAGTATATCATAATGAGATTTTAACAACCTATTTTTTTCTTTAATTATTATCTTTTTTTTCATTGTAGTATAATTGAAAATTATTCCACCTGTAATAATAGCATAAATAAATAATAGTAAAATATTAATCATTCTTACTACCTCTTGTTTTTTAAACTTTTCTTGAAATTCTTTGTTGTATTTTTTATTATAACTTTGTAAATCATCTAAATATACTCCAGTTGCTATTATCCAATTATACTTTTTATAAAGTTTAGCATAGCTTAATTTTAAACCTATCTCATTTGAGTTTGGCTTCTTAAAATTATATTCATTATATGATTCACCTTTTTCCTTTATATCATCTAGTTCTTTTAAATAAGGTCTTCTTCCATCACAATCTTTAAGATTTGTTGATAAAAATTCGCCTTCTCTATCTTTTAAATTTGGATTAACTAATCTTTTAGCATAATTTTCTCCTCCATTATAATTTACTATTTCATTAATCCATATATATCCACAATCATCTAATTTAGATTCTCTTATCCGCTTAATAGAAATTTGCTTTACTTTATCATCTATGTCTTTTTTACTCACTCCCAAAATTAATATTTTAGAACTTCCTATATTTTTAATTTTTCTTAATTCATAGTTATCTTTTGTATATCTTAAAACATCTTCTTTATCTATATTGTTAGTATCTATATTTTTATCATTTGAGTATTCTATCTTCTTTTTATCTACATTCCATACAATTAATCTTATTTTTGAATTTTCATCAAATTTATTTCCAATTTTTTGAACTATATTAACTATCTTTTTTGTGCTTAAGTCTTTACCTAAATTATCAAAAAGAAGTAAAATACCCTCAATCTCTTTCTCTTTTGTACTTATGACTCTTTCTTGATCTAATTCAATATTATTTATTGTATTATCTACAATTTCTTTAATCCTTTTCTTTTGAGTGTCAATAACAATTTCATTAACATCTTTTAATCGTTCTTTATAATCCCTTTTATTATCTAAAAAATATTTATACATTAAAACCCCTATTGAGATTATGCATAATACCAAAACACTTAGATAAATCTTAAATCTTTTTTTTACATTATTCATATCTAAATCCTCTTATTTAAATATATGGTTAACGAATTCCATTTACATATTTTATAAAGTTATCCTTAAACTCCTTATATTTACGTTGAGAAACATATACTAATTCACCATCAGTTAGTACTACATGATTTTTATTTATTTGTTTAATATATTTAAAATTAACTAAATAACTATTATGAGGTTTATAAAAATCATGCCCATAAAGTTCGCTTTCCCATTTTCCTAAAGGAATATATGTAGAATATACTCCATTAATTGTATGTACTAATACTTTTCTATTTTCTATACCTAAATATTTAATATCATTAATTAATACCTTTTCTAAAACATCATCTTTTTTTAATAATATAAACTCTTTATTTTTATTGATTATTTTTATTAAATCCTTTATTATGTTATATAATTCATTCTCTTTTATAGGCTTTATAATATATCTATACGCATTTACAGTATACCCCTCTGGCCAATAATGCTCTAATGCTGTTATAAATATAATTTTTATTTTTTCATTACTTTTTCTTATAATTTTAGATATTTCTATACCTGTTAATTCTTTCATTTTTATATCTAAAAAAACTATATCATATTTTTCAAAATTATTTTCAATAAATTCTTCTCCTGAAGAGAAAGTATCAATATTTAACTTAATACCTTCATTCAATTCAAATTTTTTTAATATTTCATATATTTTTTCAATTTGAATACTTTCATCTTCACATATGGCAATATTAAATATACTCATCTTCATTCACCCTTAAAATAATATTAAATTTTAAATTTATATTTTATAATTATATAATACCACTCATAAATTCTAATTTGTTCTAATTTTTTAATAAACTTTTATAATCAATTAAACCATCTCAAAAATTTCCAATTGTTTTTATATAAATTAAATAAAAAAAAAAGGACTTATACAAGCCCTTTCAAATCCTTATTTTTTTTATAATTTAAATTAATTTATTTTATATTTTTTCATACATACAATATTTTTCTTATGTTCACTTATTCCATATTTAATTAAACTATATCAAATTATATATTTTAACCTCTTTTTTAATGTTAACTAATACGTACATTTTTTATTAAAATATTTCTATTTTCATCAATTTTTAAATTAAATATTAATAAAATGCTTACATTAATTTTTATATAGTATTTAGAATTAACTAATTTACTTTTCATTCTTATTAATAAAATTTTAACCTTATATTTTTATAACATTATATAAATTAATTTTAAAGCAAACAATATTTTTTGTGATTTCGATGTTTTTTTTTGTAATTTTGATATTTCAAAAATTTACTTTTCATTTAAGAAAATTAATGTTAAAAAAATTTTTAAATATATATTGAAAAACTTTATAATTTATAAGATAATAAGAAAACATCAATGTTTAAGTTTTATTAAAAACTGTTAATCTTAAATTTTAATTTGTATATTCTTTAATTAACTAATTAACATTAATATTCAAAATTTCTAAAAATACATAAAATTAATTTACCTTATATTTTAAATTTATTTTTTTAAATGGAGAGTGTTATGTTTAAAGAAAATTTACTTGAATCATCAGAAAAAATTGAAATTGAAATTTTGAAAAAGCTCTATATTAATAATGGTGTCTTTTCAAAATACAAGCTTTGTGAAGAGCTTAAAATTTCTTTTCCAACATTAAAAGTTTACATAAAAAATATAAATTTAATGTTTTTAAATCACTATAATAATGATGTTCATATTTATGTAAATAATGAAAATATACTTTTAAAATATATTAATAATATAAGCTTAGATAATTTTGTTTCTATATATATAGAAAATTCATTAAAGTATCAATTACTATGTATTCTTTACCAAAACAAAAATCTAACTAGTTTTAAATTATGTGATGCTTTAAATATAAGCTTATCAACTCTTAATAGAAAAATTAATGAATGTAACAAACTATTAAGTTCATTTGATTTAACAATAAAAAAATTTGAGTTAATTGGTTCACCTCTTCAAAATGCATATTTTTATCATTCTTTATTTATAAATGTTAGGACAAAAAAAGAGGATATGCAAAATTTTTATGATAAAGATATTGTAAAATTTTTAGAAGAATCTTCTTCTATAGAATTTGATTATACTCAAAAATTAAGTCTTTGTGTTTGGTCAAAAATTATTATAAAGCAAAGATATAAATTTATTAAAGAAAATTTTTCAGATAGTTTTACTAAAGAAAATTTAGATAAATTTAAAAATGACACAATTTTCAAAGATCTTGAATTATTTTATTCAAAATTTCCAGACAATAAAAAATATTTAGCTTATGCAACTATGTGCTTTTTAAAAACTTTTGGTATTTTAGAAATTGAAAATAAAATAAATACAACACTTCCTTTTGATTTACATAAATTTATTTTATTAAAAATGAAGTCTTTATTTTCAAATAAAGATTTTGAATTCGATAATGTTATTAAAAGTAATATTTTGTCTTATTGCAATAAAAAATTTTACTTTAAAGGAGTGTTTTATTCTATTGATCAAAACACTAAGAATTTTTATTTAAATAACCATTTAAGCTTTTTAAAAGAACAATTTATACTTTATTTATTTAAAGAAATAAAATCATGTTTTCCATTAAATAATTTAAATTTCAAATATTTTAAATTATTAATGGTATTAAATTTATCTTACATAAATGAAGAAAGTAAATACACAATAAAAATAGGTATTTTATCTAAAACAGAAAGTTCCATACTAAAAATTCTACTTAAGGATTTCAATAGCATCTTAATTAAAAAATTTAATGTCCAAACTGAAATTTTTTCTGAGAAGAATTTAAATGAATATGATTTAATAGTGTCAAATATTGATGATGTACTTCCATGTAGTATTTCAACTAAGATTTTTAAATTTACATATTTAGGAGTCAAATATGACCTATATAACCTAATTAAGGTTTTAAATAATATAGAAAAGGAAAAGTTAAAAAATTTAAATTTTAATTGACTTAACTTCTCTCTTTAAAAAATAGTTTATTTAAAGAGAGAAGTTTTTATTATATTTGATATTTCATCAAAATATTAATTATAAATGATTAATCAATGCATTTAATCCCATTATATATCCATACTCACCAAATCCACTTATTTGTCCTATACAAGCAGCTGCTGTAACTGACTTATGTCTAAATTCTTCTCTCTTATGGATATTGCTTAAATGCACTTCAACAGTTGGAATTTCAACACCTTTTAAAGCATCATAAATTGCTATGCTATAGTGAGTGTATGCCCCTGGATTTATTATAATTCCATCATACTTTTCAAAATATGCCTTATGAATAAAATTAATTATTTCTCCTTCTATATTGCTTTGAAAACAATCAATTTCTAAACCTAACTTTCTCCCCTCTTCTTCTATATAATTAATAATATAATTAAAGTCTTTTGCCCCATATATATTTTTTTCTCTTATTCCTAAAAGATTTAAATTTGGTCCATTTATAACCATTATTTTCATAGTATTATTAGTTAAACATTTAAATAATATTTTTAAAATATAATTTGAATGTTTACTATCCCTCACATCCTTCCATTTAAATAGCTTTCTTAAATTACATATTATTATTTTTTTCTGAAAAAATTTTTATTTCATATGCAATATTTTTTACAACTTCTTCAATAGAACCATCATTTATAACTTCTATATCACAATACTTTTTATATAAATCAATTCTCTCTCTAAACAAATTAGTAAGTCTCTCTTTTCCAGCCCATAAAAGAGGTCTAGTTTCTGTGTTTATATCCTCCATTATTAAATCTAATGGTCTATTTAAGAAAACCTTTATGAATTCATTAAAGTATTCAATGTTTTCTTCTCTTTTAACCACTCCACCACCAGAAGATATAACAACATTTTTTAACCCAGATAAAAGCTCACAACTCTTACTTTCAAGATCTCTAAACCCCTCTTCTCCCTGAGAAAAAATTTCCTTAATCTCTTTTCCTGTACTTTTTTCTATAAACTCATCTATATCAACAAAATTCATTCCTAAAGCCTTAGCAAGAATTCTTCCCACAGTTGTTTTGCCAGCTCCTGGCATTCCAATTAAAAGCACACCTTTTTTCTTCATATCTAACAACTCCTATTTTCCATATATTTTATATTATCTTATTAATTAGGTTCTATTTTAAGAGAATGAAAATTTAAACTGCTTATTAAGAGGGGCGTAAAATTCTATCTAAAATCAACACTTGTTTAAAACAAAGCTATTAATTAAAATCTCTTTTTTAATTCATTATATATTTCTTCCTCTGTTGACTTTTCAACTTTTATTCCATTCCATATTTCATTGGCCTTTACTCCTTGCCCAACAAGCATAAATAACCCATTAACAGTTTTAAGACCTAATTCTTTTCCATTCTTTAAAAACTTTGTTTCTAGTGGATTATATACAATGTCTATTGCCACATTAAATTTTTTCAAAACCTCTCTTGAAATAGCCATTGTATCAACATTAGGATACATTCCACAAGGTGTTGTATTAATAATTGCAAATTCTTTTTCAATACTATTTAATTCATCATAACCCATAAAATCAACATTGAAATTTTTAAATCTTCTTTTAGCTTTTTCCTTATCTCTAGATACTAATACTATTTTTTTTGCTCCATTATCTTCTAAGTATTTTAAAACACTTCTAGAAGCTCCCCCTGCTCCTAATACAAAAAAGCTATTTCCATGTGTTTTTACATCTTTTCTCTCTAACATTTTTCCAAATCCATAATAATCAGTATTATATCCATAAGCTTTTCCATCACTAAGCAATATTGTATTTACTGATCCAATTTTTTTTGCCTCTTCTGAAATAAAATCTAATTGTTCCATTACAACTTCCTTATATGGAATAGTAACATTACATCCACTTATACCTAAGTTTTTTAAACTTTCAACTATATTATTTTTATTTTTTTGACTTACAGAAAATAAATTATAAACTCCATTTATTTTATTATGATTAAAAATCTTATTATGTATATAAGGTGACATGCTATGTCCTAATTTTTCTCCAATTAACCCAAAAATCTTCATATTTTTACACCTCTAAAAATAAAAATCCATAATTTTTTCATATTTCTATGTTTTAATTAATAGGCAAAACTTATAAATTAATTGACCTAACTAATCTTTTAACATCCCCTGTCAAAAGATTAATAATTATTTTAAGTTTTATTGTTTAAATATAATTAAATACACAAATTCATTTGAGACACTTAGCTTTTTAGCTAAGTGTCTTTTCCTTTTAACTATTAAAAAATTTATGTAACTTCTTTTTCTAAATCTATTCTTTATTTATCTAAAGTATTTTCCATAATTTTAATCTTATTATGCTGATACTTTTTACTTATATCCATCAATATATGTAACATTTCTTCAGCATATGGAAGTAATTCTTTATTTTCAATCCTATTTAAATTTTTTTCTATAACTTGATTTTCTCTCTCCTTATGAAAAATAGGCATGTTATTCTCTTTCTTATACTGAGCAACATCTAAAACAACCTTCATTCTCTCTTCAAAAAGTTTCATAAGCTCCTTATCTATTTCATCAATTCTATTTCTACACTGAATTAACTTATCACTCACAAATTCACCTCTTTCCTTACTTAATAAATTTTAAACTAGTTTTGATTTTAGATAGAAACTCTCTGCAAAATTAAGCAGGTCGTAAAAGATAGTTAAAATCAATATTTCCTTAAATCAAAACTTTAAATTTAAATACTAATAATTTATAAGCTCTAAAATAGAAAGTGCTGCGATGGCCTCAATAACAACTAATGCTCTTTGAACTATGCATGGATCATGTCTTCCCTTTACACTTAATATTTCATTTTCCATTTTATTTATATTAACAGTTCTCTGCTCCTTTAAAATTGATGGAGTTGGTTTTATAACAACTCTAAATATAAGAGGCATTCCATTTGAAATTCCCCCAGTTATTCCTCCATTATTGTTTGAGTATGTTTTTATATTTCCCTCTTCTAAATAATATTCATCATTTGCTTCAGAACCTTTCATATTAGCAAAGTCAAAACCCTTTCCAAACTCTATTCCTTTAACTGCAGGCACAGAAAAAGCTAAGTGAGAAATTGTACTCTCTAATGAATCAAAAAATGGATTACCAATTCCAGCTTTTAAGCCAACTACTCCACACTCAACTATTCCTCCAATAGAATCACCATCCATTTTATGTGAAATTATTTCTTCCTTAACCACTTCAATTTTTGAATCATCTATTAATGGAAGTTCTTTTTTTAATAAATTCTCTAAATCATCTTTATTTAAATTAAGATAATCAAAAGAAGAATCCTTAACTTTTCCAACCTGTTTAATGTGAGAGCCAACAAAAATTCCTTTCCCCTTTAATATTTCCTTTGCCAAAGCACCAGCAAAGACTAAAGGGGCAGTAATTCTTCCTGAAAAATGTCCCCCTCCTCTATAATCATTAAACCCTTTATATCTAACATACCCTGGGAAATCAGCATGACCAGGTCTTATTACATCCTTTATCTTAGAATAATCTCTAGATTTATTATCATTATTTCTTATAATCATAGAAATAGGGGCACCTGTTGAAAATCCATTGAAAATTCCACTTAAAACCTCTGGCTTATCTTTCTCTTTTCTCTGAGTAGATAAATTATTTCTTCCAGGTGCCCTTCTCTCCATATCCTTTTCTATATTCTCCATATTGATACTTATTCCAGGTTCTATTCCATCAACCACAATACCAATACCTTCTCCATGAGACTCACCAAATATGGATAATTTTATCTTGTTCCCCCATACTCCACTCATAATCTTTCCACCTTTCTAAATAAACTTACCACCTAAAAACTTAAAATCTTCCCAGAAACTTGGATATGATTTTTTTACACAGTCTGGTTCATAAATAGTAACCTCTCCATTACATCTAGTTGAAGCAATAGCTAAGCTCATAGCAATCCTATGATCTTTATGACTATAAACCTCTCCTCCATGAAATTCTTTAACTCCATTTATAATTAATCCATCCTTAAGTTCTTTTATATTTGCACCTAATTTATTAAGCTCTGTTTTAATAGCATGTAATCTATCACATTCCTTTATTCTAAGTCTTTCCCCATTTATAATCCTAGTTTCCCCAGAACTTAAGGCGGCAACTACTGTTAATACTGGTATTATATCTGGACATTGAGATGCATCTATAACTGTGCTTTTAAGATTATTTCCTATAATTTTTATTTTTTCTCTTTTTATTTCATTTAAATTAGTAATCTCTTTTTTAACTTTTTCTAATGAAGTATTTTCATCTATAAAGTCATTATTTATTGTATAACTACACCCATATAATATATTTTCTTTTTTTAAAAATTCATTTTCACAAACCTCTTTATCTGACTTAAAAGAATTTATTAAAACTTCACAACCCATTCTCTCTAAAATTTCAATACATTCCTTATCTCCCTGATAAGAATTTAAATCTAAGTCTAAACATGTAACAGGATTACCTAAGGCACCTGCTGAAAAATAAAAAGCTGCTTGAGAATAATCTCCCTCAACCTTATAATCTCTAGGCTTATATTCTTGATTTCCCTTTATAATAAATTCTTTATAATTATTATTTAAAACCTTAACACCAAACTTATCCATCATACTTAAGGTTAAATCTATGTATCCCTTAGATTCCATTTCAGTTGTTATAATTATTTTAGAATCCTCTTTTAATAATGGAAGAGTAAATAATAATCCACTTATAAATTGAGAGCTTATATTTCCCTTAACCTTAAACTCTCCCCCATTTAATTCTCCATCTATCTTTAAATCCATGATTCCTTCTTTATAAGAATACTTTATTCCCTGTTTATCAAATATATCATAATAAGTATTTAAAGGTCTTTTACCTAGATTTCCTCTTCCAATAAAATTAACCTTGTTATTTTTAATTAAAGAAATAGGAACTAAAAATCTTAAGGTAGAACCTGATTCATTACAATCAATCTTCTTCTCTTTAGAATCTCTAAAAATATTTTCCCCATTTATAATAAGTTCCTCTTTTTCAACTCTAATCTTTGCCCCTAAAGCTTTCATTCCCTCCAAGGTTGCAATAATATCATCTGAAAAATCTATATTTCTAATTCTACTTTCTCCATTGCTCAAAGCTGCACAAATAATGGCTCTATGTGCCATACTCTTTGAAGGAGGTATTTTAATATCTCCTCCTATTTTACTAGGAGTTATCTTAATCTTTTTCACCCTACAATCCCTCCTTAAAACTTACTATTCTAAATCATCTTTTCCTTACAAATAAACCTAGTTATTCACTAAAAACTTAATATTTATTTAAACCTATTAATTATCTTTTATTTTAAATATATAACCCAAAGCACATCTTAATAAGCATGACTTAGAATTATATATTTAGGCTCTATTTTAAACTATTGTTGATTTTAGATAAACTTTATGACCATCTTAATAAACATATTTACTTAAAAAAGTCTATTGTTGTGTTATGTATATAGCTTTCTCCTATATCCTTTAGCAATATAACTTTTAAATCTCCATTTAAGTTTTTCTTATCTAATTTAATAGCATTCTCTAATAAGCTTCTGTCTTTAAGATTAACCTCTATTTCTAATCCATATTTTTTTAATAAGTTTTCAATTCTTTTTGAAGTTCCTTCTTTAGTTAGCCCCTTACTTTCAGAAATTTTTGTTATCATATTCATTCCTATAGCAACTGCTTCCCCATGTGAATAAGTTTCATAGTTATAAAGCTGTTCTATGGCATGGCCTAAAGTGTGTCCAAAATTTAGAACCATTCTTTCTCCTAAATCTTTTTCATCATTTTCAACAACTTCTCTTTTTATATTGCAGCACTCATATATTATTTCTCCTATATTCTCTTTTAGCTCTTCTTTATTTTTAAAACTTTCTAACTTTTCAAACAAAGTTTTGCTTTTTATACATCCATATTTTATTACTTCTCCAAGGCCATCATTAAAATATTTCTCACCAAGTGTGCCTAATAAATTAGGATCTATTAAAACTATTTTAGGGTGATAAAAACTTCCAACTAAATTTTTTCCTCTTTCTAAATCAACTGCGACCTTTCCTCCAACACTTGAATCAACCTGAGCAAGTAATGAGGTTGGAATTTGTATAAAATCTATTCCCCTTAAAAATGTTGATGCAACAAATCCACCTAAATCACCTACAACGCCTCCACCAAAGACTACTATTAAATCACTTCTTGTTAACTTAAAATCTAGAAGTTCATTATATAATCTAGGCAATGTATCAAAGGACTTACTCTTTTCTCCTGGTTTTAGAGAAATAATCTTAACCAAAAGCCCCTCATTTTCTAAATTTTCTTTTATGAAACTTCCATATATGTCATTTAAATTGTCATCTGTTATTATAGCTACTTTTTTTCCATGAAAGACTGTTTTTATATATTCTCCAAAATATTCCTTCAACTCTTTTTGAATAACTATATCATAACTTTTCTCATCTAAATTAACTCTTAAAACTTTCATTTTTCTCACTCCCAAAACTTTTAAAAATAGCTTAAGCCCTTTCTTCTAAAAATAATACAACCTAAAAGAAGAAAGGACTTAACTCATTTAATCCCATGACTAAAATCTAAGAAATAATCTTCAAAAATTTTATAATTCTCTACCAATAGCATTAGCTATATTTTTTAAGTCCTTCAAAAGATTTCCATAGTTTTCAGGCGTAATAGACTGCTGCCCATCGCATAAAGCATTAGCAGGGTCATTGTGAACCTCTATTATTAATCCATCTGCACCCACTGCTATGGCAGCTTTTGACAAAGGTTCTACCATCCATGCTTTTCCTGCTGCATGACTTGGATCAACTATTACTGGTAAATGACTTAGTTTTTTAATAACTGGAATTGCGCTTAAATCTAATGTATTTCTAGTATATGTTTCAAAGGTTCTTATTCCTCTTTCACAAAGAATAATATTCTCATTTCCACCGGCCATTATGTATTCTGCTGACATTATTAACTCTTCGATTGTTGCTGATAATCCTCTTTTTAAAAGAATTGGTTTATTTGTTTTACCAAGCTCTTTTAAAAGATCAAAATTTTGCATATTTCTTGCACCAACTTGTATAATATCAACATCCTCAATAAATTTATCTATCATACTAGTTGACATTATTTCAGTAACAATAGGAAGTCCTGTTTTTTCTCTTGCAATTTTAAGTAATTCTAATCCTTCAAGTTCTAAACCTTGGAAACTATAGGGAGAAGTTCTTGGTTTAAATGCCCCTCCTCTTAAAAATCCTGCACCTAAATTTTTAACTTCAGTAGCAATCTCAGTAATCTGCTTCTCACTCTCAACAGAGCATGGCCCTGCAATCAAAGTAATTTTATTTCCACCAATCTTATTTCCTCTTACATCAACTATTGTATTGTCTGGATGGAATAATCTATTAGCTTTCTTAAAAGGCTCTTGTACATGTATTATTTTTTCTACATTATTATTTCCTTCTAACTTAGATGTTTCTATTTTACTAGTATCACCTACTAACCCAATTACACATGTATCTTTTCCTGAGATATTTTTAGCTTCTACTCCAAGTGCCTCTATTTTATTTATCAATCTAATAATCTCCTCTTCCTTGGTTTTAGGTTTTAAAACAACTATCATAATTTAACCCGTTGCCAAAACTTTATAAATCTTGTTTAAATTCTTATTATATTCCCTAATCTTCTGTAAAATAAACTTATTTACTTTTCAAGTTTTATAATATTATTTCTCTTTTTAAATTGACAACGGTTTTTCACCCCACTTTCAAATTTATTTATCCATATCTATAATAATCTAAAAAAATAAATTTTATCATGCTATATATTCTACACTTATATATTTAAATTTCTAAATTCTATTTTTATTTGTAAAAACTAAAAATAACTAATAATCTTTTCATTTAGTTAAACTTATTAAGTTAACTCTAAAAATTAACTAGTTACCTATCATTCCCTTTTATTTTAACTATAAGTTATAAAATAATATCTTTATATAATGACTTTCTTTTATTTTAACATTTTATTTTAACTATAACATAAGATTATAAAAATTATTAAAAAATCTAAATTATACCCTATCACTAATTTAAAAATGCTAAATTTATAATTTTAAAAAAAATAGAACTCAATTTAATGAGTTCTACAAAATAAATTATAACAAAATATTTCTATAATTTATATTCTATTTTTTAATTATCTTTTTTTTTGTAAAAAACAACCGCCACACCTATTCCAGCAACTATAGCACCTATTATTGACATGGCTATTCTTCCTATCAATGAACCAGTGCTAGGTAACACACCAGATTGTGACTGACTCTTAGTAACAATAACTTTGCATGTGTCTTTAAAGCCTCCATCTTTAATTGTTACTGTTATTTCAGCTTCTCCTACTGATTTAGCCTCTATATTTCCATTCTCATCAACTGATACAACATTTGGATTACTTGATATCCATATAACCTCCTTATTTGTTGCATCCTTTGGACTTATTTCAGCTTTTAAAGTATATTTTTCACCTTTTTTAAGATTTAAATTGTTTTTATTTAACTTTATACCAGTTACCTTAATCTCTTCTAAAGGAGTTGTTTCTTTTTCATTCACTTTAACATTTATCTTCTTAGTGCTTGATGCCCCATTACTATCTGTTACTTTGTAAACTACATTATAATCTCCAGCTTTTTCTGTATCTACATTATTTTCTATAACCTCAATATTTTTTGTTATATCTCCATCTTCCTTATCCTCTGCTGTTACCCCTTCCATTGGATCAAACTTATCTCCAATTTTTAATTCAACATCTTTAGCATTTATTTCTGGAATACTATTTATAACTGAAGGTGATGAACTACCTTCATTTGAAGAAACTTTTCCAACTACAATTTTAACTATATTTGAAGAAATTTTCTTTCCATTTAGTGTAATATTAACTTTAACATCTGTAACCCCATCAGAAATTCCAGTCATCATTTTATTTTCAATACTTAAAACATCTGGGTTTGAAATTTCATATTCAATTTCAGCTTCTTCTAAATTAACCTTTTCACCATTATTCATCAATGCCTCTATAGAAAATGGTACTCTTTGTCCAACTTCTAAATGATTTTTAACTACATTTAAATTTACATAAGCTAATTCTGCTGATTCAACTGACTTATCAATTTCTTTAACATAGATATTATCTAATATTACCTCTTTAAATCCCTCACCTTTTTCTAAAGTAATATAATAATCTCCGTCAAGTTCTCCAGTTGAAAACTCATGAGTTACAGATTTAGTTTTAGTGAAAATATTTTGTTCATAATTTGAACCAGTAGCTTCTAAAGGAATATTTAAAATCTTATCTCCATTTCTAGTCTTAATATTAACAGTGTATCCTGGAGATTCATTTTCTAATGAATATAAGAATCCAAGTTCATAAGTTTTATTAGGCTCTAATTTGAATGATGAAACATCTGTGGTTAACATTTCACCAGTTTCATTTGGTTGTTGATTAGATTTTAATGAAAATCTTCCATCAAGTACCCAGTTCATTCTTTGATTTCCATTTATAGATATATCTTTTTCAGCTAAATGAGTTCTATTTGAAGTTCCTCTTCCTGGAGATAAATAAAATGGTGATATACCTTCATCTACATTTTCAAAGTCTTCATAAAATACATATCCATCTCTATTAGTATGTCCTGGATGATCCCAAATTCTAAAATCATCAACTAATACAACTGAGTCAGACTCTCCTTCTGAAGCTTTTAAATAAATATTAGCTGAATTTACTCCTTTAGGTACAGTAAATTCTACTTCCATTCTAACAAAAGTATCTCCATAATACTTAACACCTTCTCCTTGTCTTACTTTTCCACCACTTGTTATCACATTAGTAAAATCTTGTCCATCAAGATTAACTCCCAATGTAACCTCTCTATTATTATCATTTTTAACCCAGGCAGATACAGAATAAGTTAATCCTTCTTTTAACCCACTTATATTTTGAGAAATTTTAGCATCAGCACCTTTATTTCCACTTATTTTAAGAACATCATTTCCTAATCTTTTTTCAATATTTTCATTTTCAATAGTTATATGCTCTGTATTTTCAGCAGTAGATTCCTTATTCCACTTATCAAAAGTTTGAGAGTCAAATCCTGGATCTTTTATTTCTGATCCATCCCCCCAATCGCTAATCCTCTTCTCTTCAACTTTTTCCTTAGTAATTATATATGGAGTGTTTTGTTTTACGTCTAAATTAACCTTTCCATTTATAACTTTTACTTCCTTGACCAAAGTTCTTCCCAAATCTGATAATTCATATAAATAAACTTTTTTATTAGAATTCCATCCTTCTGGAAGAGTCCATTTTGAATTAGTTCCAAGTGGATTCCAATGATATATCTTATCACTGTTTGCCTCATCAACTGGATTCCATGGTAAAAATAATTGAGTATCCCCTATACCAGTCTCTCCAATTGAATTTTCTGGAGTAGTAGCAACCAATCTATCATTTCTATAATAATTTATATTAGAATTTTCTCTAACAGCCTTAACACCATTTTCAAATAATACTTCATTTTCACTCATCTTAATTATTGGGAAATGTTGCAAATATTTAGTAGGTAATACTTGATTATAGAATACTCCTATTCCATAATCTCCTTCTATATCATGTCTAGTTCCCCATCCACCTGATAATAAATGTTTATTACCTTTAACTAATGAATCTGCTAAGAATGAATCTTGAGTATCATTTTTCATAAATCTCATTATTTTGCTTGCATTTCCCTTATTAGGATATGCAGGGTCTCCCCCCCAATGAGTCCATGGAACATGCTGTTCTAAAGGACCATTCATTTCAGTTGCAATCATAATTCCATAATCATTTATCTTTTCTCCTAATTGATGAGCATTCCATCCATTACCTGTGTAAACATCAACATAAATCCATCCTAAATCTGGAGCATCTTCCATCAACATATCAAGTCTTCTAAATAATTCACCACTAGTTATATCTCCTCTTTGATCAACATAATAAGCTTGATCTAACCATCCCCATCCTGGATGTTTTTCATTAACTAATTTAGTTGGATATTGAAATGCATCCATTGTATATTCAGTTGCATTTACATGGACACCTATTTTAGCATTATATTCCTTACCTTGTTTTATCAAAGTATTAAAATCTTCCTTACCTCCTTGTCTAATACCAATATGTCCACCATAATCTGGATGAGAGTCATCATGTCCTTCTGCTTGATATCCTTTATGAAGAACTAGTTGTCCAAATCCATCTGTATAATTTGAAAGTTTTTTAATTGTATCTAATGATCTTAAAAATGGATTTTGAGTATATCCAATATTAAAATCAATATATGACATTTGATTTTTTATTTCATCTCCACCTACTGGGATTTTCATATTTTTTCTATACTGAATAGCTCCATCTTGCCAATCTATTTGTCCATCTTCATTTTCATCTCTTGCTATAATCACTTCTGACCATGGCTTTTCACCTTGATATAGCTTACTTCCTTGCTCTGTAGCCTCTTGAAGTATCTCTTTATAAGTCCAAGTACCATTAGAAATTCCAACTTTTTTATAATTAGTATTGTCTGGAAGAACATCATTTTCAGTTGTTAATACAACTCTATTTCCTCCTTCAATAGTATTATTATTTATTGTAACAGCAAACTTATCATCATTTATAAAGGCATAAGTTTTCCCCTTAACTCCAGGTCTTTCCTTAGCAACATCTATAAATTCTTCCTGTATATTATTCCAATCACCAGTTGTTAAAACAGATGCTATTTTACCATTATTCAAACTGCTTACTGAGGCTAAACTATGATTTGGAAAATTTAAAGTTTGAAGTTTAACATCACCTTCTTTAATATCTGTAACTTCCATTCTTAATTTATTTTCATTAACAGTTATTTTTAACGTAATAATCATTCCTATATCTTCAAAATTTAATGTATATATTCCTTCATTATTATTAAATTCACTAGTTACTTTTGGAATTCTTTTTTCACCGTTAATTTCAACCATATATTGAGCTTGTAAATCATCTACCTCTGCCCCCAATAAAATATCTTCAGTTCCTTTCCACTCATATCTAATAACAGTTGGAAATCTGTTGTCTAAAACAACCTTCATAAAATTTGACTCTATACTTTGTTCTTCTAATGTTCCTGTTTCTGGCGCTATTATTTCACCTAATTCTTCAACAATAATATTGTCTAAAGTAACATTTTTATTACTATACCATCCAGTTAATCCAATTTTTCCTCTTACATCTGGTAAATTTCCTACTGAAGTCTGTCCTATTTTTTCGTCATCAATCCACATAGTAATATTAGTATCTTCTACTTTAAGCTTTATTCTATAATTTTTACCTTTTTCTATTTTAAATGTTCCTGGAAATGCACCATATTTACCATCACCAGTTTTCCATACCCAAGAATTTTTATCATAGCATATAGCTGCCCATTCACTTTCTGAAACATATCTAAATAACAATCCTATTCTTCCTTCATCATTATCAACAGAAAAATCTGTTTCATAAGTAAAATTCTTTAAATCTGGTGAATTCATATCAACAACCGTAGATATCCCATTCATAGGTAAATTTAATTTTCCATTTTCATAACTAGGAGAGCCACTACCTTTTGTAAATTGCCAATCTCCCCTTGTTTCTTCTGTATCAAAATTAATTTCATAATGTGATAAATCAGATTTTGTGGTTACATTAGCTACAGCTTTTATATCTGTTCCTTCAACAATTCCTTCTACCTTAAATGTGCCTGGTTTTGAATAATTTTCTTTAGGTATATAATTCCAAGAAACTTCTTTAATACTAGACATACCATTTTCATA
The DNA here is from genome assembly GCF_029267215.1 of Clostridium sp. Classification (GTDB taxonomy): domain Bacteria; phylum Bacillota; class Clostridia; order Clostridiales; family Clostridiaceae; genus Sarcina. The sequence goes on along the minus strand of NZ_JARIDH010000081.1, from coordinate 24,415 downwards.
ATTTACTGTAACACTTGATGGCAAATTAGGCTTAACTCTTGGATAAGTTTCTACATTAACTTCATTTATTGAAACTATAGGCCCATTTTCTACACTAATAGAAGAATATTTAATATAATCAAATTTTGTAGTTTTAGAAGCACCCCAACCTCTATATCCAACTTTACCAGCTTGTAAAGGAATTAAATCTGATTCTTTATCATATATAGTTTCAAATTCTCCATTATTTACAGAAACATTAACAGTTAATTTTTTGTCTACAAATGTGGCCTTAACTATTACCTCATCACCCTTATTTAAGGTTGGTCCTGAAATATCTTCCCACTTACTTTTATTTTCTATAACCCAACCCTTGCCTGAATTATAGTTAATCATTCCATAATTTGATTCATTTGCTCTGAATATTATTCCTGTTTGAGACCCTCCAACTATAAATCTGCTTTCTAATTGACCATTTTTTATGTTTGGTGATTGGTCTTCAACAATTCTATAGTCACCATTATTTGTAACTGATAAAAATCCATCAATAACTTCAGTATTTCCTGAACCTGATAATTTTGTCCAAGTAATTCCTTCTAGTCTATCATAATTTTGAATATAAATCTCTGAATCTTCATCCTTATTAGTTAAATTTTCTTCTAAATCTTTATCATCTTCTTCTGATTTATTATTTTCAGAATTTTCCTCACTATTAGTTTCAGAGTTTTCTTCAGTACTATTTTCAACACTATCTTCAATTCTCTCTTCATTGCTAGTTTCAATGCTATCCTCAGTAACAGATGTAGCTAGTACTGAAATTGGTAATTGTCCTCCAATAAAAGAAGCTGCTATTATTGCAGAAATTTTCTTGTTCATAGATTTTCTTCTCATTTTTTCCCCCATACTTATGACAATGTTTACATTTATAATTTTATCTTTTAATATAAATAAAAAACATGTATATTTCATACCTTATTATGCATTTTATTTACAATACCTAATTAAAATTAAATTATTATAAAAATATATTTATATACCTTTATTTTTATAATGTAACTGTTTTTTATTTAGTAATATTATTCTTAAAAATCATAATATATTCTAAATATTTATAAGTATTAATTAATGTAGTATTTTTTCAGCATACATATAAAAATAAAAAAAGAATTATCTAAAAAAGATAATTCTTTTAAGGGTTAATTGTTGACTGTTTTTAATTTTATAATATGATAAATAAAATTAATTGTATTATCATATTTTATAAAAGTATTAATACTTTATAAACTAAATTTACACCTGTATTTTAAAAATAAAATTTCTTATTTATTGAATACTTTGTTGTAATCTTCAATAAATTTCTTCATTCCAGCATCAGTTAAAGGATGCTTAACCATTTGAACAATAACATTGTAAGGTATTGTTGCAATGTGTGATCCTGCCATAGCTGAGTCTAAAACATGCATTGGATTTCTAACACTTGCTGAGATTATTTCAGTATCTATTCCATGTATATTAAACATTTCAGCTATTTGACTTACTATTTCTATTCCTGGATTTCCTATATCATCAAGTCTTCCTAAGAATGGACTTACAAATGATGCTCCAGCTCTTGCTGCTAATAAAGCTTGTAATGGTGAGAATATTAAAGTAACATTAGTTCTTATTCCCTCTTTAGCTAATATTTTTACAGCTTTTAATCCTTCTTCACACATAGGTATTTTTATAACTATATTCTTGTGGATTTTAGCTAACTCTCTTCCTTCTCTAACCATTTCATCACATTCTAAAGCCATAACTTCTGCACTGATAGGTCCATCAACTATACTACAAATCTCTTCTATAACTTCTTTTATATCTCTTCCTTCTCTAGCTATTAATGAAGGGTTTGTTGTAACTCCACATATGACACCTAATTCACTAGCTTTTCTTATATCTTCTACATTAGCAGTATCAATAAATATTTTCATTTCATTTCTCCTTTTTATTACTTTAAAAATATTAATTTTAGTTTTAAAATCGTTTCCACTCCTAAATATTAACATTAACTCAAAAAATATTCAATATTTATATTTATTATTAACAATTTGTTAATTTATTTTTCCTTATTAATATGTTATAATTAAGATTTTCTTGAATTTAATATAGATTATTTGATTAATAGAATATTCTTTTGAAATCTTTTTCATTAAAAACATATACAAATATTCAAATTAATTTTCACAGTCTTTTTTTGTGTTTATATTTCTTTTTAACATATATAGTTTTACCAAAAAAATTGTTGCGAATATTTTAATCGATTTTTAATTTATATTTTGTTTAGATTTTCTAAAAGAAAATAAATATTTTAGAGTTTCATTGAAAGTTTAATAATAATCATAAAAAGCCAATTTGTTTCAACAAATATATGAAAATAAAAAAAGTGGTTAGGAATTTTTCCTAACCACTTTTTTATTTAATCTTAATTAAAATATCTTTTTAATAATCCTTCAAAAGCTTTTCCATGTCTAGCTTCGTCTTTACACATTTCATGAACTGTGTCATGGATTGCATCTAAATTTAATTGTTTAGCTAAAGTAGCTAAATCTTTTTTACCTTGGCAAGCTCCGTGCTCTGCATTTACTCTAGCTTGTAAGTTAGCTTTTGTATCAGCTTCCACAACTTCTCCTAACATTTCAGCAAATTTAGCAGCGTGCTCTGCTTCTTCAAATGCTATTCTTTTATATGCTTCTGCAACTTCTGGGAATCCTTCTCTATCAGCTTGTCTTGACATTGCTAAGTACATTCCTACTTCTGTACACTCTCCAGCAAAATTAGCTTGTAATCCTTCGATTATTCTCTCATCAACACCTTTAGCTACTCCAATTCTGTGCTCATCAGCAAAGTTTAATTCTCCACTTTGTTCCATGAATTTATCAGCTCCAACACCACATACTGGGCATTTTTCTGGTGCTTTTTCTCCTTCATAAACATATCCACATACTGTACAAACAAATTTTTTCATAATATATTCCTCCTACAAACAAACAATTTCTTTATCTAATTTTAATTTATATAATCTTTTAAAGTCTTAATCTCTAGTCATTTATTAGTTGATTTTTTATTTTCCTCAACCTTATGATATTATTATATAATAATTATTATTGTTTAGCAATAGTTATTTGAATTATTTTTTAATTTTTTAAAATTTTATTTTTTGCTTCTGTTTTAATAGTTTATTAAAGTGATACTACTGTTCTATATAAAATCAATGATATTTTAAAACAGAGACTATTTTTATCAAACAAAAAAAGTACGAAGCCTTCATCAAGAATTCTTCGTACTTTAATATAATTAAATAAATTAGTATTCTATATTGTTTATTGCTGCTATCAAGTCATCTAAGTTTATTCCATGAACCATTGCAGCCTCTTCTAACGTTTCAGCTTGAGCTGATGGACAACCAACACAACCCATTCCAAAGCTCATTAAAACCTCAGTAGCTGTTGGTATTTTTCTTATTATTTCTCCGATTGTCATGTCTTTAGTTATCATTTTAACTACACCTCTCTTAAACTATACTTAGATTAAATTTTATATTTTTAATTATACGCTGATTAATTTTTAAACTCAAGTATTTAACTCTGAATTAATTATGGTAAAATAAACCTTATTATAAATACTTATTTATTTCTAAATTTTCTATTATATCCTTAATAACAACTCTATCCGGTGGATTAATATTTTCTAAATTAGGAATTTCATGCTTATAAAAAAATTTTGCACTCATGCTCTCCTCTTCTTGAAGAACCATCTCTCCTTCATAATTTGAAGTAACAAATATTGAAGAAGCATTATATATTTCATCACCATTTGGATATTTGTTGTAGCAATTCACACCAGAATAAACGTTAAATAAATCTAATGTGCTAATTTTAAAACCTACTTCCTCATAAACCTCTCTTATAGCTGCTTCTTGAAAACTTTCTCCTAGTTCCAAGCTTCCACCAGGAAGTCCCCACATATTATTATCTGTTCTTTGCTGTAATAATACTCTTCCTAAATTATCTATTATTATAACGCCAGCTGAACACATTATAAGAGGTCTATGTGGATTAGGTAACTCTTTCCTCAAATCCATAATATATCCCATAATTTTTCTCCTTTAAATATAACCTAATTATTTATTTTAAAACTAAATTGTTTTAACCAATTTAAACTATACTAAAAATCACTTAAAATAAAATTATTTTAACTAACTTAGAAATAACTTTTAAATAAAACTTAATCATTAAAAATGCTTTAAAATCTATTTACAATAAAATCTTATATAAGAAATTTTCTCACTAATTTATATTTATTATACTTTAAATATGAAAAATAGCTTAAGATTAAATCTCAAGCTATTTTATAGGTATATATGTTAAGTATTAGATTTCTTTTGTTACTCTTATTGTTTGGTTTCTCTTTGGTCCAACACCAACTATTGAAACCTTAGTTCCTGTTAATTCTTCTATTCTTCTTAGATATTTCTTAGCGTTCTCTGGAAGTTCTTCGTAGCTTCTTGCATCAGCAACTTCTTCTCCCCATCCTTCGAACTCTTCGTATATTGGTTTACACTTAGCTAAATCTTCTAAACTAGCTGGGAAGTAATCTATAACTTTTCCATCTAACTCATATCCAACACACATTTGTATTTTATCTAAGCCAGCTAATGTATCTATTTTAGTTACTACTAATGAAGTTAAACCACATACTCTTGTTGTAGTTTTTAATATAACTATGTCTAACCAACCACATCTTCTTGATCTTCCAGTAGTTACTCCATATTCGTGACCTTTTTCTCTTATCCACTCACCAGTTTCATTTTCTAACTCAGTTGGGAATGGTCCTTTACCTACTCTAGTTGTGTAAGCTTTAGCTATACCCACAGCATTAGTCACCATATTTGGTCCTATACCAGCTCCACTTGGAACCCCACATGAAGTTGTGTTTGATGAAGTAACATATGGATAAGTACCATAATCTATATCAAGAAGCATTCCTTGAGCACCTTCAAATAATACATTCTTATCAGCTTGTATAGCATTATATACTTCAACTGAAGTATCTTTAACGTATGGTCTTAATCTTTCAGCAAAAGCCATGTACTCATTATAGATTTCATCAAAGTTTAACTCTTCTCCACCTAATAATTTAATGTATCCATTTTTCATTTCTATGTTTATTCTTAATTTTTCTGCGAAAGAATCTTTATGCATAAGGTCACAAACTCTTATTCCTGATCTCTCAAATTTATCTGTATAACATGGTCCTATACCTTTGCAAGTAGTTCCAATATCATTTTTTCCTCTAGCTTTTTCTTTTAATTTATCTAAAGTTATATGATAAGGCATTATAAGATGTGCTCTATCACTAACTATTAATTTTTCTGGAGTTACTTTTACTCCTAAATCTTCTAAATAATCTATCTCTGTAAATAGTGCTTTAGGATCTACTACAACACCATTTCCTATTACGTTTAATTTTTCATCATGTAATATTCCTGAAGGTATTAAGTGTAATTTGTATTGTTTATCTTCAACTTCAACTGTATGTCCAGCGTTATTTCCTCCTTGGAATCTAACAACTACATCTGCCTCTTCTGCTAAGTAGTCTGTCATTTTTCCTTTTCCTTCGTCTCCCCATTGAGCTCCTAATACAACAAATGCTGACATTATAATTTCCTCCTCATAAAAAGAACATTAACATTCTTTTATTACCGCTTTAACGGCTAATATACATTTATTAAAGGACTAATATTCGTATTTATAAGTGTTTTTACTATAAATTTCATTGTCCTATACCATATTATCAAAGTAAAACCTTAAGGTCAAGGTAATAAAAACGAATATTATAACATTTTTTTCATTTTTAAATTCGTTTTATTTAATTTAATTATAAAATGTTTAATTAAATAATATTTCTTCGTCAAAATTCTTAACATTTTCTAATTTAACTACTCATTCTTTATTCTTAACAATAAAATAAGATTTTAACAAAAATTATTTTCATATTATATATAAATTTTAAAAAATATTATTATTTAATCTACGTATTTTTTAATGAAAATTTTTAAGTAAGTAAGAAAAAAATGTTATACTATAAGCAATAAAACACGTACATAAAAAAATCTATTTATCTTAATTTTTATTAAATATCAAAGGAGAATAAAAATGAATACATATGGTGTTTTCGATATTCTTGGTCCAATAATGATTGGTCCTTCAAGCTCTCATACTGCAGGCGCTGCAAGACTTGGAAAAGTTGCTAGAGCAATATGTGGTAAACAAATAAAGAAAGTTACATTTTTACTTCATGGTTCATTTGCAAAAACATATAAAGGACATGGTACTGACAAGGCCTTAGTTGCAGGCATATTAGGCATGGAACCTTCTGATACAAGACTTAGAAATTCTTTAGAAATAGCTAAGAAAAACAACATTGAAATACAATTTAAAGAAGCTAATCTAGGAGATGCACATCCTAATACAGTTAAATTTATAATTGAAGATATAGATGGAGTATTCCATGAAATAGTTGGTTCATCAATTGGTGGTGGAAGTATTAAAATTACTGAGGTAAATGGAAGTGTTGTTGAGTTTACTGGTGAATATCCAACATTAATAATTTCTCATAAAGATGTTCCTGGTGCTGTTTCAAAAGTAACTGCCATTGTCTATGAACATAATATAAATATAGCTTTCATGAAAGTATTTAGAACAGAAAGAGGTAAAGCCGCAAGAATGGTATTTGAATTAGATAATCCTCTTACTAAAAACCTTGTAGATGAGATAAAAAAAGTTGAATCCGTTGAAAAAATAGTTGTTATAAATCCAGTAAAGGAGGATATATAATATGATTGCTAGAAATGGTGCTGAATTATTGCAAATATGTAAAGATAATAATTTTTCCTTAGCTGAGTATGCTATACAACATGAAATGGAAAATAAAAATTGTACTAGAGAAGAAGTTATTAAAGGTATGGAAAAAGTTCTTCATGTTATGAAAGAAGCAGCTAAGGAAGGACAAGAAAAAGAAGTTCACTCTGTTAGTGGATTAATAGGCGGAGATGCTTATAGATTAAGAAAATATTTAAATAATGGAAAAACATTAACTGGGGACGTTATGGTAGGTGCAATGGCTAAAGCATTATCATGTTCAGAAGTTAATGCATCCATGGGAAGAATAGTCGCTTCTCCTACTGCTGGTTCTTGTGGAATATTACCTGCTGTTATTTTAACAGTTGGTGAGAAATTAAATCTAAGTGATGATGAACTTATCATGGGATTATTAGCTTCTTCATCAGTAGGTATGATTATCGCTCAAAATGCCACTTTGGCTGGTGCTGAGGGTGGATGTCAAGCAGAATGTGGATCAGCCGCTGCAATGGGTGCCGCTGCCACTGTTGAAATGATGGGTGGTACTCCTGATATGGCCTTAGATGCCGGTGCAATAGTACTAAAAAATATATTAGGCCTTGTTTGTGATCCAATTGCAGGATTAGTTGAGGTACCTTGTGCAAAAAGAAATTTCGCTGGGGCTGTAAGTGCCTTAACTACGGCTGATTTAGTCATGGCTGGCATTCATAGTAAGATACCATTTGATGACACTGTGGAAGCTATGTATAGAGTAGGTAAATCACTGCCTGCCACACTTAGAGAAACAGCTTTAGGTGGATTAGCAATAACTAAAACTGGTCTTGAATTAAAGGAAAAAGTTTTTGGAAAAGAAGATTAATATTATTAATTAAAAATTAGAAGTTACTATAAATTTTAGTATAAATCATTAGTTATTATTTTTAAATTATTGGTTTTACTGATTTTTAGTAACTTCTTTTTATTGCAATTTAATAAACTCACACGCTTTAAAGTAAATTATTGACATTAATTCCATTTTTATTATATTATTAACTTGTAATAACATCATTACTAACAGCATATTTTTTATTAACTGGTAATGATGACATGATAATTAGAGGTGAGAATTTATGAATAAAATTTTTGGTTTTACAGAAGAATCTTTAAAAAATTTAAAAGCAATATATACTGCTTCTGAAATATATCAACAACCAAAGCTTTGGAAAGAAACTTTAGAAATAATAGAAAATAATAAAAATTTAATAAAAAACTTCTTAAATAAGAATCTTGCTAAAGAAAATGTAAGAATAATTTTGACTGGTGCTGGTACATCTGCTTATGTTGGAGATACTATATATCTTTACCTATCAAAAGAACTTGGAAAAAGAGTTGAAGCTATTGCAACAACCGACTTTGTATCCAATCCTGATGAATATATAGATGAAAACTGTGCTACCATCTTAGTTTCCTATGCTAGATCTGGAAACAGTCCAGAAAGTGTTGGAACTTATGATTTATTTGAAAAGAAAGTTCCTAACTTAGCTCACATAGTTGTTACTTGTAATAAAGATGGTCAGCTTGCTAAAAAATCACAAGAAAAAGAAAGTAACTTGGTTTTATTAATGCCTGAAAAATCAAATGATAAGAGTTTTGCTATGACAAGTTCATTTACTTGCATGACATTAGCCACTCTACTTCTTTTTGATATAGATAATTTAGAAAAGAATAAAGAAATAGTTGATGAATTAATTCAAAAAGGACAATCTTCTCTTGATAATCAATGGAAAGATGCAAAAGCAATTTCTGATTTAGAAGCTGAAAGAATTGTTTATATAGGTTCTGGCTCATTGAAAGGTCTTTGTCATGAGATGGCACTAAAAAATTTAGAACTAACTTCTGGAAAACAAGTTACTGTTTGTGAATCAATACTAGGCTTTAGACATGGTCCTAAATCAATAATAAATGATAATACTTTAGTTATATTCTTATGTTCATCAAATGAATATACTGCACTTTATGACTATGATCTTATAAAAGAAGTTTATAGTGATGAAGGAAATCAAAAAATTGCTGTTTTAAGCTATGCTAACAAAGAAGATTTAAAAGAAATTTCTCATAAGTATATAACTTCTAATGGCTCTGATTTAAATGATACATTCTCAGCATTTAATTATATAATTTTTGGACAAATGATTTCCTTCTTCAACTCATTAAGACTTGGAATTTCTCCTGATAATCCAAGACCTGATGGAACAGTTAATAGAGTTGTTCAAGGTGTAACAATACACGAGTATAAATAATAAAAAAGTAAATAGGTATAAAAGTGAAAAACTATTAATTTTGATTATTTTGAGAGGTGTTTTTATGAATAAAATTAAATCTACTAGGGATATGCTTTTAAGAGCTCAAAAAGGAGGATATGCAATTCCTGCTTTCAACATACACAACTTAGAGACTTTTCAAGTAGTTGTTGAAACTGCCTATGAATTAAAATCTCCTGTTATAATTGCAGGTACTCCTGGGACAATAGATTATGCTGGTCCAGACTACATTGTTTCTATGGCTGAGGTTGCTGCAGAAAAATATGATATTCCAATAGCAATTCATTTAGATCATTTTGAAGATACTGAACTTATAAATAATCATATACTAACTGGATTTAAATCTTGTATGATAGATGCTTCTCATCATTCATTTGATGAAAATGTAAATATAGTAAAAAAAGTTGTAGATTTTGCTCACAGATATGATGCCACTGTTGAGGCTGAACTTGGTAAACTTATTGGTGTTGAGGATCATTTAGTTGTTGATGAAAGTGAAGGAGCTTATACTGATCCTGACTCAGCCAAAGAATTCGTTGAAAGAACAGGTGTAGATTCACTTGCAATAGCAATTGGAACTGCCCATGGATTATATAAAGGAACTCCTAAATTAGATTTTGATAGATTAGTTAAAATAAGAGAAAAGGTATCAGTTCCTCTAGTTTTACATGGCGCTTCTGATGTACCAGATGAATTAGTAAAAAAAGCTATAAATCTTGGTATTTGTAAGGTCAATGTAGCCACTGATTTAAAAATTCCATTCTCTGATGCAGTAAAAAAATATTTCAATGAAAATCCAAAAGCTAATGATCCAAGAAAGTATATGACTCCTGGAAAAGAAGCAATGAAAAAAATTGTTAGACATAAAATTCTACTTTGTGGTAGCAATGGTAAAGCTTAATTCATTTTATAATTAAGCAGGTTTTAATTTATTACAACACCCAATAAAATAAATTATAAAAAAGCAAAAAGCTTGAATACCAACTGATATATATTCAGTTTGTTCTTCTAACAATTATATTACAGAAGTAGCTATGAAAAATACTTTATATAATGATGAATTCTTACTTATAGAATCAACAGCAACTCAAGTTAATCAATTTGGTGGTTATCCTGGAATTAAGACAATAGATTTTAAATATAGAGTTAAAGATTTCATAGAAAATTACAATTATGCAACTCACCATTCCATTGAAGAAAATTCAATTCATTATAAAATTAAAATAGCAAAAGGCTATATTCTAACTTAGCCTTTTGCTATTTTTTATTAATATAAAATACTAATATTCTTCTAAAACAACATTATATTCAAATTTATCTCCTCTTGAAATGCTTACTGTATACTCTATAATATTTTCATCTTCATATGTAATTCTTTCAATCTTCATAGCTGCTGTTCCATCTTTTACGTTAAGTATTTTAGCATCATTTTTATTTATTAATACGGGCTTAAAACTTTCCTTAGCCTTTGTAATACTTACATTATACTTTTCTCTAAATATATCATACATAGGTCTTTCTCTAAGCATCTTATCTTGTAATTTTAAAAATCTATATTCAGGTAAATAAGTAAATTCAAGCATCATAGGAATACCGTCAGCTATTCTAAGTCTTAAAATTTTATATATATTTTCGTCTTTATTAATTCCTAATTTAATGGCTATTTTCTCATTAGCTTTTATTAACTCAAATCCTAAAATTTCTGAAGATGGCTTCTTGCCAAGCTTCTTCATTTCCTCTGTAAAGCTATAAAATTTTAATAACTGTTGTTTATAAACTTTTGGTGATACAAATGTACCTTTGCCATGAATCTTATAAACATATTCTTTTCTCTCTAATTCTCCAATAGCTTGTCTAGCTGTTGTTCTACTTACATTATATTGATTACATATTTCTCTTTCAGATGGTAATTTGTCATTTTCTTTAATATCTCCCTTATTTATAAGGTCTATTAATTCAGTTTCTAATTGATGATAAAGCGCTATACCTCTGCTTCTCTTAAACATTCCGTCACCTCTACATCCTAATATACTACGCTTATAGTGTTATCATATTTTTACTTTATTTTCAATATTTTTCTTTATAAAATATTAACCCACAGCATAGTAATACTGTGGGTTATATTAAAATTAATTTATTTTCAAATTTATAAAACTTTAGAGATACAAAATCTTTCAACAGTTAAGACAATATTTTTAGATTTATCAACTACTACCTCTACAGTTTCTTTATTAACTTTTGAAATTTTACCATAAATTCCACTACTCAAAACAACATTAGATCCCACTACAAGATTTGTTTGTTGTTCTATTAGCCTTGCTTTATCCTTATTAACTCCTCTGAAACTAACTATATACCAAACTAAAAATACAGATAATAACACTAATAAAACAATCATAAAGCCTTTCATCAGTATCCCCACTTTCCTATAAGTTTAATACTTCTCTTACACTACAAATACTTTCTTTTCCATCACTTTTAATTTTATCAACTAATTCTTTTATATCATTAAAAGAATCCCTTTCCATTGTTGCAGTTACAACCATTGGAAGATTAACACCAGTAATAACTTCTACATTATCCCATTTAAATAAATTTAAAGCTGATTGATTCATTGGAGTTGCTCCTAGTAAATCAACAAGAATTACCACTCCATCTCCATCATTCATTTTTTCTATTTTTTCTGATACCTCTTTCCCTAAGCTTTCAGCATCTTGTCCTCTTTGCAATGAAACTACTTCAAACTTTTCTTGTTCCCCACATATCATTTCTACTGCATCAAATATTCCACTAGCCATTCCACCGTGAGTTACTAATATTACACCTATCATTAAATTTTTCCTCCAAAAACTCTCTTTATTAATAGAGTTCCCATCTAATTAAAGATGGAAACTCATAAATTCAAAGTTTAACTAAGCTTTAGATAATCCTCGCTATTATATATTCTATAATTAATAATTAATTAACTTACTATGCAACTATTCCTAAAGCACCTAAAGCAGTAAATAATACAAACATACAAATAACGATTTTAACTGGACTCCATTTCTTATTTCTTAATAAATAAAATACTCCTGAAACAGCTAAAACTGAAAGTAATTTAGGGAATAAACTGTCTAAAGTTGTTTGAAGAACAAACTCGTATCCTCCAAAATTAGCTTGGATTGGAGTTGTAATATTTATGATTGAACCAACCATTCCTCCAACAACTATTAATCCTAAGATTCCAGCACCAAAAGTTATTTTTTCCATCATTCCAGCTGAGCTTGAAGCTAAATCAGCACCTTTTTGATAACCTAAAGTTATAAGTTTCCACTTTATAAAAAAGTTCCAACCAATGAATATTATTTGTGTTATAACAAGAGCAATTAATGCCCCTGTAAAATCTTCAGCTAAAGCCATAGAAGCTGGGATAGATATTAATAATGGTCCTAAGATAGCAAACATCATACTATCACCAATACCAGCCAAAGGTCCCATCATACCAGTTTTAATACCTCTTATAAGATCTGGGTCAGCTTTTTGTTCCTCTAATGCAGCAACTATGCCTAATATAACTGTCGCACCATAGTTAGGACAAGTATTGAAGAATTCCATATGTCTAGTTAATGCCTTCTTCATTCCTTCTGGATCATCTTTATAAACTTTTTTTAAAATAGGTGATATAGATATAGCAAATCCTAAAGCTTGCATTCTTTCATATGACCAAGAAATTTGTAATAATAAATGGTTTAAAAAGACTTGCCATAAATCCTTTTTAGTTATTTTAGATTCCATTAGAATTCGCCTCCTATCTGTTCAAAATCTTCATCATTATTTGATGATGAAGGTCCATCATTTTTATTGTATAATTCAACGTAAATAATAGCAGTTATAAGACCTACTAATCCAACAGCAATCATTGGTAACTTTAAGAAACATACTAAAATAAATCCCATTATAGCAAAATACCATTGCTTAGTTATTGGTAAATAGTTTAATAAAATAGCCACTCCTAATGCAGGCATTGCACGTCCTGCGGCAGCAAATCCATCAGTTAACCAAACAGGAACCTTTTCAATAAATGCAGTTGCAACTTCTGATCCAAAATAAGCACCTACGAAAACAGGTATAGCTCTTGATAATCCCCATGGAACTGATCCAAATAAGTGCCATCTCCACATACCTTTTAAGTTTCCATTAGCAGCATGTCCATCGGCTTTATGAGCACATATTCCAGTAGATAATCTTGCTAAAACATCTAGATAAGATCCTAATAAAGCTATTGGAACTCCCAATGCAATACCACTTTCATAACTTCCTGTTAAGTGTCCAAAAGTAACACCAAGGATAGCCCCAGTTGTATAGTCTGGTACAACAGCCCCACCATATGAATGAACACCTAATGACATCATTTCTAATGTCGCACCAATGAATAAACCAGTATTAATATCTCCTAAGATAATACCTGCTCCAACACCAGCTATTAATGGTCTGTGCCATAGACCAAGATAAGTACCTAACATTTCATTTATACTTAGGAAAGCCCATACAGATAATAATAAAACTTGAATAATTCCTATTTCTTGCATAAACATATCCTCCTAAAATATTTAATTTTACTCTAAAAAAATAAATTGCTTATTTTAAATTTTCTACCAAAGGTCTGATATCTTGTTTCCCATCTGCTGGAATCATTTGAAAATAGCAATTAACATTTTTAGCTAATAAACTTTTTAAAGCCTCAAATTCTGGTTCTGTTACAAATAGCTTTTCACTTAATTTTTTAGAATTTGGTTTATATGTCATATTGCCTATATTTAGGTCCATATAATTGAAACCACCTTCATAGATTCTATTAGCATCTACTACATCTTTTACTAATAAAAAGACCTTTTCATTAGGAGCAAGCCCTCTATTTAAGTATGCAATAACCTTATCAACAGGTTGCATTGATAATCTTACCTGCTTTGGAGCAGCTAATTTTAAAATAGCTTGTTGATTTGGATCTTTTGCAACCATATCATTAGCAACTATAATATGATTTGGATTTGTCATCTTAGACCAAGCTAAGGCAACTTGCCCATGAATCAATCTTCCATCAACTCTAAAATGTACTATTGGCATATATAATCCCCCTTAACCTTATTTTTAATAATTTATTTACTAAACTAGTAAATTATCTTTATAAAAGTTAACGTTATTATTACCATTTGTATTTAAATTTTAAAATTTTGATTAACCATTGCAATAGTTTTAGTTATCATACACTTTATTTCATCTTTAGTTATAAAATTCTATATTAGTAAATTTATATTCTTAAAAATTTAATTTATTCAAAGTAATTATTAATATTTTTATAGGGTAAAATTTAAGGTAGGAAATATAAGTAAATAAAAAACTTCTAGTTAATACTAGAAGTTTTCTTAGGAGTTTTTATTATGTTTGTTATGTTTGTTTGTTTTTAATCAGTTCTGAGTAATAATCACTTCGTAATTGATAATGATTATCATACTTAAAGTATATGTTCTTTTTATTATTTTGTCAATATATAAAATTACATTTTTTTAGATTTTTTTGCACAACTCTTCATTGCACTTATAATTGAATTTCTAAAGCCTTTTTCTTCTAGTTCTAAAACAGCTTCAATAGTAGTTCCACCTGGTGAACAAACATTATCTTTTAATTTAGCAGGATGTTCTCCAGTTTCTAAAACCATCTTTGCTGAACCTAAAACAGATTGCGCAGCTAATTTATAAGCTTTATCTCTAGTTATACCTTCTCTAACAGCTGCATCAGCCATTGCCTCTATAAACATATAAACATATGCAGGTGATGAACCACAAAGGGCTATAAATCCATGAAAGTCTTTCTCTGACAATACTTCACATTTTCCAAAAGCATCGAATATACTCATAACCTCTTTTAATTCCTCTTTTGAAACTAGTTCATTTGGACAAATAGCACTCATTGCTTCTCCAACCAATGCTGGTGTATTAGGCATTGTTTTAATTATCTTAGTCTTCTTATCAAACCATTTTTCAACATCTTTTAAATTTATTCCAGCAGCTATTGTTACAACAATCTTATCTAACCCAATTTCATCTTTTATTTCTTTTATAATTTTCTCATACATATATGGCTTAACAGCAAGGAATATTATATCACTTTCCTTACATACCTCTTTATTATTAAGAGTTGTTTTTATTCCTAATTTTTCACTTATTTTCTTTGCACTTTCTTCTCTTGAACATGAAGCTATTATATTTTCTTTTTTAAGAAGTCCAGAATTTATTATTCCTCCAACCATTGCACTTCCCATATTTCCACAACCTATGAATCCTAATTTTTTATTCATGTATATCTCTCCTCTCCCAAATAAAAAATTTTATTAGTTCTTAAATATGAAATTAAGTTAAAACAAAAATAATATTGTTATTATTATATACCTTTTAATAAAAACTCAAAATAATATTTTTGGAAACTTAATTTATAAACTTTTTAATATCTTCTTTTATTTTATAAAATATTATATTTTAAGGTAATGTTAATTTAAACTTTCTGTGAAATTAAGTAAGTCTGAAAAACTAGCTAAAATCAACACTAGTTTTAAAAAAGAACCTTATAAAAAAGGATGTATTTTATTCTAAATTATCTAAAACAAAATACATCCTTTATATTAAGCATCTTTATGAATAGCTTCGTAATCTGCAAACTTACTGTATTGTCCAAGCCATGAAAGCTTAACAGTACCAACAGCACCGTTTCTTTGTTTAGCTATTATACATTCTCCTACGTTCTTATCTTCTGTTTCCTTGTTATAATACTCATCTCTGTATAAAAACATAACAAGGTCAGCATCCTGTTCTATTGAACCTGATTCTCTAAGGTCTGATAACATAGGTCTATGATCTGCTCTCTGCTCTGGCGCACGAGAAAGCTGTGATAAGGCTATAACAGGACACTCCATTTCCTTAGCTATAGCTTTGATATTTCTTGATATTTCAGAAACCTCTTGTTGTCTACTTTCTCCACTACCACTCATGAGTTGAAGATAGTCAATAAGTATAAGGTCTATTCCATGCTCCATTTTAAGTCTTCTACATTTTGATCTCATCTCCATTATAGAAACCCCAGCAGTATCGTCTATATAAATCTTTGATGAAGCAAGTGGTGCTGATGCTCTTGCTATATTGTCCCAATCCTCATCGCTTAACTTACCAGTTCTAAGATTTTGCATCTCAACATTAGCTTCTGAACATAATAACTTATAAGCTAATTGTTCTTTAGACATCTCTAATGAGAATATAACTACACTCTTTCCTTCTCTTAATGCAGCATGCTCAGCTATATTAAGAGCAAATGTTGTTTTTCCCATTGATGGTCTAGCAGCTATAAGAATCATATCACCCTTTTGAAATCCTGTTGTCATCTCATCTAAATCTTTAAATCCAGAAGAAACTCCACTAACCTCTCCTTGGTTATTAAATATAGCTTCTATTTGTTCAAAACCTCTTTCAAGAACATCTCTTAAAGGTTCAAAATCACTTGATGTTCTCTTCTCAGCTAAATCAAATATTTTCTTTTCTGCTGAATCTACAACTTTTGAAACATCATCTTGATTGTTATAACAACTTTCTATTATTTCAGTAGAAGATTTTATAAGTCTTCTAAGAGTAGCTTTTTCTTCAACTATTTTTATGTATGATTTTATATTAACTGTACTTAATACAGATGCACTTATCTCTGTTACATAACTTATACCGCCTGCTTTTTCAAGTCTATCAGTAGATTTTAAATACTCTAGTAAAGTTAATTGGTCTACAGCCTGATCTCTTTGATACATTTCTATTATGCTTTGAAATATCACTTTGTGAGCATCTCTATAAAATGAATCCTTATTTAAAACCTCAGCAGCCTGGGCTATGGTAGTTCTATCTATTATCATTGCCCCTAAAACAGATTGCTCTGCTTCTATACTTTGTGGCAAACTCTTCATTACTGGTGCTTCCATTAATCCTTATTTTCCTCCTTTCCCCCAAAATAAATTTCTAATATTATTAAAAGTTTATAAGATTTAACTAACCTAATAAACCATCTTACTTTTTTTAAATATTTAACTATAAATTAATCGTTACTATCCAATATAACCCAAACAATTCACTTTATACAATTTGTTTATGCATTTGAATTTTAGAGCTATATATAAATTTATTTATAAACACAATATATATAATACCTTAAATCCAATTAAAAACATATAGTTTTTAATTATACCATGTAATTTTAGAGAATTATATTATTTTTTACTCTATATAAATTGTATAAATATATTTTATATAAGCTTAAATAAAAAAACCCAGAGAATAACTCTAGGTTTTCAATTTATTTGTATTAGTTAAATGCTATGTCCATAAGCTCTTCTATTGAACTAATTGCTTTAACTTCTATATCTTCTAATCCATTAGGAATATCATTTTTATTATCCATAGGAATAGTTACTAACTTAATTCCTTTTCTTCTAGCTCCATATATTTTTTCAAATATACCTCCAACTGGTTTAATCTTTCCTCTTAAAGAAATTTCTCCAGTTATAGCTAAATCTTGTCTTATTGGCTTCTCTAATAAAGCACTCATTATACATATTGTTATGGCAGCCCCAGCAGATGGTCCATCTATCTTTCCACCACCAATTACATTAACATGTATATCATAATCATGTATATCTTTATCAGTAAGTTTTCTTATTACTGATGCAGCATTAAATACTGAATCCTTAGCCATAGAACCTGCTGTATCGTTGAATCTTATTCTTCCAGCACCCTTTTTCTTAGCTTTGAAAGCAGTTGCTTCAATTTCTATTGTTGAACCTAAAAATCCTGAAACTCCAAGTCCATAAACGTGTCCTACTTCCTTAGTATCTAAGTCTTCTAAAATTTCATATGGAGTAAATCTTCCTATACTTATAACTTCATTTAAATCTTTTGAAGTTATTTCTAAGTCTTCTGGAATTTCACCTTCTAATCCATATATAGCATGACCATATGCATCAGCTAATATGTTAACAGCTCTTCTACCTTCTATTGTGTATGAAGCTATCTTTTTCTCTAGTCCCTCTTCAAGTTTAACATTAAGCTTCTTAGCTGCATTTAAAACTATCTTTTCAATATCTCTTGATGATAGTGGTTCAAAATAAACCTCTGTACATCTTGAACGTAAAGCAGGATTTATTTCTCCTGGTTCTCTTGTTGTGGCTCCAATTAAAACAAAATCTGCTGGTGCCCCATTATCAAAAAGATATTTTATATATTTAGGAGTATTTTCATCATCTGGATCGTAGTATGATGATGAGAATTCAACTCTCTTATCTTCTAAAACTTTTAAAAGTTTATTTTGAAGAATTTCATCTAACTCACCAATCTCATCAATGAATAATATTCCTCCATGAGCCTCTGTTACTAAACCTGGTTTTGGTTCAGGCACTCCTATTTCAGCTAAATCTCTCTTACTACCTTGGTAGATAGGATCATGAACTGAGCCTAGAAGTGGATTTGTTATTTCTCTTGGATCCCATCTTAAAGTTGTTCCATTTACTTCTATAAATTTTGATTCATCATTAAATGGAGTAGACTTTAATTTCTTAGCAGTTTCTAAGGCTATTCTAGCAGCAGTTGTTTTACCAACCCCTGGTGGGCCATAAAGAATAATATGTTGAGGGTATGGTGAAGCAAGTTTTGAAAGCAATGATTTTATTGCTCTCTCTTGACCAACAACTTCATCAAAAGAATCTGGTCTTAGTAAAGACATTATATTCTTATTTGGAACTCTATTATCTAAATTTTGAAGTTCCTCAAGTTTCTTTTCTGTCTTAGCATTCTCAGGACCTTTTTTCTTTTTCATGATATTAACTCTAAGTTCATCTACATATTTCTCTTGCTTTTCCATTAAGAATTGTTCAACTTCTTTTTCAATTTTATTTTGAACATATCTTCTAGCAATAGCATCTGATATCATAGCACAAACATCTTCTAAGGCTTCATTAATATTTTCATCTGTTGGAATTTCACTTAATCCCTTTCCTTCTGAAACTATTTTACTTAATCCATAAAGTCTTTCATATGGATTTTCTGAATTTATATATTCTTGAATTTTAAATCTTATTACTCTAGCTCTGAATGCACCTTCGTCTAATATATTGTTTATTATTCCTTTTAGTGCTTCAACTTGAGATTCTACTCCAAGCTCACTATTCATAACATCTTGTAGAACCTCTAATTCTCTAATTGATTTCAAAATAGAATCCTCCTCTTATTGAACAGGAACAACCATAACCTTCATTTTTGTTGAAACTTCTGGATATAGTTTAACTTCTATGTTGTAAGTTCCTGCAATTTTTATTGTTTCCATAACTATTTTCTTTTTATCAACTTCTACATTGAATTGTTTTTTGATAAGTCCAGCTACATCTTTGCTTGTTATAGCTCCAAATAACTTTCCATTCTCTCCAGCTTTACCATCTATTTTTATAACTTTATCTTTTAAACTTGCAGCTAAAGCTTGAGCAGCTTCTAACTCAGCTAATTTTTGTCTTCTCTCATTTTCTTTTTTATTATTTAAAATATGAAGATTGTTATCTGTAGCTTCCTGAGCTAATTTCTTTGGAAATAAAAAGTTTCTTGCGTATCCATCTGATGCATTTATAACATCGCCTTTTTTACCTAATTTTTTAACGTCTTGAAGTAATATTACTTTCATTTTATTCACCTTCCCTTGAATTTTTAACAATAGCTTCTTTTATTTTTTCTATAGCCTCTTCCACAGTTGAATTCTTAAGTTTAGCACCAGCCATAGTCATATGACCACCACCACCTAATTCTTCTAATACTAGCTGTACATTAATATCACCTAATGACCTTGCACTTATTACAATATCATTTCCAATCTTTATTAATACAAATGAAGCTTGAATTCCTGTGATACTAAGTAATTCATCTGCAGCCTGTGCAGCCACTATATTATCTGTAATTGTGTCTGGACAAACAGCTATTGCAATATTATTTTCTACCTTTGCAGATTTTATTACCTCTGCTTTTGCTATATAATTTTCTAAGTTATTACTAAATATCTTTTTAATCTCTACTGTATCTGCGCCTAATCTTCTTAGGAATGAAGCAGCTTCAAAGGTTCTTACTCCTGTTTTAAATGAGAAGTTTTTAGTATCTATATAAATACCAGCTAAAAGTCCCTCAGCTTCAATTCTATTAAGTTTAGGTTTATCTAGCATGTATTGAACCATTTCAGTTACAAGCTCTGATGTTGATGATGCATATACTTCTATATAGTTTAATAATGCTCCTTTTATTTCCTCAGGACTTCTTCTATGATGATCAATTACAACTAATCTCTCAATCATTTCAGTAAGCTCTCTATCTAAAATATAGTTTGCACTATTAACATCTAATACTATTAATAAAGTATTATCATCTATATTTTTCTTTGCATCTTCAGTAGATATGAATAAGTTACTATATTCTTCTTTTTCCTTAACTCTATCCAAGAAAAATTCTATAGCATTAGTATCTTTTTCTAATACTATATTAACATTTTTTCCTAACTTCTTCACTACTGATGCAAGACCAAATGAAGCTCCAAAGCAATCCATATCTGGATTTCTATGTCCCATTATATAAACTGTGCTACTTTCATAAATTAATTCTTTTAAAACATGAGCTACAACCCTTGCCTTAACTCTTGTTCTTTTCTCAAGTTCCTTAGCATTTCCACCAAAGAATTCAATATTTTTTCCTGATTTAACAACAGCTTGGTCTCCACCTCTTCCTAAAGCTAGTTCTTTAGCCTTAGTTGCATATCCTTGATTTTCAGAAGGTGTTTCCCCACCTCTTCCAACACCAATACTTAAAGTAACTTCAATTTCATTTCCTAAATTAATTTCTCTTATAGTATCTAGTATATCAAACTTTTTAGAAATTTCCTTACTTATAATTGCATCGTCTACAGATAAAATATATTTACTATTGTCATATTTTTTTATCATGGCATTTAAAGAATTACCATAATTTTTTATGGTTCTTTCAATTTCTGCTATAAGTAATGGTTTTGTATCATCTTTGATTGTTTTTAAAACTTCACTAAAGTTATCAACTTCTAAAAGCATTGTACTTTCTTTAGTAGCCTTCTTTAAATATGTTACATCATTAAAATAAACTAAGAAATATTTTTCTTCATTATCATCTAAGTTTATGGTTTCACTATAAACTTCATAAATACATCCTTTTATTTTAATATTTTGAGAATTTTCTTTTCCAGTTCTAATTACTTTATCTAGAGCTATACCTTTTATGACTGAAACTAAATTATTTTCTAAAGGTTCTTCAGTATTTGTAAGTTTAGCAAATTTATTATTATACCAAATAATTTCTCCAGTCGAATTTAATATTGTTATTGGGAAAATTAAATTAAATACATTGTTTTTAATTCTTTCATCAATCTCTTTATATAATTTATCTATTTTATTTTCTTCTTTTTTCTCGTCTTTTAAGAAATTAAATATTTTATATATTAAATAAATTATATATAAAAAAGGTACTATTAGAGCTAAAATTCTTAAATTTAAGTTCCAAAGAACTAAGCATAATAAAATTATAACTAAAAAGCAAGCTAAAATTTTATTACAACATCCTAATATTGACTTCATTTTAACAGCTCCTTATATATTCATTAGTTATCCTAACTTTGATTTTATTTTTCCTTTCAAATACGTTCCAAAGCTATCTGGATCAACTCCTCTAATATCAAAAATAACATCAATCAATCCTAATAATGCAATTCCCAATGCCATAGATGATGTAACTAAAAATGCAATGATAAATCCAACTATTACTCCATTCATTTTAAAGTTATTTTTTAATGTATTTGATAATACAGATGCCCCTTGTATAAGTAGCATTAATATTAAGATATTCTGAGTTGTATAAACAAAACCTTTATTAGATATAAATCCTTTTACTGTTAAAAAAATTACTCCCATATTTACTAATACAACCGCTGTTACTATTATTGGGTTAAAAAACCAATTTGAAAATGGAGGTAAACTATTTAGTTTAAATCCCATCTTTTTTAATATTGCTTTTCCAACAAAAAAGTTTAGTAAAGCTCTAATAACTATAAACATTGTAACTGCTAATGGTACCATAGTCATAATAGCTTCAGCATCAATACTTTTCATAAGTTCTAACATCTGAGTATTAGCATTAGGCATATTTCCAACCAACTTCTCTGTAATATTAGCTGATTCATGAAAAACTTCTACTATTTGATTTATTGAATCATTAAAAGTGATTCCTGTGAACACAGAAAATAATAAACTTAATTCAACAATTGTACCAATTATGTTAGCTAAAAACAAATAAACTAATGACCTTATTCCCGTAAAACCTTTCTTAACACATATTCCTAAAACAGTACCTATAATACCATTAGTTATTATTACCTGAACTCCATAAATAAGCCCCATAAAAAGTCCTACTATGATTCCACCAACAATAACAGAACATATAGATGTCTTAAGATTATATTTTAAGTATAGAATAGCTACTGGGATTGGAACGGCAAAAGAAATTAATAGTCCTATTCCAGGTAAGGTAGTAAGCATCATTAAAATAAAAATAACAGCAGCCATAATACCAGCTTCAACTATAGACTTACTTTTTAATTTATGTTCCATATATTCCTCCAAAATCTATCTTCTTTCTTTTAAATGGTTAAATAACTTAGTTAAATTACCTCCTTGTTTCTCTAGTTTATCTTCTTCAACTATACCAATTTTTAAACTTTTTTTTATAGTCTCATCTACTTCTACAGCAGAATGTCCTAATTTATCAGCTAAAATGTATAGTAAAATCATTAGGGATGCTATACAATTTACTATAGCATCTTTTGCAACATTACTTCCTCTTGTTAAAAGCGTAAATAACTCGCCTAATATACAGATAACTTGAGCTTTTATTTCTTCAATAATCTTTATATCCCCCATGATATTAAAATTATCTTTCCTCATAGTCTCCCCTCCCAATTATACCCTTTAATTATATACTTTTATTTTATTTATTTTCATACCCATATGCAATAAAATGAATTTAT
Source organism: Clostridium sp. (assembly GCF_029267215.1). Classification (GTDB taxonomy): domain Bacteria; phylum Bacillota; class Clostridia; order Clostridiales; family Clostridiaceae; genus Sarcina. The sequence continues at coordinate 1,101 of NZ_JARIDH010000081.1, read as the reverse complement.
ATAATAATGACTATATAAAAAAAACCCCTGAAAATATCAGGGGTTTTGCAACCATTACTCAGTTGTGAATGGTAATAATGCGATATTTCTTGATCTCTTGATAGCATCTGTTAATTGTCTTTGATGCTTAGCGCAAGTTCCAGAAATTCTTCTTGGTAATATTTTACCTCTTTCTGTGATGTACTTCTTTAATTTAGCTACATCTTTGTAATCTATTGATTCAGCTTTATCAACACAGAATATGCAAACTTTTTTTCTTGCTCTTCTGAATTTTCCGCCTCTTTTTACGTTACTCATCACTATTTCCCTCCTTACCTAAATTATGAATTAGAATGGAATATCTCCATCATCAATTGGTGTCATATCATCATTACCATTGAATGATGAATCACTAAATGAATTATCTGGCATTCCGAAAGAACCACCGAAATCATTTCCTTGGTTAAAACCTGAGTTTCCTCTTGCTCCACCATTTCCTGAATCGATAAAGTCGAAACTTTCAACAACTACATCAGTAGTATATCTTCTAGTTCCATCTTGAGCTTCATAACTACCAGTTCTAATATTTCCTGAGATAGCTAATTGTCTACCTTTAGTTATATACTGAGCGATAGTTTCACCAGTCTTTCCAAAAGCGATACAACTGATAAAATCAGTCTCATCTTTTTTGAATTGTCTGTTTACAGCTAATGTGAATCTAGCAACTGCTGTTCCACTTCCTGCCGCAAATCTAAGCTCTGGATCTTTTGTTAGTCTACCAATTAAAACTACTTTATTCATTTACGATCACCTCTTATTGCTCTTCTTTAACGATGATGTGTCTGATTATTCCGTCAGTTATTCCGAATACTCTGTCTAACTCTTTTGGTAATTCTGTGTTAGCAGTGAAGTTTATTAAAGTATAGAAACCTTCGTTAACTTTAGCGATTTCGTAAGCTAATTTTCTCTTACCCCAGAAATCAACGTTGTCAACAGTACCATTTCCGTTTTCTATAACACCCTTGAATTTTTCGATTAAAGCTTTAACAGCTTCCTCGTCTAATGATGGGTGAGCTACGAATATAGTTTCATATTTTCTCATCATTTACACCTCCTCCCTCT
>NZ_JARIDH010000079.1 GCF_029267215.1 Clostridium sp. | reverse complement strand
CTATAGCATTTTTCTCTAAAGTTTCTGACATTAACTTAACTGCCTCATCATCCATATATGTTTGACAAAATGTTGCTAAGTTTTGACGTGCATTACCCTCATCTAGTAAATCATCTTTTATTAATCTATAAGCTACTTCCGGTGCCATTGAACCTTGAGGTATTTTTCTCTTTGGCATAGTTTGATTACTTGCTATTGTTCCAAATATAGGTGTATTAAAATTATTGTCTAAAATTTCTCTGTTTTGTGAATTCTCCTGTGTCATGATAAAGTCCTCCTCAAAGACATAAATATATTTAATTTTTTATATTCTTTTTCATATAAATTATTTGAAGTAGCCTTTTTATTAGGCTACTTCAATTTAAAACCTTATTTACTTCTAATTATTTAGCAGCGTTACTACCATTCCATTTATTACGTAATGAATAAATAATAAATGGAATTAATATTGTCACTACAAAACTTACAGATAATATAGTTATATATTCTGTTACACTATCACCAGTTAATTGTGAAGGTGGGAAGAATGATATTACTAAAGCTCCTATTGAAGTTAACATACCTAATAATGCAACTATAAATTTAACTGATTGTCCACCAGGCACATTATAAGCACGTTTTAAATCTTTATGTTTGAATAATAATGTAAAATATCCTAAGAAGAATAATAAGTATCCAACTAAGTATATAACAACAGTTAATGATATAGCAGTTAAAAATGAAACGTTATTTCCACCACCACCAAATGTTAATACTGCAGCCCAAATTGTAACTACTACTCCTTGAACTAATACTAGTGGAACTGGTACATCATTTTTATTTGTTTCAGTTAATTTTTTAGGTAGTATACCTCTTTTAGCTGCAACATACATACCTTCTGAAGGTCCTACAACCCATGCACTAACCTCAGCCATAACACCTGCTGCTAATAATAATGCTATAATTCTTGTAATCCAATCATATCCTAAACCTAAGTTTAAAGCTATTAATTGATGGAATGTTTGAACAACCCCTGCACTTAAGTTTAATTTATTAGCTGGTATAACAGCAGCAACAGTTAAACCACCAACTGTGTTAAGAATAATTGCTACTATAACTAATATAAACATTGCTAGTGGATAATCTCTTTTTGGATTTTCTAACTTGTTTACATGTGAAGCTGAAGCCTCGACTCCCATATAAGCTAATATAAATGATACAAAAATAACTAATGTATTAACTTTAGAAAAGTCAGGTGTAAGAGCTTTTAAGCTAACATCAACATGTATTGGATTTCCTCTTAAAACATACATAATACCTAGTATAAATAATATAATTGCTGGTACTACAACACCAAATACAAAACCAGCCTTAGCTATTTTTGCTGTATTTCTTGTTCCTCCAAATTGTGAGAAAGTTAAGAACCAAAATATAATTAAAACACCAAAAAATTTAATCACCGGATTACTATTTAATGCTGGCCAATTCAATACATAAGATAAAGCTCCTAATATGAAATAAATCATAGTAACAAATCCAACTGTTATTTGAAACCATTGGAAGAAGATTGCTGCGAATCCCCATCTTTCACCTAAAGTATTTCCTACCCAAGCAAATATACCTCCTTCTTCCCATCCATCAACAGTTGCCATTTCAGCAGCACATAATGCAACAGGTAAGAACCATAATAAACCACCAATAATTAGGAAAAATACTAAATGAAAACCTGATGATGCAAATGTAGGATATTCATATACAGTCATAACCATTGATGCTGTCATTGCAAAAAATCCGAATAAAGTAAGTTTTTTAGTATCTACTCCTGAATTGCTTGACATAAAGACCGCCTCCTTAATTGTTTATTGTTTTTTTAAAGATCTCACTCTTTAGCTTTTCCATTTTAAGAAAAACTAACAATCACAACTATTACTTAAGACAAAAATTTAATTATATATAAATTTTTGTCTTGAATAATAACTACTAATTATGTACTTATAATAACCCTTGTTAACAATTTATTCAAAACTTTTCTACATCTATTTTCTTCTTTTAAACTGTTAACAAATTGTTAATACTGTTTTTTTCTCTTAAATTCTCTTATTTACTCCATTTTATTAGTATTTTTATTCAAATATATAAAATCTAATATTTTATTGTCAAATTAATTAATGAAAAGCTGTCAAATTATCTATTTATTATTAAAATTTTATGTTTTATTATAATTATGCATTTTAAATTTCTTTTTATATTTATTTTGAATTTAATTTTTCATTTTCAAATTATTGATATCAGAATAAACTTTATTTATCACTATAAAATCCTATTACTATTGCTTATAATACTCTAAACTTTTAACTATCTTTCTTCCCAAAACCATCATTGAAATAACCTTCTTATTTGTTTTTCTTTGTCAACTAGTTAACCTTTACACCAAACTTATCTATTTCTACACTTGTATTTTAAATTTTATGACTTATCAAACATAATCAAAAAACTTTTTTTCTTTCAAATATCCCATAAATTTAAAAATAACAATCTTTTGTTTAATACTTAAAAGCATATATATAATTTTTACATACATTAACTTCTATTATTTATGTTCTTTTTTACATATACAATCTTCTTAATATTATTTGACTTTTACATTTATTTTTAAGTATATTATATTTGAAAGTCTACTTGATATTCTCTAAGCCCTATTATCTATATGTATCTTATTGTAAATTTATTTTTAAACTAGTAACCATAATATTATTTTGCACATAATATTTTATTTTTTACTCATATATATAAACTTTTTAAAACTAAATATAATATATAGGGTATTTAATTAATAAATCATAACCACCCGTAAAATGGGTGGTTTGCTCTATCCCTATAAGGGCATTGGATTTATGTCAATATCTTAGACACGAAAATTCGAACTTATTTAAGCTGCATTCAAAGCTTTAAACTCTATCTCATTAGGAGTATTATAAGCAAGAGCTGAATGCAGTCTTTTACTATTATAAAAACTTTCTAT
>NZ_JARIDH010000075.1 GCF_029267215.1 Clostridium sp. | reverse complement strand
GGGAGGACACACCCTTGTTCGAATTAAATAATTTTGATGCTTTACAAATCGGGTTAGCATCTCCAGAACAAATTAGAGAGTGGTCTAGAGGAGAAGTAAAGAAACCTGAAACTATTAACTATAGAACTTTAAAACCTGAGAGAGACGGTTTATTCTGTGAAAGAATATTCGGACCTATAAAAGATTGGGAATGTCACTGTGGAAAATACAAAAGAGTAAGATATAAAGGTATTGTATGTGACAGATGTGGTGTTGAAGTAACTAAATCTAAGGTTAGAAGAGAAAGAATGGCTCATATTGAGTTAGCTGCTCCAGTATCTCACATATGGTATTTCAAAGGAATACCTTCAAGAATGGGATTAATTCTTGATATGTCACCAAGAGCTTTAGAGAAAGTTTTATATTTTGCATCATATATAGTTATAGATCCAAAAGAAACTTCATTATTAAAGAAACAACTTCTTAATGAAAAAGAATATAGAGAAGCGTGTGACAAATATGGTGAAGAAAGCTTCGTAGCTGGAATGGGTGCCGAAGCTGTTAAAATTCTATTAGCTGAAATAGATTTAGAAAGAACTGCGGCTGAACTTAAAGAAGAATTAAAACAAAGTACAGGTCAAAAGAAAGTTAGGATAATAAGAAGATTAGAAGTTGTAGAATCATTCAAATCATCTGGAAATAAGCCAGAGTGGATGGTGGTAGATGTGATACCAGTTATACCACCTGATTTAAGACCAATGGTTCAATTAGATGGAGGTAGATTTGCTACTTCAGATTTAAATGATTTATACAGAAGAGTTATAAATAGAAATAACAGACTTAAGAAGTTATTAGATCTTGGAGCTCCAGATATAATCGTAAGAAATGAAAAAAGAATGCTTCAAGAAGCTGTAGATGCTCTTATAGATAATGGTAGAAGAGGAAGACCGGTAACTGGTCCTGGAAACAGACCTCTTAAATCATTATCAGATATGCTTAAAGGTAAGCAAGGAAGATTTAGACAAAACTTACTTGGTAAGAGGGTTGACTATTCAGGAAGATCTGTTATCGTTGTTGGACCAGAATTAAAAATGTACCAATGTGGTCTTCCAAAAGAAATGGCTTTAGAGCTATTTAAGCCTTTCGTTATGAAAAAACTAGTTGAAGACGGAGTAGCTCATAACATTAAGAGTGCTAAGAGAATGGTTGAAAGAGTAATGCCTCAAGTATGGGATGTGCTTGAAGAAGTAATTGCTGATCATCCAGTATTATTAAACAGAGCGCCGACTCTACATAGACTAGGTATTCAGGCATTCCAACCTGTATTAGTTGAAGGTAGAGCTATAAAACTTCATCCACTTGTTTGTACAGCATATAACGCTGACTTCGATGGAGATCAGATGGCTGTTCACGTACCTTTATCAGTTGAAGCTCAAGCAGAAGCTAGATTTTTAATGCTTGCAGCAGGTAATATCATGAAACCTTCTGATGGTAGACCAGTTTGTGTACCTACTCAGGATATGGTTCTTGGTTCATATTATTTAACAATGGATAAAGATGGGGCTAAAGGTGAAGGAAAATATTTCTCTTCATTTGATGAGGTAATAATGGCTTACCAAGTAAAAGCTATAGATGTTCATGCTAAGGTCAACGTTAGAGTTACTAAAGAAATTAACGGAGAATTTAAGTCAGGAATAATAAAAACAACTCCAGGATTTATAATATTTAATGAATGTATTCCTCAAGATTTAGGATTTGTTGATAGAGAAAATCCAGAAGAGATGTTTGATTTAGAAATAAAGTTCTTAATAACTAAAAAGTCATTAGGAAAAATAATAGATAAGTGTTACTTAAAGCATGGTCCTACTAAGACTTCAATAATGCTTGATAACATAAAAGCTACTGGATATCATTATTCATCAATTGGAGCTGTTACAGTTGCTGCATCAGATATGATAGTTCCTCAAAAGAAATATGAGTTACTAAAAGAAGCTGATGAAACTGTAGATAAGATTGAGAAAATGTATAGAAGAGGTCTTATATCTGAAGATGAAAGATATGAAAGAGTTATAGAAAAATGGACTGAGACTACTGAAGAAGTTGCGGATACATTAATGAATAGCTTGGATAAATTCAACCCAATATTCATGATGGCAGATTCAGGAGCCAGAGGATCTAAGTCACAGATTAAACAGCTAGCTGGTATGAGAGGACTTATGGCTAGTCCGTCAGGTAAAATCATCGAGCTACCAATCAGAGCATCATTCAGAGAAGGTCTTGATGTATTAGAATACTTCCTATCTACTCATGGAGCCAGAAAAGGTAATGCCGATACAGCACTTAAAACTGCTGATTCAGGTTACTTGACAAGAAGACTTGTTGATGTAAGCCAAGATGTTATAGTAAGAGAACACGATTGTGGAACTCAAAATGGTATTTACGTTGAAGAAATAAAAGAAGGTTCAGAGGTAGTTGAACAATTAGCTGAAAGATTAACAGGAAGATATACAGCAGAAGATGTTTTACATCCTGAAACTGGAGAGCTTTTAGCTGCAAAAGATACTTATATGGATCCAATTTTAGCTGAAAAAATAGCTGATGCTGGAATTCAAAAAGTAAAAATAAGGTCTGTATTCACTTGTGATTCTAAGGTTGGAGTATGTACTAAGTGTTATGGTATGAATATGGCTACATCACACAAAATAAATATTGGTGAAGCTGTTGGTATTGTAGCTGCTCAATCAATTGGAGAACCAGGAACACAACTTACGATGAGAACATTCCATACAGGTGGAGTTGCTGGAGCTGATATAACTCAAGGTCTTCCAAGGGTTGAAGAGTTATTCGAGGCAAGAAAACCAAAAGGATTAGCAATAGTAAGTGAAGTTGCTGGTACTGTTAGAATAGAAGAAACTAAAAAGAAAAGAACCGTTTATGTTGTTACTGATTCAGGGGAAGAATATAGTTATGATATACCATTTGGTTCAAGATTAAAAGCTAAAGATGGTGTAGCTATAAGTGCTGGAGATGAGATAACGGAAGGTTCAGTTAACCCACATGATATAATGAGTATCAAAGGTGTTGATGGAGCAAGAGAATACTTACTTTCAGAAGTACAAAAAGTTTACAGACTTCAAGGTGTTGATATAAACGATAAACACTTAGAAGTTGTTGTAAGACAAATGACTAGAAAGATAAAAATAACTGAGCAAGGTGATACTAATTTATTACCTGGTGTAATGATAGATATGTTTGATTTTAGAGATGAAAATGAAAGAGTTGAAAGTTTTGGAGGAGTGAAAGCTGAAGGGGATGTTGTTCTTTTAGGTATCACTAAAGCAGCTCTTGCTACAGACAGCTTCTTATCAGCAGCATCATTCCAAGAAACAACAAGAGTTCTTACTGATGCAGCAATAAAAGGTAAGATAGATCCTCTTGTTGGATTAAAAGAGAATGTTATAATTGGTAAGTTAATTCCAGCAGGTACAGGTATGATGAAGTACAGATCAATGAAATTAAACACTGAAAACAATAATATAGAAACTGAAACAATAAATGACATTGAAGAATAAAATGAATTTTGTTGACAGTAGTATTCTTAGATGATACAATACAGTTTGTGTGATTAGCAAAATACTAAGAGATTAACTTGTCTACATGGAAGGTATCTTATTGCAGACAGACTTTTAGGAAATAAAGTTATTGCATAAAAAAGTCCACAAAAGCTATGAAGAATAGTGAAGGTATAATTTTATATGTTGTAAAAATACTAACGATAAAATAGTTATTCACTTAATCAATTTAGCTAAAAATGTGGAATCAAAGTAATACATGTTGAAAACATGAAAATCTTAGGTGAAATGTGTTGCATAGATGTAAAATCAGCATTAGCATTAATCTTAGATTAAGATGTTAACATCTAAAATTTATATAGATAGTTAAATAATTTATCAGGAGGTGAAAGTATGCCAACTATAAGCCAATTAGTAAGAAAAGGCAGAAAAACAGTAGCATCAAAATCAACTGCACCAGCTCTT
>NZ_JARIDH010000065.1 GCF_029267215.1 Clostridium sp. | reverse complement strand
GTTATGATTTTGATAGTCCATGGTAATTATCCTCCGTGTGTTGTATTTTTTTTCGCGATTAAATCATAACACAGGTTAATCCACCATGGATTTTTTATTTAGTTCAATTTCATTTTACAATTAAGCGAAAAAATAAATATAATATAATTTAGGAAAAATATTTTTGGTAAGAATAATAATATAAAATTTTTTTAGGAATAAAATTCTTGTTGAAAAGTTTAAAAAATAGTATATTATTAATATTAGTGCTTTATTTTTTTGAACGGTTTTGGGGTAAAGATAGTACATAAATGTATATGTTAAAACTTCTAAAAAAATACTTGAAAAAACATAATATACATAGTATAATGAAGAAGTTGTAAAGCGAACAGCGATGAATCAAGAGGTTGCCGGACTTCCGGGTAATTCTTGATGAGCATGTTAGGATCTAGAATCCGACGACAGGGGTTACGTGTGCATGTCTAAAGTGTGAAACACCAGGGACAGTTTACACAATGCTTACTGTTGTGCGTTAGAAGTAAAGCGTACATGAAAAGGAGGGAAACCAAATGTCAAAACAAAAAATAAGAATAAGATTAAAAGCATTTGATCACACAATATTAGATCAATCAGCTGAGAAGATAGTTGAAACTGCTAAATCAACTGGAGCTAAAGTTGTTGGACCAGTTCCACTACCAACTGAGAAAGATGTTATAACAATCTTAAGAGCTGTACATAAGTACAAAGACTCAAGAGAGCAGTTCGAAGTAAGAACTCACAAGAGATTAATAGACATCGTTAATCCATCACCAAAAACTGTTGATGCATTAATGAGATTAAACTTACCAGCAGGTGTTGATATCGAAATAAAACTTTAATAAGTTTATTTAAGATTGAATTAAGAGATTGAACTGTTATGATTGCAGAAGCAATCCGCTAATATGTTTAGGAGGTGTAACCACATGAAAAAAGCTATCATAGGTAAAAAAGTTGGAATGACTCAAATATTCGATGAGAATGGTAGAGTAATCCCTGTAACTGTAGTTGAAGCTGGTCCATGTGTTGTTGTTCAAAAGAAAACAGTTGAAACTGATGGATATGACGCAATACAAGTTGGATTCGGTGAATTAAGAGAAAAATTAGTTAACAAACCAAGAAAAGGACATTTTGCTAAGGCTGGTGTTTCTTTAAGAAGAACTTTAAAAGAGTTTAGATTAGAGGATGTTGCTAATTACAATGTTGGAGACGAAATAAAAGTTGACGCATTTGAAATTGGAGATAAAGTAGATGTATCAGGAGTTTCTAAAGGTAAGGGATTCCAAGGTACAATTAAAAGATGGAATGCTAGTAGAGGACCAATGTCACACGGTTCTAAATTCCACAGAGCACCAGGTTCAATGGGAGCTGCTTCAGACCCATCAAGAACTTTCAAGAACAAGAGAATGCCTGGACATATGGGAGCTAAGAACACAACAGTTCTTAACTTAGAAGTGGTTAAGATAATGCCTGAAAAGAACATCATCTTAATTAAGGGTGGAATCCCAGGTCCAAATAAAGGCACAGTAGTTATAAGAAACAGCGTTAAGGCTTAATTTCTGTAGAAAGGAGGAAGCGTAATGCCTAAAGTAGGTTTATTTAATAAAGAAGGACAACAAATTGGAGATATCCAATTAAACGAGCAAGTATTTGGAGTTGAAGTTAATAAATATGCTTTACACCAAGTAGTAGTAGCTCAATTAGCTAACAAGAGACAAGGTACTCAATCAGCTAAAACAAGATCTGAGGTAAGAGGAGGCGGAATCAAGCCTTGGAGACAAAAAGGAACAGGT
>NZ_JARIDH010000059.1 GCF_029267215.1 Clostridium sp. | reverse complement strand
TTCTTCATTTGAAAAAGGCACAAATGAGCGTCATAATGGCTTAATTAGACGTTTTATCCCAAAGGGAAAACGAATTTCAGACTACTCACTTGAAACTATATCTTTCATAGAAAATTGGATGAATACTCTTCCTAGAAAGTTTCTTGATTACAAGACTCCGGAAGAGTTATTTGAAATACACTTATATGAAATATATTCATTATAATAATTAATTTTTAAATCATAATTAAGGAATAATTCAATTTGATATTGCAATTTAGATAATTAAATTTTTAAATAATTTCAAATATTTATTTTTTGTCTAAATATGAAACCGCACTTAATGCAGCAACGTTTCCTTCTCCTGCAGCTTTTATATATTGATAAGGCTTACCTGTACAATCTCCTGCAGCAAAGCATCCTTCTATATTAGTTTTCATTGTTCTATCTACTTCTATGTGGTCATCAGTTATTTTTAATCCTGGTACTAATTGTCCTGGTGATATACTATCTCTTAATAAGAATATACCATCAGTTTCAATTTCACCATTTTTAGTTATTAACCTATTAACCTTGTTATCTCCCTGTATTTCTACTGGAATATCTTCTACAACTTCAATTGATGAATTTAATTCAAATTCTCCTTTATATCTAGGAATATAGTACACTTTAGATGCTAACTCGCTTACAAAATTAGCTTCTTCTTCGGCTTCCTTATTATATCCTATTATAGTTACAACCTTCTCTTTGTATAAAGGAGCATCACAAGTAGCACAGTACCCAACACCTTTTCCAAGGAATTCCTCTTCCCCTTTCATAGGTTTTGCATATTCTATACCTGTTGCTAAAATAATTGTAGTTGCTTCATACATTTTTTCATTCACCATAAGAGCGAAGTACTCTCCCATAGCATAAATATTATTTATTCTCTCTTCAGTTATATTTATATCCATTTCTCTTAAATGACCCATAAATTGATTTTTTAGGTCTTCTCCGTTCTTACCAACGAATCCAAGATAATTGTTAATCTTTGGTGCTTTCATAAGCTTAGAACTTAAATCACTATTTCCAAAAAGAATAAATTTTTTATTTCTTATCTTTGCATTTAATGCAGCTGAAAGTCCAGCTGGGCCACTTCCTATTATGGCTATATCATATCTTTCGCTCAAATTTATTCATCTCCTTATGAAACTATTTATTAAAGATATTTTTTAATAGTTTCAACTAATGCAGCTTTTGGTCTGAAACCAACTAAAGTATCAACAACTTTTCCTTCTTTGAATATTAATAAAGTTGGAATACTTTGTATTTGATATTTTCCTGCTGAACTAGGGTTTTTATCAACATCAACCTTAACAAATTTAACATTTTCCATCTCTGAAGCTAATTCTTCAATAATTGGAGCTATCATTTTACAAGGTCCACACCAAGTTGCCCAAAAATCTACAACAACTACTTCACTTGCTTCTATTACCTCTGTATTGAAATCTTGATCATTTATATGTTTTACCATTTTTACACGCCTCCTGATTATACCCCTTGGGGGTACTTTATTATTTACAATTATATTATATTTAAAATATTAAGTCAATGTTACAAATAATTATTATTATTTAATTTTTATAATTTTATTATTCAAAAGTACCTTTTACTAACAATTCTTTATTATTCATCAAAATATTCCCTCTAGAAATAACAGAATTTATATCTAAATTTTTCTTATCTAGTAAAACTATATCTGCATCTTTCCCTGTAGATATAAATCCTTTATGTTCTAATTTTAATACATTAGCCACATTACTAGTTATAACTCTTATGGCCTTTTCTAAAGGTACTCCTAGTTTAATCGCCTCTTTTACCTCTCTAAATAAAGTTTCAACAGAACATATCCCAAGACCTTTAAGCTCTCCATTTTCATCAAATAAAGGCATACTTCCATTACCATCTGAAGAAAATGTTATTCTTTCTATAGGAACACCTTCATCTAATAATTTTTTAAGTCCAAGCCCAGCTGTTAACTCTCCTTCTTCTAAATGTTGAGGATCAGACGATGTTGTTAAATCTATCTGTCCACCAGATTTAGCATGAAGTATTCCAGCTTCAAATAATTCCTTACTTCTTCCCATATGTGTAGGAATAATTTGATTTGGAGGAATTTCTGTTTCATTTATTAATTTAGTTATATATTCAATCATCCTTTTTCCACTACCTAAATGAACGTTAACTATACCTGCTTTTCCTGATAATAATCCACCAACTCTTGCCTGAGCAACTATATTAACAAATTGCTCATAAGTAGGTTGAGAACTTCTATGGTCTGACAGTGCAATCTCTCCAACACCAATAACCTTATCAATTAAAATCAAATCACTTTTTACACTTCTAGTTATAGTATTCACAGGGACATCATAAGAACCAGTATAACAATAACAAGTTACTCCTTCTTCGCATAAAGCATGAGCCTTCGCAACTAATCCTTTCATATTTCTACAAACACCATCTGTTCCAATACATCCTACCAATGTAGTTATTCCACCTTTTATTATACTACTTAGTTGAAGTTCAGGAGTTCTTGTTCTAAAACCTCCTTCTCCTCCACCTCCAATTATGTGGACATGGCAATCTATGAACCCAGGAACTGCAATCATTCCTTCTCCATCAATTACTTGAATATTTATAAAATCCTCCGGAATATTAATCTCATCGTATAATCCCTCAATCTTATCACTTAATATAACAATATTCTTTTTTCCTAAATATTCTGGATCATAAACTTCAACATTTTTAATAACTTTTAACACTTAAAACACCTCCTTATAAATAAACTTATTTTTATTTTCTCCTAAAATTAAATAATAATTTAAATTATAAAAAAAAAAGCACGAATTTCTTCGTGCTTATCTTAGGGTTTTGAGTGTTGTATATTAATTTTAATTATTTACTATTATTCTTGTTCCATTATTATTTTTTTAGCAGTTAAGATTGATGTAGCACTCATTGAGAATTCATCTAAACCATACTCAACTAATGTAGGTATAGCTCTCTCATCTCCTGCCATCTCTCCACACATGCCTACCCACTTACCATGTTTGTGAGCACCATCTATTGTCATTTTTATTAATCTTAATACAGCTGGATGCATTGGGTTGTAAAGGTATGATACCTTTTCACTCATTCTATCAGCAGCTAATGTGTATTGGATTAAATCATTAGTTCCGATTGAGAAGAAATCAACATATTTAGCTAATTCATCAGCGTAAACTGCTGCTGCTGGGATTTCAACCATTATACCCCATTGAATTGAATCTGAGTAAGCAATACCCTCTTCTCTTAATTCTGCTTTACACTCTTCAACAAACTCTTTAGCAGTTTGGAATTCTTCTAATCCTGAAATCATTGGGAACATTACTGCAAGATTTCCATAAACAGAAGCTCTTAATAAAGCTCTTATTTGAACTTTGAATATATCTCTTCTATCTAAGCATAATCTTATAGCTCTGTATCCTAAGAATGGGTTCATTTCTTCTGGTAGTGGTAAATATGGAAGAGTTTTATCTCCACCGATATCTAGTGTTCTAATAACAACCTGCTTACCTTCTGTTTTTTCTAAAACATATTTGTAAGCTTCAAATTGTTCTTCTTCACTTGGAGCTTCTTCTCTATCCATATATAAGAACTCAGTTCTAAATAGTCCAACTCCATCTCCACCATTTGCTAAAACTTGATCTACGTCTTGAGCTTTACCAATATTTCCGCAAACTTCTATTCTTCTACCTGATTTAGTAGTTGTTTTAACCTCTATTAATTTCTTTAATTCTTCTTGCTCTGCTTTAAATTTCTCTAATCTAGCTTGATATTCTTTTATAGTAGCTTCATCTGGGTTGATTATAGCTAAACCTTCAATACCATCAACTATTATAGAATCTCCATTTTTAACTGATGTTGTAATATCTCCTAATCCAACAACAGCTGGTATTTCTAATGTTCTAGCCATAATAGCTGAGTGAGAAGTTCTTCCTCCAATATTAGTTAAGAAACCAATAACTTTACTTCTATCTAATTGAGCAGTATCAGAAGGTGTTAAGTCATGAGCTACAACAACAGTATTAGCTCCTACATTGTCCATTCCATTTGCGCCCTTACCAGCTAGGTTAGCGATTATTCTCTTAGAAACATCTTTTATATCTGCTGCCCTTTCTCTCATATAAGGGTCATCCATAGAGTCAAATATCATAACGAAAGTATCTGTAACATTTTGTACAGCTTTCATAGCATTTAATTGATCATTTTCAATTGTCATATCCATTTGACCAGTAAACTCTACGTCATCTAATAACATTAAATGGGCTTCAAAGACTTGAGCTTCATGTTCACCAATTTCTTTAGCAGTTTTTTCTTTTATAGCTTGTAACTGCTCTTTTGATTGTTCTAAAGCTTTAGCTAATTTTTCTTTTTCAAGAGATATATCAGAAACTTTAGCATCTGTTATTACGATTTCCTCATGTTCTTGTATAAATACAGTTCCTATTGCATATCCTTTTGAAGCAGCAATACCTTTTTTCATTATGTAGTCCTCCTTTAAGTTTGTACTCTCAATTAAATACAACATTAAATATCAATCACAATTCAACTAATTCACTTTTCAAATTCACTGATAATATATATTAGCAATTATTGTGCCAAACTTTAAACTTTTCAAAAAAAATTTTTAACTTTATATATATTATACTCATAAAAGCTAGTAAAAATGCCTATTCATTTATTTTTAAAAACTTTTATTTTAAATTACCATAAAAAAATGATTAGTTGTTATTTGATTTAATTATACTAAATATGATAAAAAATATCAAACATATTTTTAAATTGATATTTTTTATCAACTTTTATTTGTTTTATTAACTTTAAACTTCTTAACCTCTTTAATTATAACTTTTTTTCTGATAATATATTATTAATACTTGATAAAAAATATCAACTTATTCGTTTTTCATGCATAATTCGCAAAAAAATTAAACTTTGGACGGTGATTTCATTTAATGTATTCAAGAGAATTAATTATAAAAACCCCTTTAGGTCTACATACTAGATATTCGGCTATGATTGTTAATAGAGCTTCTGAAATAGAATCTCAATATAAAGTTAAACTTTATATAAAAAAAGATTCTTATACTGATTGGCTTGGTATTAGCATGTTAGCAATTCTTTCTCTTAAGGTTCTTCCTGGAGAAAGTATACTTATAGGTTCAAAAAATGAAGGTATGATTGAAAAACTAGCAGTTCAATCCTTAATGGATTTTATTGATAAAAATATAAATAACATATCAGAGCCTGAAAATAATGAAATTGATGAAATTATAGATGCTAGTATAGTTGCTAATGAGCAAGTTATTGAAAGTTTACCTATTGGAATTGTTGTTATAGATATTGAACAGAATATAATAACAATAAATAAATATGCTTTAAATTTTATAGGCTGTAATAAAAATGATGTTAAAGGCAAAAAAATTCAAGAAGTAATTCCTTCATCTCAGCTTCCTCATGTAATGCTTAGTAATCTAAAGAAATTTGGTTCAACTTTACATATTAATAACAGAGTTGGGCTAGTTAATAGTTCTCCTCTTTTTATAAATAAAAAGATAATTGGAGCTATCAGCGTTATTCAGGATGTTTCTGACATCATAGGAATGAAAGAAATAAATGAGAAGTTTACTAAAATACTAGAAAACTCTCAGGATATGATTTGTTTTGTAGATGAAAATGGAGTAATAAACTATCTAAATCCATCTTATGTTAAAAACTACTCAATAATTACTTCAGAAATGATAGGAAAAAGTATCTTTGATGTTGCTCCTAAAGGCCTTAGAGCTAAAGTTTTTAAAGAAAAAAAATTAATTAAAGATGTCATTCACAAAAAAAATGGTACTAATGTTATAAGTACCATTGATCCTTTGTTTATTGATGGAGAATTCAAAGGTGTTATTTCAACTTCTAGACCAGTAAGTTTAATTAAAGAACTTATGTCTAAACTTAATAAATCAGAACAAGAATTAGATTATTATAAAAAAGAATTTCTAAGACAACTTTCTAAAAATTCTTCCTTCAACAATATAATAGGTTCAACTAGAACCTTGAGAGATATTATGTATATGTGTCAAAAAGCTTCTGAAACCACATCTACTGTATTAATAATAGGAGAAAGTGGTACTGGTAAGGAACTTATTGCAAAAGCTATACATAATAATAGTAATAGAAAGAATAAACCCTTTGTTAGAGTAAACTGTGCTTCAATTCCAGAAAATCTATTAGAAAGCGAGTTATTTGGATATGAAAAAGGGGCATTTACAGGTGCACTGCAAAGTAAACCTGGTAAGTTTGCTATAGCTGATGGTGGAACTATATTTTTAGATGAAATTGGAGATATGCCTCTTTCTATGCAAGTTAAATTACTTAGAGTTCTTCAAGAAAGAGAAATTGAGAGTGTTGGTGGTATAACACCTAGAAATATTGATGTTAGAGTGGTTGCTGCTACAAATAGAAATCTTGAAGAAATGATTGAAGAAGGTTCCTTTAGAGAAGATTTATATTACAGATTAAATGTACTTGGAATAAATCTTCCTCCACTTAGAGAAAGAAAAGAGGATATTCCTGAACTTGTTGAACATTTTATAAGCAAGCTTAATAAAAAACTTAATAAAAATATATTAGGAATAAATCAAGATGCTCTTAATCTTTTAATAGAATATTCTTGGCCTGGTAATATACGTGAACTTGAAAATATAATGGAAAGAGCTATAAATCTTTGTGATGGAGATTATATAGACAGTACTTATCTTCCATCTTATCTTAAACCAATTGAGACTAAATCCTTTGGATTAAATATAGATGAAGATAACATACTTCCTTTTGAGGAATATGAAAAACAAATCATTAAAGCTGCTATGAAAAAATACAAATCATTTAATAAAGCAGGAAAAGCTTTAGGATTAACTCATAGAACAATTTCTTTAAAATGTAAAAAATATAATATAGAAGTAAATAGATAATTTTTTCATATGAAAAATTTCTAAATTACTAGATACATTTTGTATTTTTAGATATAATTTTATTATTGACTGTCTTATTTAGATTAGTTTCCCAAACTTTATGTTTGGATATATGTAAAATTTAATTAAAAGAAAAAAACACTTGAAGGTCAGCACCCCTTCAAGTGTTTTTTATTAGTAAGAGTTTAGTAACATTACATTTTGAAGTATAATTTTTGCAAGATAGTTTAGTTTTAATTAGAGGAACAGCGTGTAATTAAAACTAAATCTGGATTTAAAAGGCTTAATTAGTTATACAGCTTTTATTATTTAGAGTAGAACTCAACTATTAATTGCTCTTGTATTGTTATTGGAATTTCTTCTCTCTTTGGTCTTCTAGCAAATATTCCTTTAAAGTTATCCTCTTCTTTCATTATATAAGGAACTTCATTTCCTATGCTATCTTTAAAGTTGTTTACAAACATTTCTGTTTTTCTTGATTTTTCTCTTAAAACAACTTCATCTCCAACCTTTAATCTGAAAGATGGTATGTTTACTTTTTCACCATTTACTAAGAAATGTCCATGATTAACCATTTGTCTTGCTTGTCTTATAGAATTAGCAAATCCCATTCTATAAACCATATTATCTAGTCTTGATTCTAGAATCATAAGTAAAGCTTCACCTGGTTGCTCCTTACTATTAAAAGCTTGATCTACATATCTAGTAAATTGTCTTTCCATAACACCATAATAAGCTCTTAATCTTTGTTTCTCTAATAATTGAACACCATAATCAGATAATTTCTTATCTGCTCTACTAGTGCCTCTATAAGCTCGTTCCATTGCTTTTGGATGTCCTATAACATTTAATCCAAGTCTTCTGCACATCTTGAAACGAGGTCCCATCATCTTAGCCATATTAAACCTCCAAATGTTTGTTTTCTATGATGTTATATTATCATAAATTATTCAAAATTGAAAATGATTATCATTAACAAATATCTCTTTTATATTAAATTATCCTATTAATGCTACTAAAAACTCTTTAAAATTACTATTTACTAATTTTCTTGTTTCAATAAATTTTACACTATCTTAAAAATAAATTAAAAGCCACCAAACTTTTCAAAACTGTTTAGTAGCTTTTACTTATAAACCTTAATTAAATTTTATAAATCATCAATTAATGCACCAGCTTTTGCGTAGGCAGTTGACTTAGCTTCAAAGAAATCAGTCTTAACTTGATTTGCATCAGCATAGTAATCAACCCAAGGTGCCGGATTTTCATCATATCCTTCAAATAAAGGATCTAATCCTACAGCCTTAACTCTTAAATTACCAATATATTTTATGTATCTTTCTATAAGGTTTTTGTTTATTCCATTTACATTATCACCTATAACATAGTGTCCCCATGCAATTTCATGCTCAACCCCTATTTTAACCATTTCTCTCAATTCATTTTTAAGTTCTTCAGTGAATAATTCTGGCATTTCTTCTCTTAATTCTTTTATTATACTTCTAAACAACCATAAGTGAGTATTTTCATCTCTATTTATGTATCTTATTTCTTGAGCTGAACCTGGCATTTTTCCATTTCTCTCTAAATTGTAGAAAAACATAAATCCTGAGTAAAAATAAACTCCTTCTAAAATATAGTTAGCCATTACTGATTTTAAGAAATTTTCCATATTTGAGTTTTCTAAAAAATTATTATATAACTCTCCTATAAATTTATTTCTTTGAAGCAATATTTCATCATCTTTCCATTGGAACAATATCTCATTTCTTTCCTCTGGTGAACATATACTATCTAGCATATAACTATAACTTTGTGAGTGAACAGCTTCTTGGAAAGCTTGTATTGTTAAACATAAATTAACCTCTGAAGCAGTTATGTAACTATTTATATTTCCTAAGTTTGCTGTTTGTATTGAATCTAGGAATATTAAGAAAGATAATATCTTATCATATGCAGTTTTCTCTTCCTTAGTTAATATTTTATAGTCTTTTAAATCTTGAGATAAGTTTATTTCCTCTGGAATCCAAAAGTTATTCATGGCCTGTCTGTACCAATCTGCAACCCAAGTATATTTCATGTTATTGAAATCATTTAGATTAGTTGTATTACCATTTATCATTCTCTTTTTATTAGTTTCTGTATCACCAAACTCATTAAAAAGTGGTCTTTTATTAATTTCCATCCTTGATTCACCTTTCATCACTTTATTTAATATCTTTTCTATCATAGTACATTTATATAAGTTAATAGATACTCACCTAATTTCTTAGATGAGTATCTTAATATTATCAATTATTGTTTTGTCACTTATAATTATTTCATATATAAAATCTAAATAAATTTAATATAAGCTTATTATTAAGCTGAACAACTTTCACATTCATCAACAGTTAATGATTTACTTCTTACATAGTAAATACTCTTAACTCCACTTTTACAAGCAGTAATATAAAGATTCATTATTTGTCTCATTGTAAAATCCGTTGTTATATAAAGATTAAATGATTGTCCTTGGTCTATATGTCTTTGTCTTACTCCATTAGCTTTTACTGAGAATTCTTGGTCTACATTGTAAGCTGATACATAGTACCAGAAGTTTTCTTGACATAAACCTGGTGCAACCTTAGGTGTTATGCTTCCTTTTTTCTCTTCTAACCAAAATCTATTCATAACTGGGTCTACACCTTCTGATGTTCCTGCTAATGTAGCTGTTGAGCCATTTGGAGCGACTGCAAATAGATATCCATTTCTCATACCATATTTAGCTATCTCTTCTTTTAACTCTTTCCACTTTGAAGACTTATAATCTCTTAAATCAAAGTAATCTCCATTACTCCAATCTGATCCTTCAAATAATGGATAACTTCCTTTTTCTTTAGCAATATTTAAACTTGCTTTTATTGCGTAGAAGTTTATTCTTTCATAAACCTTATCCACAAATTCTAAGTGTTCTTCTGAATTCCAAACTATTTTATTATTTACAAGCATATGATGGTATCCTGACGTTCCAAGCCCAACAGCTCTATATTTTTTATTTGTTATTTCAGCAAATGGCACTGAGTAGTAGTTTAAGTCTATTACATTGTCCATAGCTCTTATTTGAGTTTCAACAACATATTCAACCTCTTCTTCTGAATTAACATCTACATTTCCTAAAACTACTGATGAAAGGTTACATACAACAAAATCACCTGGTTTTGTTTTTTCTATTACAACTATATCTCCATTTTCATCTTTAATTTCAGTTTGTTCAATTTCCATAGCACTCATATTTTGCATAATTTCTGTACAAAGATTTGATGAATATATGATTCCTTTGTGTTTATTTGGATTAAACTTGTTTACCGTATCTCTATAAAAAGCAAAGGGTGTTCCAGTTTCTGCAGCACTCTTAATTATAAGTCTAACTATATCCTTAACACTCATAACTCTCTTATCAATTCTATCATCTTCTACACATTCGTAGTATTTCTTTTCCCACTCTTCTCCATAGAAATCTTCTAATGAGTATCCTTTAACACTCTTTATTTCGTGAGGGCACATCATATACCAGTTAGCATCTATATCATTCTCAGCTAACTTCCAAAATAAATCTGGATAACAAAGCCCTGGGAATACATCGTGTGCCTTCTTTCTATCATCACCGTTATTAGTTCTTAATTGAAGAAACTCAGGTAAATCTTTGTGCCATGCATCAAGCCATATAGCAACTGAGCCATTTCTAACTCCTAACTGGTCAACTGCCACTGCTGTATCATTAAATAATTTTATCCAAGGTATTATTCCACCTGAAGCCCCTTTAAATCCTCTTATTGCTGATCCTAAAGCTCTAACTTTTCCCATGTAGATTCCCATTCCACCACCGAACTTAGAAACCTTTGAGAAGTTATCTAATGATTTATAAATTCCACCTAAACTATCTTCAACTGTATCTATGAAACATGAACTCAATTGATAGAATGGTTTTCTAGCATTAGACATAGTTGGAGTAGCCATTGTTGCTTTTATTGAACTTAAAACATCATAAAATCTCTTAACCCAATAAAGTCTATTTTCCTTTTTCTCTGGAATAGCAAGGTGCATAGCTATACCCATAAACATTTGTTGTGGAAGTTCTAATGGCAATCTATTATAATCTTGAATTAAATATCTTTTAGCTAATAAATTTATTCCACTGTATGTAAATAAGAAATCTCTCTCTCTTTTTATTTCTCTTTCAAGTTCTTCTATATCTTCTTTAGAATAATTTCCTAAAATATATTTCCCATATAATCCTTTATCAGTAAGTTCTTTTATAAAGTCATAGAAATTATCATATGGATCTTCACCCTGTTCTAATCCTCTATTTTCTCTTACTTCATCATATAAATTCTTAACATATAACTTTGCCGCAATTTCCTGCCATCTTGGTTCTGTTTGAGAAGTTAATTCCAATGAAACTTGAATAAAAGACTTCACTATCTCTTTTTCTCCCATAGCTGAAGTAACTATGTTGTCTAAAGCAACTTGTAATTTTTCTTCAGTATATAATCCACTTTCATCACTTAACTCTCTTAAAGACCATGAACAGTATCTTTTTAATAATGTCATTAGCTAACCCTCCACAATATATAGTAATCTCTTTTTATTTTCGCACAATATCTTGACAATTTATTATAATAAGTAAAGTTGTTTTTGTAAAACATAAATTTCTTTGAAAAGTTAAGTTTTTATATAAATAAACCTTATTATTTAAGTTCTATTTTCTTTTTTTAATACTATTCGCTTAATAATAATTATTGACATTTATAATATCTACACTAAATCAAGTAAATTAGTCATTTATATTTATTTAACAAAAAAGACTACAGAAAATAATTCTGTAGCCAATAAAATTTCATCATATTTTAAACCTAATTATTAAATCAAAAATCTATTTTAAAATTTCATTCCACTGCTCTTCTTTAAATCCAACAAGAACTACATCATCTTTTACTATTAAAGGTCTTTTTACTAACATTCCATTAGAAGCTAATATTTCTAAAAGTTCATCTTCACTTGCTGTTTTAACCTTATCTTTTAAATTCATTTCTCTATATAACTTTCCTGAAGTATTGAAGAATTTATTTAGTGTTAACCCACTTCTCTCATACCACTTTTTTAATTCTTCTTTAGTTGGATTTTCATCAACTATCATTCTATCCTTAAAATCTACATTATTCTCTTCTAACCATTTCTTTGCTTTTCTACATGTACTACATTTAGGATATTCTAAAAATAAACAACTCATATTTCTCATCCTTCTTTCTAATAAATATTATTATATAATAATTATACTCATTATAAGCAATATAGCAAGATATGAAATCCACATCTTGCTATCCAAAAATTCATATTAAAATTTAATATTCTATATCCTTACTTTTAGGAATTAAAACAAAAGCTTTAAATAAATCACCTTCACACTCAACTCTAAATTTACCATTATGAAGTTCCACTATTGTTTTAGCAATAGCTAAACCTAATCCTGAACCCTCCACAGTTGAATTTCTTGATTCATCTCCTCTTGCAAACCTCTCTAATATATCCTGCTCATCAAAATCTAATGCATATGAAGAAACATTTTTAAATGATATTTCCACATACTTCTCTAAATCTTTAATTTCAACATATACTCTAGTATTTTCTAACCCATACTTTAATGCATTGGTAGTTAGGTTTTGAAATACTCTAGACATTCTCTGTGGATCTATTCTAATAATACATTCATCTGGAGCATTAACTTTAAACTGAATGTTTTTTTCAGCATAAACATCCTCAACCTCAGCTATACATTGATAAACAAGTTGAATTATATCTATATCATACTTTTCAAGTTCCACTTTCCCTGATGACATTTTTGAAACTTCAAATAAGTCATCTATAAGTTTTTTAAGCATTTGAGATTTCTTATCTAAAATCTCTACATACTCTTTTCTCTCTTCTTCATTTATATCATCCAATTGAAGTATATTTACATAGTTTATTATTGATGTTAAAGGAGTTTTTAAATCATGTGATACATTTGAAATAAGTTCTGTTTTAAGTTTTTCATTCCTTACTCCCTCTTCCACAAGTTCTATATATCCAAGCCTTAAATAATTAACCTCTGTTGCTAACTCTCTTATTTGCCTATCATCATTATCTTTTATTTCTATCTCAGTATTTCCTTTTTTAACAGAACCTATATCCTTTATTATGCTGTCTAAACCGTCATACTTTCTTATAAACTTTCCAATAAAATGTATTACAAATATAATAGGTATTAACCAAAGATATCTTGTGTCAATTAAAACATAATGATATTGCTTCCAAACAAATTCTATATTTCTCATAAATCCATTAATAAGCATATAAATTATAGTAAATATAAATACA
Source organism: Clostridium sp. (assembly GCF_029267215.1). Lineage (GTDB taxonomy): Bacteria > Bacillota > Clostridia > Clostridiales > Clostridiaceae > Sarcina. Next base: position 6,163 of record NZ_JARIDH010000059.1, on the reverse strand, counting down.
AATATAACAACTCTATCTTTTAAGAATTCTTCTATAAACATCTTCTTAGTAATAAGTACATTTATACATTCTATAAATTTATAAAAATACCCGTTTTTCCAACTTTCTTTGTATTTCCTAAAACCAAGATTTTTAAGCATACATAGCTTCTTAAAAATTAATAGAAGCATAAATAAAGTTGTTGTCATTGTTACAATAAATGCTATTTTTATTGAACTTATTTCCGAATCATAAAGTTCTCCTCTTGAAAAATATATCTCCTCATAGGTACTATTAGGATTTAACTCAACAAAAACAACATTATCTTTTTTAGATAAACTTTCTAAAACCTGCCTTGGAGTAGATAAATTATATGGCTTTTCATAAAACCACACTCTATTTGAATAATACTCTCCTGTTTTTTTATTTATAAGAACTACGCCAGAATAACTAGTAGCTCTCTCTTGAAGTTTTGCAATAAAAGCTTCCTTTTTCTCCTTAGTATCTAAATTATCTAAAGTACTTAGATAATTTGTTTCATTATAAAGAAAATCAGATATATCAACTGACTGGGCTAATAATCTGCTTTCTCTATACTTTTCTGGATTTATCAAAGCATCTCTATATTTTACAGATGTGCTTATGTTAGGATTATAATTAGCATTAAGTTTTACTATATTTTCAAAGCTATAACCCCCAAACATTATGGTATAAAGTACAGGAATAAATATTGCAAATATTATTATAAACATATTCTCTGCACTTCTTACCGTTAAACTATAATTTCTCCACCATCTAGAAAAACTATTTGTCAATTTTATACCCAAGTCCCCACACCACCTTTATATACTCTGGGTCTTTAGAGTTAATTTCTATTTTTTCTCTCATTCTTCTTATATGAACAGTCACAGTATTTTCACTTTTATAAAAAGGCTCTTCCCAAACTCTTTCATATATTTCCTTAATAGAAAATATTCTTCCTGGATGAGAAGCTAAAAGTGTTAAAATTTTATATTCTGTTGCTGTAAGCTTTATGTTTTCTCCTCTTAATGAAACTTGTTTATTTACTGTATCTATTGTTAAATCCTTTATTACTATTAAATCCTGTGTATTTTCTCTATTCAGAGGATAATCATATCTTCTAAGCTGTGATTTAACTCTTGCAACAAGTTCTAAATGATTAAATGGCTTAGTCACATAATCATCAGCGCCAATATTTAATCCAAGAATTTTATCACTATCCTCAGACTTAGCTGACAATAATATGATTGGAATATTTCTGCTCTCTCTTATCTTAAGACAAGTTCTTCTTCCATCTAATCTAGGCATCATTATATCTAATACAACTAGATGAATATCTTCCTTATCAAGAATTTCTAAAGCTTCTATTCCATCACAAGCTTTAATTACATTTATTCCTTCCCCTCTTAAATATATATCTATTGCATCTCTTATTTCTTTTTCATCATCAACAACTAAAACATTAAATTTTTCTTTTCCCATAACCAAACACTCCTCAAATATGCCCTCCTCATCAAATATTAAAGGAGGAAAATTAAAATAAACATATTTATTTATTACGATTTTATTAAGATATAAATATTACCATTAATTCTGTGAAAATCTTAGTATATACAATGTATTTTACCATAAAAACACATTAGTTGCTTTTTCACCACTTCTATTTACTTTACTTTGCAGAAAAAACCTTTATAATATCCTATGAAATTAATTATCTGGTAGGTAAAAAATCATAATTCACATATCTATGCAAGATTAAAATTATTTTTTACTCTATTAGATATTATTATTTATAAATTTAGGAGAATCCCTATGAATTATATTAGAGAGAAAAAAGAATTACTAATTGACTACGCCTTTATTCTTTTAGGGTGTTTAATCTCCTCACTAGGAGTAAACTTATTTTTATCAAATGCTAGACTTCTTAGTGGAGGTGCCACAGGTATAGCACTTATCTTTCAATACTTAATGGGAGTAAACTCAGGTATTGTTGTATTAATTATCAACATTCCTTTATTTGTGCTTAGCTATTTTAAACTTTCAAAAAAGTTTACCTTTGGTTCTGCAATTGGAATGTTAGGACTATCTCTTTCACTTATGTTAACTTCACCATTATCACATCTAGTCCGTCTAGATGATAAATTACTTTACTGTGTATTTGGTGGTGCAATATGTGGAATAGGTTATGGAATTGTATTCTCTAAAGGTGGATCAACTGGAGGAACAGACATAATCACAATGGTTATTCGTAAAAAATATTCAAACTTCAACATAGGTTCACTGAGCTTTGCAATAAATATGTGTATAGTAGCTGTTGGTGGAGTATTTTTCGGTATAGAAACCTCACTTTATACTCTTATATCAATATTTGTACAAACAGTATTAGTTGATAAAGTTATTAAAGGTATTCATTCAAAACAATTACTCCTTATAATAACAGATAAAGAACAGCAAATTATAGATTATATAATAAAAGATCTTCACAGAGGTGTAACTTCACTTCTTGCAGAAGGTGAATACACTCATGATAAAAAGAAGATGCTTTATTGTTTAGTTACTACAAGACAGATGATTGAATTAAAAAATACAATTCACTATATAGATCCAAACGCCTTTATAACAATAATTGATGTATCAGAAGTTAAAGGAAAAGGCTTTAAAAATATATAAAACAAAAGCTATGCTTAAATGCATAGCTTTTATTATTTAAGTTAAACTTTATATTTAAACAATTTATATTCTACATTTTATTATTAACCAAAATATTATAATCATAATCTTTATAATCACTAAAATATATATTATTAAAGTAATATGTTAGGAGAAATAATGAAGAACTTTAATCTTATAAATCTATTTATTTACCTTTTATTTATAATTCTATTCTTATTAATAATAAAATTATTATTTTTAGGTTATAAACTTAATCTTAACTCTCACTATGATTTAGAAGTCTCTTCCTTCTTATCACTTTCAGGTGGTATTTGAGTTACACCATTTCCTTCAAAATATTCATCTAAAGATTTTGATATAGCATTAGCTATTTTAGCTTGATAATCCTCCTTAGCTAAAAGTTCACCTTCTTCTGGATTGGATAAAAATCCACATTCTAATATTAAGGAAGCACCCTCATAATTATCATTAAGTATACGATATTCTTTCTTAGCAACCTTTGGTACTCTTTTATTAGTAGCATCAACCTCTAATTTAAATTTATCCTGTATTATTTGCCCTAATTTCTTACTTGCCTCATTGCCTGCACTCCAAACCTGAGCACCCTTACAACTTTTTTGAGGGAACATATTTTGATGTATGCTTATAAATACGTCACATTTACTTTCTTTTTTTATTTTAACTCTATTAGCTAAATCTTCTCTTTTCTTCTCTCTAGTATTTTTACCCTCGCTATATAATCCAACATCCTCTGTTCTAGTCATAACAACCTTATATCCCTTGCTTTCCAAAGCTGCTTTAGTTTTTAATGCTATAGATAAATTTATATCTTTTTCTAAAATTCCACTAGCACTTTTACCTCCACCATCTATTCCTCCGTGTCCAGGATCAATTACTATAACTTTTCTACATTCCTCAGCATTAACATTAATTCCTATAAAACTAAAAATAAACAAACTTAGAATTAAAGATGAAATCATCTTAAAACTTTTTTTCATAAAATCACCAAAAACAATTTAAAATTGTCTAATGGTTATTCACCTCCTAATCTTTTGTAAAGCAACTTAGAAAACCAACTTAAAATTCTCATATAACTATCTAAGTTTATCTTTTCCAATATTTAAATAAATATTCTTTACTCATATAGGCTTATAAAATTATTGAATATAATTTTATACAAAAAAGAGTACCTATTCTAGGTACTCTCAAATTTCTTAGTAAATTTCCATAACAGATTCTGCTATATTAGTTGCATGATCACCAATTCTCTCAAAATTACTTAGTAGGTCCATAAATATTGCACCATCATAAGCATTGCAAGCCCCTTGGCTTAATCTCTTAATATGATTTTCTCTAAATTCTTTTTGTGAAGCATCTATCCTTTTTTCTATTTCGTAGATAGTTCTAGCTTCATCAATATTTTCATTAGCATAAGAATCTATTGTTATATCCAAGGCTTTAATTGCTTGATTATAGATATAATCAATCTCTTTTAAAGCATCTTCGCTATATTTCAAATTTCTACCTATTTTCTCTAATGTTAAGTCTGCTATATTTTCAACGTGATCTCCAATTCTTTCTATGTCATTTACAACATGGAATGTTGAAGCTACTATATTACTTTCTTTAGCAGATAAATCACATTTAGATAATTTAACTAAGTAAGAAGTTATTGCTTCTTCTAATGTATTTATAAGCTTTTCATTCTCATATACTTTCTTGACTAAGGCTTCATTATTGTCTTTGAAGGCAGTCATACTTAACTCTAAATTTTCTTTAGCTTTATTAGCCATTCTTAAAGTTTCTTTTTGAACTTGACCTGCTGCAATTACCGGTGTTTCTAATAATCTTTCATCGAGATATTTAGGACCACAATGCTCTATTTCATCTTCACCTTTTATTAATTTGTTAACTACCATAATCATATACTTACTTAAAGGAACAAGAATTATTGTAGCAGCTATATTGAAAATTGTATGAGCATTAGCTATTTGTCTTTGCACATCTCCAGGACTCAGTTTTTGGACAATATTTGCTAATGGCACTATAAATGGTATAAATATTAAAGTACCTAATACATTAAACATTAAATGTATTCCAGCAGCCTTATGAGCTGTTTTATTAGCACCAATACTAGCTATTAAAGCAGTTACACACGTACCAATATTACATCCAAATAATATTGGTAATATAATTTTTATAGTTACAGTACCAGTTGATGCCAAAGCTATCAATATACTAGTTGTTGCTGATGAGCTTTGTAATATGGCAGTAAGTCCCAAACCTGTCAATATTCCTAAAATCCAATTATCATCTATTGCTATTATAATATTTTTAAATATAACCGAATTAGATAATGGTTTTAAAGCTGAACTCATTATCCCCATTCCCATGAATAATATACCAAATCCTAAAATTATATCAGCAATATCTTTTCTCTTTTTTTGTTTAGCTGACATTAATAATACAACCCCAACTATTACAAATAAAGGTGCAATCTGATCTAAATTAAATGCAACAAGTTGGGCAGTAATAGTTGTACCAACATTGGCACCCATAATTACACCGGTAGCCTGTGCCAAATTCATAAGCCCTGCATTAACAAAACCAACTACCATTACTGTGGTAGCACTTGAACTTTGAACAACCATAGTTACGAATGCTCCAACTAAAACAGCAGATACAGGATTTTTAGTAACTTTCTCTAATATACCTTTTAATTTGTCTCCAGCAGCATTCTCTAAACCTTCTCCCATTAGTTTCATACCAAATAAGAATAAGCCTAATCCACCAGCAACTTCAATTAAAGTAAAAATTGCATCTTTCAAGATACTTCTCCTCCAATTTGCTAATTTGTAAAATTACAAACGTTTTTATTTTTTATATTATATATTTTAATTATTAATTCTATCTAATTTTACAATATAACACTCTCTTTGTTAAGTTTTAAGTATTCTTTTTAACCTAAACTTAATATAGTATCCAATTTTTTTAATTTTTTCCCAATTAAACACCAATTATTTTAATCATCGTTAAACTGAAAACTGTCAAACCCTTGTAAAAAAGCCATTTCTACATTTTAAAAGATTTTTTATTTATACATCTTAAATTCATCTTATAGTTAAAAAATTGTTAATATTTATGTAATTTAATACCTCTTAATTACTTTAAATTATTAAGTGTGAATATGTATAAAGATATATTTTCCTAAATTTCCAATAAAAACATAATATAAAAGGCTTAATTTTATAAGTTGAATTTAATTTAAAATCATAAAATAACTCCTTAAATTATTTTTCAATAAAAAAAAGAAGGAGTAAACTCCTTCTTTTCTGATGAAAACAATATTATCTCTTTGAGAACTGTGGAGATCTTCTTGCTTTCTTTAAACCGCATTTCTTTCTTTCAACCATTCTTGGGTCTCTAGTTAAGAATCCAGCTTTCTTTAATTCTGGTCTTAAGTTTTCGTCAGCTTTTAATAAAGCTCTTG
>NZ_JARIDH010000066.1 GCF_029267215.1 Clostridium sp. | reverse complement strand
TTTCTTGGGTCAAATCCTTTTCCTTCTAAGTCTTTTCCAGCTTCTATATATTTACGAGTAGCTTCAGCAAATGATAATTGACACTCAGTATTAACATTTATTTTTGATACTCCTAATGATATAGCTTTTTCTATCATATCTGAAGGGATTCCAGTACCACCGTGTAATACTAATGGCATATCTCCTGTAGCTGCTTTGATGTTAGCTAAAGCTTCAAAGTTTAATCCAGCCCAGTTTGCAGGGTATTTTCCGTGGATGTTTCCGATACCAGCAGCTAACATAGTAACTCCTAAATCAGCTATTGATTTACATTCTGAAGGATCTGCGATTTCTCCAGCTCCAACAACACCATCTTCTTCTCCACCGATTGAACCAACTTCTGCTTCAACTGATATGTTTTTAGCAGTAGCTAAGTTTATTATTTCTGTAGTTTTAGTTATGTTTTCATCGATTGAGTAGTGTGATCCATCAAACATTACTGATGAGAAACCAGCAGCCATAGCATCTAAAGCTCCTTGGTAGCTACCGTGATCTAAGTGTAATGCTACAGGAACAGTTATTTTTAATTCTTCTAACATTCCATTAACCATTCCAACTACTGTTTTGAATCCACACATGTATTTAGCAGCACCTTCTGATACTCCTAATATAACTGGTGAGTTGTTTTCTTGAGCAGTTAATAATATAGCTTTTGTCCATTCTAAGTTGTTTATGTTGAATTGACCAACAGCATATTTTTCTTCTCTTGCTTTATTTAACATTTCTCTTGTGTTAACTAATGCCATTTTGTTTACCACCTTTCAAAATCTTACATTAATTTTTATTTAAAATATATAGGGACATAAAAAGTCCATGTGGGACTTTTGTCCTTACAATAACATTATAAACTAAAATTAGTATAAATTCCACAATAAAATTATATTTTTAAGTTAGAAAATAAAATATTTCCTATATTTAACTTTTCGATTTCTTTTAAGTGAACCAGGGAACTCTTTACAGTATGAAGAGATGCCAAGGCATCAGAAGGATTTTTTGTTTTTGTAAATTGACTAAGTTCTAAAACCTCAGTATTTAAAAAATCAATTTCTTCATGATTTATATAAAGAGAAATTAAAGTGTATTTATCATTTATTAAAGAATATAGTGAAATAGATTCATTGTAGGCTTCCTCAAAATCTTCAGAACTTAATGAAGTTTCTATTTTATCACTTATTAATAATGCAGTATCACAGATAGTGATTAATTTAGTATGCAAAAAAATAGCTGACCCTAAAATAAAGAAGAATATTATTGCTGATATTAATAAGTTTTTCATAATAAGGTATCCTCTATGCTATCTTCATCTTTTTCCTGTATAAATATATTGTTTTTTGAATCTAACATGATAAGGTATATTTCTTCTTTAGGAGGGGCGTTTAATTTTTTTAGCTTGTTTTCAAGCCATGCTTCGTCTAGTTTTAATGTATCTAAGGCTCTTTTATTCAAATAACCATCTATATATAATACTATTGGAATTTTGGCTTCAGGATTAAATATATTTAAATCCTCTTTTTTTATTGTATTACAATGACTTTTAGGAATAACAGAAATTGTTCCATTATTTTCGATTACCGCATACTGTATTTCACTAATATCTAGGTATCCTGAACTTCTAAGTCCTTCTAAAATATCGTTTATTGTTAACCTTTGTTTTTTCATTATACTTAAATTAAGTTTTCCGTGACTTATAATTATTGAGGGAGAACCATCTAAAATCCTTTCAAATAAAGGACTTCTTTGTTGAAATTCAGATAAAAGCATCTTTAAAAATAAAAGAGTGACTATTGGAATAACTCCAAGTAAAAGGGGAAGTCTAGTATCTTGCATAGGTAAGGAAGCAAGATCAGAAATCATAAGAGTTATAACAAGTTCGTAAGGTTGAAGTTCACCAACTTGCCGTTTCCCCATAAGTCTAATACTTAATATAACTAAAAAATATAAGAGAAGTGTTCTTATAAATATTACTAGCATTATAATACCTCCTTTAGTACTTTAGGGTAACAAATTTAAGCTATCTTTATTCAAAAACAAATAACTTTTTTATGTTTTTGAGTGTATAATAACAATAAAGTGGGATTATGAGTAGAGAGGAATGGTGGTTTATGAAAAGATTTAAGATAAAAGTTTATGGAGAAGAAAAAATAATCAATGAGGGAGAAAAATTTTTTAATTTACTTAAAGAAGATTATATAGATTCAAAGATCCCAATAACTTTAGTAAAACAAAATGGAAAGTATTATGAGTTTATGGATTATATAAAGGAAGATGGGGAAATTGATTTTATAAATATAAGCAATCCTTTAGGAAAAATAGCATATAGTAGAACTCTTCAATTTGTATTTATAAAGGCTGTTTTAGATTTGTTTTGTGATGCTAGAATAGTTATAGAACATTCAATAAGTAAAGGTATATTTGGAGAAGTTCACAAGGAAAAAGCATTAAATGAAGAGGACATAAAAAATATAAAGAAAAAAATGCAAGAAATAATAAATAAAAATATTAAAATAGAAAAAGTTAAGATGAAAAAAGAAAAAGCCATAGATATTTTTAAAAAGTATGGAATGAGTGATAAGGTTGAGTTACTTAAACGGGTAGAGAGTGAATGGGTTAATCTTTATAAATTAGAAGATAGATATGATTATTTTTATGGTGATATGGCTTATTCAACGGGTGTATTAAAATATTTTGATCTTTTATTTTATAATCATGGCTTTGTTTTAATGGTACCAAGTCATAAAAATCCAACTATAGTACCAAAGTTTAAGGAACAAAAAAAGCTTTTTAATGTGTTTAGAGAAAATGAAAAGTGGCTAAATATTATAGGAACTCCTGATGTTGGATCTTTAGATTATAAATTGTCAAATGATAAAGACTTTGAGATTGTAAGAATATCAGAAGCTTTACATGAAAAGAAAATAGCAAATATAGCTGATATGATAGCTGATAGAAAAGATATAAAAGTAGTATTGGTTTCTGGACCATCATCTTCTGGAAAAACAACTTTTTCTAAAAGATTAGGAGTGCAGCTTAGGGTAAATGGATATTTGCCAATAGGAATATCCTTAGATGATTATTTTGTAGATAGAACTCATACTCCTTTAGATGAAGAGGGTAAACCTGATTTTGAGTCAATAAATGCCTTAGATTTAGACTTATTTAATAGTCATTTAAATTCAATACTAAAGGGTTACGAAGTTGAAATACCCTCTTATAATTTTAAAACTGGAGTTAGAGAATGGGTTGGAAATAAAATTAATTTACCGGAAAATGGAATACTTGTTATAGAAGGGATACATGGGTTAAATCCTAAGCTTACAGAAAGCATACCATCAAAAAATAAGTTTAAAATATATATTTCTGCATTAACTCAGCTTAATATAGACAATCATAATAGAATACCTACAACTGATGTTAGAAAGGTTAGAAGAATAGTAAGAGATTCTTTGTCAAGAGGATATGGTGCAGAACAAACTTTATCTATGTGGAGTTCTATAAAAAGAGGGGAAGAGGAAAATATATTTATATATCAAGAAGAGGCAGATGCTATGTTTAATTCAACTTTAGTATATGAACTCTCTGTATTAAAAAAATATGCTTTAAAAGAATTAGAAAAAATAAAAGAAGATAGTGAGGTTTATTATGAAGCTAAAAGAATAATAAATTCACTAAAATTCTTTGTGGATTTAGATGTAAATAAAGTACCTAAGAATTCTATATTAAGAGAATTTGTTGGAGGCAGTTGTTTTTATAAATATTAGAAATAATATTATATTTATATTTTTTAAGACTACTATTAAAATTATAAAGTAGTTTTATAAAAAGATAATAATAAAACTTACAAACAATATAAAGAGAATAAATGATCTTTATAATTAAATTATTACGTAGAAAATATCACCTTAAAAAGCTAAGATTAGTATAAGATGAGCAAATTTCTAAGCTTTAGTGATATTTTCGAAGTAATAATTATAAATTCTTAGTAAAATAGGGGAATTATAAAAATACATTTTTAAGTTTTATAAAAAGTTATTTTGAAGTATGCCCCGCATTTACATAATCGATAAATTTTTTAAAACCATCTATACCTTTAGGATTTAATTTAAAAACTCCACAGTGTTCTAGTACTTTAGAAAACTTTAGTGAAAGTTCATCTTCTATAAAGGTGTCTATTGAAGAATAATTTTCTTTTTTGAATTTATCTTTTAGATAAATACTCCAAGGATGATGATATTCTTTAACTTTACTAATTTCACAATTTCCAAGAATAAATTTTTTTATATCCTCTAATTCATTTAAAAGTCGTCCAGGAAGAACTGCAAGTCCCATGACCTCTATTAGACCAATATTTTCTTTCTTTATGTGATGAACTTCACTATGAGGATGGAATATACCAAGTGGATGTTCCTTAGATGTTCTATTATTTCTAAGAGAAAGTTCTACTATGAAGTTATCAGAAGATCTTCTAACCATAGGTGTTATGGTATTATGATGTTCATTATCAGTAAAACTTAAAATTTCTAAGTCTTCATCTGAATAATTTCTCCAATTTTCCAAAATTAGATTGGAAGCTTCAACTAAAGAATTTATATTATTTCCTCTTAATCTTATAGTTGACAGTGGCCAGTTGATGACTTCACAATGAACATCTTCAAATGAATTTAATTTAAAGTCAAATAACTTTAAAGCTTTGTGCATAGGGAAGGTGTAGTTACCTCCTTGATAGTGTTCATGAGAAAGAATAGAGCCACCTACTATAGGTAAATCAGCATTTGAACCTATGAAATAGTGAGGAAACATTTTAGAAAATTCTAAAAGATTCTTAAAAGTATCTTTAGTTATCTTCATAGGGCTATGTTTTTCAGATAGTATTATACAGTGTTCATTATAATAAGCATAAGGTGAATATTGAAAAAACCAATTATTTTTATTTAAATCTAATCTTATCATTCTGTGATTAGCCCTATCAGGATGGTTTAAAGTTCCGTTATATCCCTCATTTTCAACACATAATAAACATTTTGGGTAATTGCTTTTAATAGAATTTCTAGCTAAGGCAATTTCTTTTGGATCTTTTTCTGGTTTGGAGAGATTAATTGTAATATCCATAAGACCATATTTAGAATTTGACTTAAAGTTTACATTTTTTGAAATCCTATCAGTTCTTATGTAGTTTGAATTTTTACTTAGGGAGTAAAAATAATCTGTAGCTAATTTGGGAGAAATAGAATAGTTTTCTCTAAATTTACTATTAATTGAAGAAGGTGAAGGAATAAAAATATCCATAATATTACTTGAAAATATATCTTTTGAGCAAAGAGTATCATCAATAATCTCTTTTTTTAGGGCTATTTCTATTAAGTGAGTTAAAGTTTCATTTAAAGATAAGGATAGTTTTTCATTACAATATTCATAGGAATTTTCCTTAAAAAGATTTAGAAGCCTATTTCTTACATAAATTGTGTCTATTTCACTAATAAGAGTATTTTCTATAGATATACAAATTAATCTATCTATTAATGAATATAAGTTTTTCATATATAATCCCCCTCATAAATTATAAAAATTAGCCATCCTTTAGATGGCTTACTTAGCTTAAATTAAAGTTTTCTTGGTCCATTTCCTACAGATGCTATATAAAATGAGGCTTCATAACCAATGGTCTTTTTATAAATATCACCTACATTTTTTATAAATGAATTAATATAATTATTATTAACTATAGCAATTGCACATCCACCAAATCCAGCTCCTGTCATTCTAGCTCCCAAAACACCAGGTTGTTCTAAGGCTGTTTTTACTAATGTATCTAATTCTATTCCTGTAACGTTATAATAATCTCTAAGTGAAATGTGGGATTTATTAAGTAATTCTCCAAAGGAGATTAAATCATTGTTTTTTAATGATTCCACTGCTTTTTTAACCCTTTCATTTTCACTTATAGCATGTACACATCGTTTTATTTTATTAGGATCATTTATTTTGTCTTTATAAATTTCAAATTCTGAAGAAGTGAGTTCACAAAGATTGTCTATTTTGCAGTAGTTCTTTAAAATTTCAAGTGAATCATCACATTCTTTTCTTCTTTCATTATATTTTGAGTCAGAAAGTTCACGTCTTTTATTAGTATTCATAATTATTATGGAGTTATCGTAAAGCTCAAGGGGAATATACTCATAATAAAGTGAATTACAATCTAAAAGTATTGCATTATCTTTTTCCCCTAAAGAAATAGCAAATTGATCCATTATGCCACTATTAACTCCAATATAAGTATTTTCAACTTCTTTTCCTATTAAGGCTCCATCAACTTTTGAGATGTTTAAAGATGAGAAGGTGTCTAATATTTTTATTATTAACATCTCAAGAGAAGCAGAAGAGGAAAGACCAGCACCATTTGGTAGATTTCCATTTACAACAATGTCAAAACCACAATCTATTTTATAACCTTTATTTAAAAGTACCTTTAAAATACCTTTCAAATAGTTTGTCCAGTTATCTTCTTTTTTGTAGCTTAAATCATTTAAAGAGAATTCTATTACTCCTATATTTTTAAAGTTAACAGAATAAGCTCTAAAAATTTTATCTTCTCTTAGAGAAACAGCTGCATAAGTTCCTAATGTAATAGGGCAGGGTAATACAAATCCACCGTTATAGTCAATATGTTCACCTATTAAATTTATTCTTCCAGGTGAAAAAAAGAAAGATTCGGGTTTCTTTTTAAAAATATCAATAAAAGCTAATTTAAGTGATTTTAATTCCATAATATACCTCCTAATATAATAAATGTAATTTGATTATACAATTATAAAATATATAAATCAATTAATTTATTGAATATTTTTTATTAAATTAATTACAACTTTAATAAAATTATTAGTAAATAGATAATACAATAAAATATTGAATTTATATTTTATAATTGTTAAAATTAACCTGTAAAAATAAGAGGGGGGAAGTAAATGAGAATAATAGAAAAAAAAATTAGTGATAAAATTAGCAAAATAGAAATAGAAGGGAAGAATATTTCTATTGAGCTTTTAAATTTAGGGGCAACTTTAAAAAGAATATTAATGAATGATAGAGAAGGAAAAAAAGAGAATATAGTTTTGACATATTTAAATGATGAAGATTATATTAAAAATCCTTCAAACTTTGGTGCTTCTATAGGAAGGGTAGCAGGAAGAATAGGAAATTCTAAGTTTAAATTAGGAGAAAAGGAGTATTTTTTACCAAAAAATAATAATGGGAATTGTCTTCATGGAGGAATAGAAGGGTTTAGCAAAAAAAATTGGAAATATGAATTAGAGGAAAATAAAGATTTTTGTAGCGTTAGTTTTAATTACGAGAGTAAAGATTTAGAAGAAGGTTTTCCTGGTAATTTAAGAGTTTCTATAAAATATACACTAACTAAGGAAGATTTGTTAACTATTGAATATAAAGGAATAAGCGATAAAGATACTTTAGTTAACTTAACCAATCATTCTTATTTCAACTTATCAGGAAATAATAAAAAAAGTGTGTTATCACATAAACTTTTTATAGATAGTGATAACATATGTGAACTAGATGAATTTTTGATTCCAACTGGAAATTTTATTAAGGTTAATGGTACACCTTTTGATTTTAGAATAAGCAAAGAAATTGGAAAAGACATATATTTAGATAATAAGCAGTTAGAAATAGCCTCAGGGTATGATCATCCATGGATTTTAAATAAAAAGAAAAAGTGGGATGTTGAAATAAAGGAAGAAGAATCAGGGCGGATAATGAAAATCTCTACCAATCAAAAAGGAGTTGTTTGTTATTCGATGAATTTTCCAGATGAATTTTTATTAGATATGGGAAGAAAAGCAGATAAGCATGATGGGATTTGTTTTGAAACTCAAGGATTACCTATAGGATATAATGATTGTTTTATAGAAGAGATTACTTTAAGAGCTTCAGAAGAGTATAATCATAAAACTATTTTTAAATTTGAAATTCAATAAGATTTAAATAGTATAAATTAAAAATAGGTAAGTATAAAAATGCTTACCTTTTTTATATTTTATTAGAAAATTTATATTACATAAAAAACTAAAAATACAAAAGTTAATAAATTATGTAAAATATTGACATATATAAATAGATATGGTAATATAGTTTTAAAGATGAAGCTAAGATCTAGTGCAATAGAAATAAAGAAATATTACAACTTTTCTGTAAACGTTATCCGATGCTTAGTGATTAATCGTTAATTTATAAAAATTTTATGAATAATAGGGAAAGTAGGTTTACAAAAATAAAATAGGGAGAGAAAAATAAAAAATAGAATTGTTATAAATTTTAATTAGATTATAAGTTTAAAATGTTTTTATTTCTTTTGTATAAAGGTTTTTAAAGCTTTAAATATCATAAGACTATGGTTAAAACAAAAGACGTTAAAAAGTAAAATGGGTTGAAAGGAAGAGATTTATGTTTAAGAAATTAGGGTTATTAGCTTTAACTGTAGTATTGTCATTATTATTAACCTTTTTAATAATAGAAGGTATGCCAGGAAATCCTGTAGAAGTAATGGCTGATACTTATGTAAGAACTGAGGGGTTAACTTATGATGTGGCTTATGAAAGAGCAAAAATGACTTTAAATTATGATCCAAAAACACCTTTACATGAAAGATTTTCAAAATATTTAAAAGGTATTGTAACAGGAGACCTTGGAGAATCAATGTATTACAGAAGACCTGTAACAGAGGTTATTTTTAATGCATTGCCATGGACCTTGCTCATAGTTACTGTATCCTTATTCCTCTCATTTACGGTAGGATGTTTCATAGGAATATATATTGCACTAAAGAGGAATAAGGTTTTGGATGCGGTACTTATAATGTATTCATCTATATTTGGAGCTATACCAGACTATATAATTGGTTTTATCTTGATATTTATATTATCTATAGAACTTGGATTATTACCAGCTAGGGGAGCTTATGGAGCAGATGTTATAAGAGGATTTAATATGCCTTTTATCTTAAGTGTAATAAAACATTCAATACTTCCAATAACAGCCTATTTTATAACTCAAGTTGGAGGATGGATGATGTCAATGAAAGCAAGTTGTACTAGTGTACTTGGAGAAGACTATATACAATATGCAAGAGCTAGAGGATTATCAGAAAAAAGAATAATTACTTCATATGTAGGTAGAAATGCTATTTTACCAATGGTAACAAGTTTAGCTATTAGCTTTGGATTTATGTTTGGAGGAGCACCACTTGTTGAAAACTTATTCATATATCCAGGTTTGGGTTATTATTTAGGACAAGCAACTGGACAAAGAGATTTTACAATGATGCAGGGAATGTTCTTTTTAATAATATTAATGGTTACAACAGCTAGTTTAGTGGCAGAGTTATTATATTCTGTACTTAATCCTAGATTAAGAGTAAAGGGGTAATAAGATATGCAATTAAATTTAAATAAAAAAAATATTAAAAAGATTAATTCACAAAAAGATGAGAATAAAGTTCAGATTGATGGGGTATTTAAAATAATTTGGAAAAATAAACAATCTAGAGCTGGATTTATAATTTTATCAGTGTTTATATTAATGGCTATTTTAGGACCTATATTCCTAGATTCACCTAAAGCTGATTATTTAAACAGATTACAGGGACCATCATGGCAACATCCATTAGGTACTGATTATGCCGGAAAAGACACATTAGCTCAATTTATACTTGGATCTAAAGATGTATTATTGGTTGCTTTAGTTGCGGCTATATTTGCAATTTTATTTGCAATTTTAGTAGGAGTTATATCAGGTCTTTTAGGAGGGAAAATAGATGTTATTTTAATGCTAATAACTAACGTTATATTAACTATACCAACTTTCCCAATAACAATGATATTAGCTTTATTAATAAGAATAGAAAATTTTGTAACATTTGGTCTTGTATTATCTTTATGGTCATGGGCAGGGCTTGCGAAATCTATAAGGTCTCAGGTTTTAGCCATAAAGCATAAAGATTTTATAGAAGCTAGTAAGATTTTAGGTATTAGTAAATTTAATATAATAAGATACGATATAATACCAAATATCGTTTCATATATAGCTATGAATTTCATAACCATAATGAAGGGTTCAATACTTTCAGCAATTGGTTTAATGGTACTTGGGCTTGTTCCTTTCCAGGGAAATCACTGGGGAGTAATGCTTAGTTTATCACTTTCAGCTACAGGTGCCTTATTAGGGTCTTCATCAATAGTTTACTTCTTAACACCAGTTACAGGATTACTTTTATTCCAATTAGGATGCTACTTATTTGCAACTGGATTAGATGAAGCATTAAACCCAAGATTAAGATCATAAGGAGGAAAGTAAATGGAACCTATTTTAAAAGTAAAAGATATATCAGTAGATTTTGAGACAAAAAGAGGAAAATTAAGAGCAGTTGATAATGTATCATTAGATATATATAAGGGAGAAATTATAGGTGTAATTGGAGAGAGTGGGAGTGGAAAGTCTACTTTAGCCTCAGCCATATTAAATTTAGTAACATCCCCTGGGAAAATAAGTTCTGGAAAAGTTGCTTATATAGCTGGCGAAGGAAAAGAAACTTTTTTAAATGAACTTTCAAGTGAAGAGTTAAATAAGTATAGATGGACAAATATAGCTACAGTTTTCCAAGCAGCGCAAAATGCTTTGAATCCAGTTTTAAAAATAAAAGAACATGTTTTAGAAACCGTTTTAGCTCATGAACCTAATAGAAATTATGATGAAATAATTAATAAAGCTAAAGAAGTTTTTAAGTATGTTAGGTTAGATGAAAAAGTCTTAGATTGTTATCCACATCAATTAAGTGGAGGAATGAAGCAAAGGACAATTATTGCTCTAAGTTTATTATTAGATCCTGAGGTAATAATATTAGATGAACCAACTACAGCATTAGACGTTATAACTCAGTGGTATATAATTGATATTTTAAGAAAAATTCACACAGAATTTGGAGTTACAATGATATTTTTAACTCACGATGTATCAATTATAGCATCAGTTGTAGATAGAATAGTTGTTATGTATGCAGGGCAAGTTGTGGAATATGGAGATGTTTACACAATATTTTCAAAGCCATCACATCCATATACTTATGGAATAATAAATGCAATACCATCATTGTTTGATGAAGTTAAAACAAGAAAAGCTATTCCAGGAGCACCTCCAAATCTTATAGGGATATCAAAGGATTGTAGATTTGGAGAAAGATGTATGTTTAAAGTTAAAGGAAAATGTATGGGAACCTATGGAAATAGTAACAAATTAATAGAAGTTGAAAAAGGACAATTTTCTAGGTGTAGTATGTGGAAAGAGGTAGTTAAGCTATGAGTATAATAGAACTTAAAAATATATCAATGTATTTTAATAGCAATACAGATAAAAAAGCTAAAGTTGGAGCCTTAGTGGATGTTAATTTAAATGTCGATCAAGGAGAAATTGTAGCAATTGTAGGAGAGAGTGGATGTGGTAAAACTACTTTAGGAAAAGTTATAACTGATATACATGCACCAACTGAAGGGCAACTTTTCTTTGAAGGAAAAGATGTGTCTAAATTGAGTAAGAAGGAATATGAGAAGTATAGATTAGCAGTTCAAATGGTACATCAAGATTCTTATGCAGCATTAAATCCAAATAGAACAATATTTCAAACCTTATCACTTCCTTTGTTACAGCATAAAATTGCTAAAAATAAAGAAGAAGCTTTTGAAATATTAAGTGAATATTTTAATGAAGTTGGATTAAATCCTCCTAGTCAATTTTTAGAAAAGTATCCTCATCAGTTAAGTGGAGGACAAAGACAAAGAATATTATTAGCAAGAGCTTTATCAGTTAAACCTAAACTTATAGTAGCTGATGAACCAGTTTCAATGGTAGATGTTTCTCTTAGAATATCTTTGCTAGATCTTATGTCAAGAATGAATAAGAAATATAATGTTTCATTTGTATATATCACGCATGATTTAGCAACAGCAAGATATATTGCTCAAAATGGAAGAATAGTTGTTATGTATTTAGGGAAAGTAATAGAAATGAATTCCATAGAAAATGCAATAAAAAGTCCTAAACATCCATACTTCCATGCTTTATTATCTGCAGTTCCAGTTGCAGATCCAAATATGAGAACAAGCTTTGTTAATGAATTACCTTTAAGAAGTATAGATATGCCAAGTGCTGTTAATCCACCATCAGGATGTAGATTTCATCCTAGATGTCCACATTATAAAGAAAAATGTGAAAAAGAAGAAGTTAATTTAAGAAAATATGGTGAGGGGTTTGTAGCATGTCACTTTGCAGAAGAAATAAAATGGGAAGAACCAATAAAAAGAAAAAAAATAAAAAACAAGGAATAGTAATAACACTATCAAATGTTGTAGATTTAATAAAGTTAATAATGGTAACATCAATAACATTTATAATATTTAGCATAATAGGATTGTTTTTTGTTGATAAACAATCAGAAGCTACTGTTATATATTTAATAACAATAGGATTAAATATTATTTTGTTTCTAATATCACTTATTGCATATAAAAAATTTAATAAAAAAATTAATTCATATGATTAAAATTCGTGGAGCTAGAGATTAAAAGGAGAAATATTATGAAACATGATTTCCCGAAAAGATTCTGGTGGGGAGCTGCAACTTCAGGACCACAGTCAGAGGGGCAATTTAACAAAAAGCATAAGAATATATTTGATTATTGGTATGAGATATCTCCAAATACTTTTTTTAATAATGTTGGACCTAGCGTAACATCAAATTTTTATAATACTTATAAAGAAGATATAAAGATGTTAAGCAATATAGGATTAAATTCTTATAGACCTTCAATTCAATGGACAAGATTGATAAAAGATTTTGAAACTGGAGAGCCTGATGAAGATGGAGTAAGATTTTACAATAACATTATAGATGAATGTATAAAAAATAATATAGAAGTTATTATGAATTTACATCATTTTGACTTACCAATTGAATTATATGAGAAGTTTGGTGGGTGGGAATCTAAACATGTAGTAGATTTATTCTCAAAATTTGCAAAAACTGCCTTTAAATTGTTTGGAGACAGGGTTAAATACTGGACTACATTTAATGAACCTACAGTTATTGTTAATGGGCAATATTTGCACCAATATCATTACCCATGTTTAATAGATGGAAAAAAATTCATGCAAGCATCCTATAATATAGCATTAGCTTCAGCTAAAGCTATTAGAGAATATAGAAATTTAAGTTGTGATGGAGAGATAGGAATTATATTAAATGTGGCTCCTTCTTATCCAAGATCTTATTACAACGAAGAAGATGTTAAAGCTGCTCACAAAGCAGATTTATTTGATAGAGTATTTCTAGATTCTGGAGTATTAGGAATATTTAAAGAAGAATTAACTGATATTCTGAAAAATGATGGAGTTATTTGGGAAAGCACAGAGGAAGAATTAGATATTATAAAAAATTATACAGTAGATTTTTTAGGGTTAAATTATTATGCACCTAGAAGAGTTAAGAAAAAAGAGAGTGAATTTAAATCTGATACTTGGATGCCAGAAAAATATTATGATTATTGCAAAGTGGCAGGTAAAAGAATAAATAAAGATAGAGGTTGGGAAATTTACCCTAAAGGATTATATGATATGGCTAAGCTTATACAAGAAGAGTATAAGAATATAAAGTGGTATGTTTCTGAAAATGGAATGGGAGTTTCAAATGAAGATAAATACAAAAATCCAGAGGGAATAATAGAAGATGATTACAGAATAGCCTTCATAAGGGAACATTTAGAATGGCTTCATAAAGCTATTTTAGAGGGGTCAAATTGTGTAGGATATCATATGTGGACTGGTATAGATTGTTGGTCATGGTGTAATGCTTATAAAAATAGATATGGGTATATTTCTTTAAACTTAGAAACAATGGAAAAGAAACCTAAAAAATCTGCCCATTGGATTAAAATTGTAGCTGAAAACAATGGGTTTTAAATTAAATATTATTTAGTTATTAAGAAAAAGTTTTTAATAAAAGCGTTATCAATTAAAATTAATATAAATAAGGGAATTAAGGGGGAAATTATATGTTCAAAAGAACTAAAACTAGCAAAGTTGTAGCTTTAATCTTAGCAACAACAATAACAGGAGCTTTATTTATTGGATGTGGGGGAGAAAGTTCAAATAATTCTGCTTCTGAAAAAAGACCACAAACAACAGCTGATATGATCAGCACTCAAAAACCATCTGATCTGCCAGCTAGAATAGAAGGAGAAAAAGCTGAAGGAGGATCAATAACAGTACTTGGAGGATTTAACTCAGCAGAAACTATAAATGGTAATCCATATGATTCAGCAGGACCTAACTGGGACTTAGTTCCATTTTTATATGATTATTTAGCAGATTACAATCCATTCCCAGAAAAATCATTTAAACCATCATTATTAGAGAGCTATACTTTTGAAAATAAAGTTTTAACAATGAAATTAAAGCCAGATTTAAAATGGTCAGATGGAACACCACTAGATGCAGAGGATATTTTATGTAATACCTATATGAGAGTTGGTAAAAGTTCTATATGGAAATATATAGAGAATATTGAGAAATTAAGTGATACAGAGATTAAGGTTACGTTTAATAGCACACCAGAACTATTATTAAATTTATTCTTTAGTTCAGCTATAATAGCACCAGATCATATTTTTGGTGAATTTGCAAAAGAACTTAAAGAAATTTCAGAAAATGAAAGAGTATTAGATGAAAAAACAGGATATTATACATTCTCAGAAGAAACTTTAAAGAAAATTAATGATATGAATACAAGAATTATAAAAAATAAACCTCCAATTTCAGAAGGTGTTTATTCTGGAGCATATACTGTTGAGAAGGTTACTTCAGATAAGGCAATATTAAAAGAAAATAAACACTATAGAATAGATTCAAATATAGATGAGGTTGTAATACAACAACCAGGTAGTGGAGAAGCTGGAGCTTTAGCTAGAATTGATGGAACCTTTGATGTTGATGGAGCTGGATTATCTCCAGATCAACATAAAGAGATATTAAAAAGATATGAAGGAAAACTAAGAGTTTTCTATTCTCCAGGTATGGAACAACTTTCAATTATGATAAACTCAAGCAAAAAACCACTTGATAAGGTTGAAGTTAGAAAGGCTATAAGTTATGTAATAGATAGAGACGTTTTAGTTAGCGTAGGAGATCCAGGATTCTGGCCAGGAGATATTAAAAATTCAGGTGTTTTAGAAAACTTACAAGAAAGATTTGCAGATAAGAGTTTCTTAGATTCATTAACAAAATATGATGTTAATACTGAAAAGGCAGATGAATTGTTAACTTCAATAGGATGGACTAGAAATAAAGAAGGAAAATGGTTAGATGAAAATGGAGAATTAGTTGTGTTAGAATTTGCAGCTGAGGGCATAAGCTTATTAGTTGAAGCAGCAAGTGATATGTTAACAGAGTATGGTATAACAACTGAATTTAAGCCTATGGATTCATCAACTTATTGGGAATACGTAAATGCTGGTAAACATGACCTTGCTTATGGATTCTTAGGATCATGTACTACATTCTCACATCCATGGGAATCATATAATGACCTTTACAATTCATATCCTCACAGATTAGGAATTAAAAAAGAAGATGGACAAGATTTATTCTTAGAAGTACCATCAACAGGTGAAAAAATAAATGTAACTCAAACTATTGATAAGTTATTTAACTCTAATGATAAAGAAACTACAGAGGAGTTAACTGAAACAATGATGCAATTAACTAATGAATCATGTTTCTTCATTCCAGTAGTTGAAAAATCAACGGCTGTAAAGATTTACAATGATAAGCTTTCACTTTCAGATGCAGAACAAGGTGAATTATTACAAAAGGATTTCTGGTATGGAAGTACACCACAAATACTAAATAAGATGTTACACCAAGGGAAATTATGGCTAGTTAAATAAATTTAGTAAATATTAAAATTTAGTGGTATTGAAAAAAAAGAAAGTGTATGGTATGATTTGGAGGAAAAGAAAAATAAAAGCTAGGGGTGCCAGTTGTGTCTGGCTGAGAGTAGAAATAAAATTTCTTGACCCTTTACCTGATTTGGATAATGCCAACGTAGGGAAGCCAAAGACCATATATTTAATTGATTTTAAAGCATATATAGCCTTGGCTATATATGCTTTTTTTATATATTAAGCTATTAAGAGGAGAGGATATATTTGTCTAAAGTAATAAATGCACTAACAATAGCAGGATCAGATAGTTCAGGTGGAGCTGGAATACAAGCTGATATAAAATCATTTTCTGCAAATGGAGTTTTTGGAATGAGTATTATAACAGCAATAACAGCTCAGAATACTCAGGGGGTTTTTGGAATAATGGATGTTACACCTGAAATTATAGAAAAACAAATAGATGTAATTTTTGATGATATAAAAGTAGATGCTATAAAAATAGGTATGGTATCAAAAATAGAATCAATTGAAGCTATAAGTAGAGCCTTAAGAAGGGCTAATAAACTTCCACAAATAGTATTAGATCCAGTTATGATTTCGAAAAGTGGATTTAATCTATTATCAAGGGATGCAAAAGATTCATTAGTAAAAAATTTAATTCCTTTAGCTACTTTAATAACACCAAATTTACCAGAAGCTGAGGAGTTATTAAATAGAGAAATACATACATTAGATGATATGAAAAAAGCTGCTATTGATATTAAAAAAATGGGGGCTAAGTATGTTTTAATAAAAGGGGGACATCTAGAAGGAGAAGCAACAGATCTTCTTTATGATGGAGAAAATTTTGAAATATTTGAAGAGAAAAGAATAAATACAAAACATACTCATGGAACAGGGTGCACTTTATCATCTGCAATAACTGCTAATTTAGCTAAGGGTATGAATATAGTTGATGCTGTTAAAGAGGGTAAAAAATATATAACAGAGGCAATAAAGCACGGATTCAAATTAGGAAAAGGTGTTGGACCAACACATCATTTTTATAAATTTTATGAGGTGGAATAATTATGAGAGTTTTAAAAAAAGAAAATCCGTTAATACATATGATAACTAACTATGTTACAGTTAATGATTTAGCTCAGATAACAATAAATTATGGTGGGCTTCCACTTATGGCAACACATCATGAGGAATTAGAAGATATTACTGGAATGGCTAGTGGACTTCTAGTTAATATAGGGACTTTAGAGCCATATCAAATGGAAGCTTCTTTAATAGCTATGGAAATTGCAAAGAGAAGAGAAATTCCAAGGGTATTAGATCCAGTTGGTGTACAAGCTTCATCTTTAAGAAAGAAATTTGCTAGTGAAATAATTAAAAAGGGAAATCCAACTTTAATTAAGGGGAATTTAGCTGAAATAAAAACTCTTATTGGAGAAACTTCAAATTCAATTGGAATAGATTCCTTTGATGATGATTTAAGTGAAAATGTTAAGAGTAAAATAAAAGAGTATTCAAAAGAAATTAATGCTGTAATTGTGGTATCAGGCGTTTGTGACTTTATAACTAATGGAGAAAAATCAGCAGTTGTTAAAAATGGGGTAGCTATGATGAGTAAAATCACAGGAACAGGCTGTATGCTTGGAGCTCTTTTAACAATTGCTCAAAGTTTTTATGATGATAAAGAATTAAGTTTTGAAGAGGTTGTAAAAGCAGTAGAAACTTTTGGGATATGTGGAGAATTAGCTTATGAAAGTTTAAAAGAAGGGGAAGGTCTTATGACTTTTAAGCATAAACTTTTAGATAATTTATCACTTATAAGTGAAGATGTAATAAGTCAGAGGGGAAAAGTTTTTTATGAGTAATTCAAAAAAAAGGGATTTATATTTAGTTACAGATTATAGAATTCCATTTAATGAGCTTTTAGAAAAAATAGAAAGTGCATTAAAAGGAGGAGTTACTATAGTTCAGTATAGAGCTAAAAATATGAGTACTAAGGATATGTGTTATGAAGCATTAAAACTTAGAGAATTATGTGAAAGATATAATGCGTTATTTTTAGTTAATGATAGAATAGATGTTGCATTAGCTGTGAAGTCACATGGGGTTCATATAGGACAAGATGATATGCCATTAAGTTTAGCAAGAAAAATACTTCCTAAAGATTCAGTAATAGGTGTTACTGTTCATAATAAAGAAGAGGCAATAAAGGCCATAGAAGAAGGAGCGGATAATTTAGGAGTAGGTGCATTATTCTCAACAGACAGCAAAGATGATGCTACTTTAATGAGCATGGAAACATTAAAAGAAATAAAAAGTGTCTCTAATATACCTCTTTATGGAATAGGTGGAATAAACACAGATAATTTAAAAGAAGAACATTTAGAACTTTTAGATGGAGTTGCAGTTATTTCAGCACTTTTGAAAGCTTCAGATATTTATGAAAAATCAAAAGAGTTTTTAAAAATTCTTAATAAATAGCATTTAATAGTTTGTATCAAAGTTTACTTTGATACAAACTATTTTTTTGTGATTTGAATATATTAATTTTTAAAGGAAATAATTTAGGAATAATAGAAATTTATATTTATTTAAATTTATTAATAAGTCACATTAAAATAGATATTAATTAAAAGAGAGTTTTTATTGAAAAATTTTTTGTATTATAATTATTAAAAACAGCTTTTTAAATATATGGATTGAAGATAATAAAAAAATATAGTTATACTAAATCCTTATTTAATTTTAATCAGGAGAAAAAGATGAGAAAAGTATTTGAAGTATTAAATAACATTTTTGGATATAGAGATTTTAGAAAAGGACAGCTAGAGGTTATAGAAAGGATACTAAATGGACAGGATATATTTTGTATTCTTCCTACAGGAGGGGGCAAATCTCTTTGCTACGAGATTCCAGCATATTTATTTAAGAGAGGAACTTTAGTTATTTCCCCTTTAATATCTCTTATGAAGGATCAGGTTGATGGATTAAATTCGCTTGGAATAAAGGCAGAGTATATATCTTCTGATAATTCTTTTGAAGAGGTTAAGGAAAGAGTTTTCAATTTTCTAAATGGAAATATAAAAATGCTCTATATTTCTCCAGAAAGACTTAAGAATAAGTTTTTTTTAGAAAATATATTAGAGGGAGAAATAAATCAAATAGTTATTGATGAGGCTCACTGCGTTTCTATATGGGGGCATGATTTTAGAAAAAGTTATGAGAATATAAAACCATTTGTGGAGAAACTTAAAAATAGACCAACTATAACTTGTTTCACAGCAACAGCCACAGAAGAAGTTATGAAAGATTCCATAAATCTTTTAGGTCTTAAAAATCCTTTCATATATAAAGGAAGTTTTAGTAGAGATAATTTAGAAATTAATATATTAAAAGAAGTTGATAAGATAGAGAAAATAAGCGAGATAATAAGTGAACATGAGGAAGAGTCAGGAATTATATATTGCTCAACTAAAGGTGAGGTTGAAGAGCTTTATAAACATATGGTTTATAGGGGGAAAAGTGTAGGTAAATATCATGGTTCTTTAAATTATAAAGAAAAAATTTATTATCAAGAGGAATTTTTAAATGATAATTTTAATGTTATGATTGCAACTAATGCCTTTGGAATGGGTATAGATAAACCAGATGTTAGGTTTATTATTCATTCTACATTTCCTAAAAGTATAGAAAGTTATTATCAAGAAATTGGCCGTGGAGGAAGAGATGGAAGCTTAGCTAAATGCTATCTTCTTTATAGTGAATATGATATTAGAACTATGGATTATTTAATAAGTTCTACAACTAATATGGAGAGAAAAACAATAGAATTTAGTAAACTAGAAGATATAATAAGGTTTTGTAATTATGATGAATGCTTAAGAAAATATATATTAGATTATTTTGGAGAAAAAAATTCCATAAAGTATTGTAATAACTGTAGCAATTGTATGAAGAATACAGAGTTTGAGGATAGAACAGTGGAATCTCAAAAAATATTATCTTGTATATATAGAACAAAAGAGGCTTTTGGAGAGAGTGTACTTATAGATATCTTAAGAGGAATTCACGGCCCTAAAATAGAAAAATATAAACTATATGAACTTAGTACCTTTGGAATAATGAAAGAATATACATCAAAGTTTATAAAGGATATAATAAGAGAACTTATAGAAGTACATGCTTTAGAAAGAAAAGAAGGTACATATTCTATGGTTAAGCTAAATCAAAAATCAATTAACATATTAAAGGGGAAGGAAAGGGTTCTTCTTAATTTAAAAGAAAGTGAAAAAATTACTTGTAATGATTTAGAATTATTTAAGAAGTTTAGAATTTTGAGAAAAGACTTATCTAGAAAAGAAGGGGTTAAACCTTACATAATATTTACTGATTCTATGATTATGGAGATAATAGATTTGATGCCAAAAAGTAAGGAGGACCTTAAAAAGGTTAAGGGTTTTGGAGAGCAAAAAATACTTAAATATGGAAGTTTCATAATAACAACTATAAAAGATTATGAGAGGTATAAAAATAAAGGATAGTTTATTACTACCCTTTATTTTTTTTTGTTTGTTTTTATGAATCTATAGAAAATATTTTGTCATATAACATAAAGTATGTTGAATATATTTATGGTAAGGGAGGGGTTATACATGGATTTTAAAGAGTTTATAAAAAGTGATAGGGATAAGCAAAACAAAGAGAAATTTAATGGAACATTTATAGATTATTTAGAGATTTTAAAGGATAATCCTGATATTGCAAAGCTTTCTCATAAGAGAATATATGACATAATAATTGATAAAGGATTTGAAATATTAAGACCTGAGGAAAATGCTAAGATTAGAAAAATTTATGGAAATGAAAAAATTAAAAAATATAATTTCTTTAAGGAAGATTTCTATGGAATTGATACTGTAATAATGAAAATAATGAATTACTTTCATTCAGCATCAATGAAAGGAGAAGAGGCAAGACAGGTTTTATACTTAGTAGGACCAGTTGGAGCAGGTAAGTCTTCTTTGGTAGAAGTAATTAAAAAAGCATTAGAAGAAGCACCACCAATTTATGTTTTAGATGGTTGTCCAATGTATGAAGAACCTCTTCATTTAATTCCTAAACATTTAAGAAAAGACTTTGAAAATATGCTAGGAGTTAAAATAGAGGGAGATTTATGTCCAGTATGTAAATATAGATTATTAAATGAGTTTAATGGAGAGTATGAAAAATTTAAAGTTTCAACAAAGAATTTTTCAATAAGATCTAGAAAGGGAATAGGAGTTGTTCCACCTGTAGACCCAAATAATCAAGATACATCAATATTAACAGGTTCTATAGATATTTCTAAAATGGATATGTATCCTGAGGATGATCCTAGAATATTCTCTTTAAATGGTGCTTTTAATGTTGGTAATAGAGGTATGGTTGAGTTTATAGAAGTGTTTAAAAATGATGTTGAATACTTACACACAATTATAACTGCAACTCAAGAAAAATCTATTCCATCACCAGGTAAAGGATCTATGATTTATTTTGATGGTCTTATTATAGCTCATTCAAATGAAGCTGAGTGGAATAAGTTTAAATCAGACCATACGAACGAGGCTATTTTAGATAGAATTGTAAAAATAGAGGTGCCATATTGTTTAGAGCTTAGTGAAGAGAAAAAGATTTACGAAAAAATATTAAATAAATCTAATTTTAAGGCTCATATAGCTCCACATACCATAGAAATTGCCTCTATGTTTGCAATACTTACAAGATTACTTCCATCTATGAAAGTAGATCCAATGACAAAGCTTAAACTTTATAATGGAGAGGAAATAGTAGAAAAGGGAACTACAAAGAGAATTGATGTTTTAGAGCTTAAGGAAGAAGCAGGTAAAATGGAAGGAATGAAAGGTATATCAACAAGATTTATTATAAAAGCTATTGATAATGCCTTATCTAATGCAGAGCACAAGTGTATAAATCCATTAAGTGTTATGGAAAGCATAATAAGATCAGTTAAAGATATGGATATATCCCAAGATGATAAGAAAAAATATTTAGGATATATTCAAGATACTATTAGAAAAGAATATAATAAGATTCTTGAAAAAGAAATAACTAAAGCATTTATTCATTCATTTAAGGAACAAGCAGAAAGTTTATTTAATAATTATATAGACAATGCAGAAGCTTATGTTAACAAGACTAAGATTAAGGATTCTTCAACTAGTGAGGAATTAGAACCAGATGAAGAGTTTATGAGAAGTATAGAAGAGCAAATAGATATAGGAGAAGCATCAGCTAAGGGATTTAGAGCAGATGTTACTTCATATATGTTCTATGTTGTTAGAAGTGGTGGAAAAATAGATTATAGATCTTATGAACCATTAAAAGAAGCTATTGAAAAGAAGTTAACAGCATCAGTAAAAGATTTATCTAGAATAATAACAAAATCTAGAGTAAGAGATAAGGATCAAGATAAGAAATATAATTCAATGGTAAATCAAATGGAGAAAAATGGTTATTGCCCTCATTGTTGCGATGTAATATTAAAGTACGCAGCTAATAACCTATGGAAGGATTAAAATATGGCTATATTTAGATATCAAGCTGAAAATCAAGTGGAACATGATAGATCTATAGAAGATAGAAGGCGCCATAGACAATTGGTTGAAAAGTCTATAAAAGAAAATTTAGGAGATATACTTTCTGAGGAGAGTATTATAGGAGAGACTAAAAATAAAAAATATAAAATTCCAATTAGAGGGATAAAAGAATATCAATTTATTTATGGTTCTAATGATAAAGGAGTTACAACTGGAACTGGAGAAGAAAGAAGAGGAGATAGAATATCTAGTGACAAGAGAAAAGCTATAGGAAATAATAAAGCTGGAAATCAAGAGGGTAAAGACATATATGAAACAGAGATAACCTTAGAGGAACTTATGGATTATATAGTTGAGGATCTTGATCTTCCTAATTTAGATAGAAAGAAATATTCTGAAATAATAGTTGAAAGTTCAGCTAGAAAAAGAGGATATCAAAACTATGGAATAAGACCAAGGCTTGCAAAGAAGAGAACTGTCATGTCTAAGATTGCAAGAAAGCAAGGGAAAAAAAGAGTTTTATTAGAACTTGGAAAATCGCCTGAGATAGAAAGATTTCCATTTAGAGAGGATGATTTAAAATATTATAAAGTAAAAAAACAGCCAAGAAAAGAAAGTAATGCTTTAATGATATTTATAATGGATGTTTCAGGGTCTATGGATAATACAAAGAAATATTTAGCAAGGTCATTTTTCTTTGTTTTATCAAGATTTTTAAGAAGAAAATATAATAATATAGCTTTTGAATTTATTTCTCATACAACAATAGCTAAAAATGTTACAGAGTATGAATTTTTTCATAAGGGAGAGTCAGGTGGAACTTATATATCATCAGGTGTAAATATGGCTATTGATTTGATAAAAGAAAAATATAATCCTGGTATGTGGAATATATATCCTTTCTATGCTTCTGATGGAGATAACTGGAGTGAGGATAATAAAAAAGCTATAAATGCTGTAAATGAAATTTCAGATTTAAGTAATATGTTTGGATATATTGAACTTTTACCATCTACTTATTCTACAACAATGTTTTCTAGGTTCAAAAAAGAAATAAGTAAAAAGAATTTTGTTTCTGTGGTTGTTAAAGAGAAGAAAGATTTGTGGAATTCCATAAAATATATGCTTTCTGAGCAATTACAGGAAGAAGATATGTGATGTTAAAGATAGGGGCTTTAAGAATATGGATTATAATTTAAGGGATTTAGAAGTATGGAACAATAAAATAGAAGAAATAGCTAAAGGTGAAGGGTTAGATTATTATCCTCAGGAATATGAGATTATTGGGTATAATGAGATGTTAAGTTATGAAGCCTATGTGGGAATGCCTTCTAAATATCCACATTGGAGTTATGGTAAGGCTTATGAAAAAAATAAAACATTATATTCACTAAATATTACTGGATTACCATATGAAATGGTTATAAATTCAAATCCCTGTTTAGCTTATTTAATGAAAGATAACACCTTGTTACTTCAAATATTAACTATGGCTCATGTGTATGGACATAATGATTTTTTTAAAAATAATAGATTATTTAAATTGGGAACAGATGCAGATAGCGCTTTAGAAATGTTTAAATTAGATGCAGATATTATTAGAGGGTATATAAATGATCCTAGTATTGGATACAGTCAGGTAGAGAGAATATTAGATGCTGCCCATTCTATAAGATATCAAATTCCAAGGGTGATTGGGGAAAAAAAGGAGTCTAAAGAAGAAGAAAGAAAAAGGATATTAGAAATATTCAATGAGAGAAAAGCTAATAGAGGGCCTTTAGACACTTTAGAAGACTTACTTCCACCTGACGTAAGTAAAATTCCCTTTACTCCAGAGGATGATATTATTCAATTCATAATAGATTATAGTAATTTAGAAGAGTGGGAGAAAAATATTTTAAAGATAGTGAGAAGAGAGAGTCTTTATTTTCTTCCTCAAATAGAAACTAAAATTATGAATGAAGGATGGGCAAGTTATTGGCATTATAATATATTAAAAAAGTTAGAATTACCACAGGATTTACATTTAGAATTTTTAAAAAGGCATAATGATGTAGTAGCACCAGTTAAATATGGATTAAATCCTTATTATATTGGGTTTAGAATTTTTCAAGATATAGAAAAGAGATATGGAAAGGATAAAATTTTTGAGGTGAGAGCTTTAGAAAGAGATAATTCTTTTATAAGAAAGTATTTAACTTTTGAACTTTGTGAAGAATTAAATCTTTTTAAGTATGTTAAAAAGGGTTTTGATTATATTGTTGATGAAGTATCTGACCATAAAGGATGGATGACTATTAGGAATTTAATAGCTGATGAATGTGGAGTAGGATCAATTCCATATATAAGAGTTAAGGAACTTAATAAAAAGGATATGACTTTAAATTTAGAACATGTTTTTGATGGAAGAGAATTAGAGTCTATATATACTAAAAAGACATTAAAATATATAAATACTTTGTGGGGAAGAAAAGTTACATTAACAAGCAAAGGAAAAGATGGTGAAGATATTTTATTTATGTGTGATGAATAATTAAAAATCATCATATAAATATAGGGTAATTAATATATGATGAGGATAATATGAAGAATTTAAAAGGATCTCAGACAGAAAAAAATCTTTATAAAACATTTGCAGGGGAATGTAGAGCAAGAGCAAAGTATAACTTATTTGCAGAAGAGGCTAGAGAAGAAGGGAATAGGTGGATTGGAAGTGTTTTTGATGAAACTGCAATAAATGAATATGCTCATGCAAGAGAAGTTTATAAAAGATTTTTAAATAATGTGGGAAGTATTGAAGAAAATCTAATGAGCTCTGCTATGGGTGAAACAGATGAATATAAGTATATATATAAAGATTTTGAAGAAACAGCTAAAAAAGAAGGGTTCAATGAGATAGCAGAATTTTATAAAGAACTTAGAGAGGTTGAAGAAGCTCATAAAGAAAGATTTATGAAGTTATATGAAAAATATAAAAGTGGAACTTTATATAGTTCAGAAAATAAGCTTAAATGGATTTGTTTAAACTGTGGATATATATATGAAGGAAAAGAAGTCCCTAAAGAGTGTCCTCTTTGTAAATATGAGCAAGGTTATTTTAAACTTTTATGCGAAGAGTAAAAGGGGCTAAGTTTTAATGAGAAATAGTGATGTTTTCAAAAGTCATTTTAACGAAGTAAAAAATTTAAGTTCTCTTTTAAATAACTATGTTAATAGTTATAGATTATTAGTTGGAGCGGCTGGAGAGTTAAATAATATTTATAAGGTAAGAAAAAGGGATTTAGATGATGCATTAGATAGGGTTAAAGAAATGGGTGAAATAATAGATTCTGTTTTAGAAATAATAAAAGAAAATGAAGATGTCTATATTAAATATATAAGGCTTAAATCAGAGATTTTAAATTCAAAGGCATCTAAAGATATTATTTTAACCGAAGTTGAAGAAGATTTGCTTTTTGATAATTCCACAAATCGTGAAGATGAATAATAAAAAGCCTATTAAAGAAATAAAGTGTACCATTTATTAAGGACAGTTTAAAAACTTTAATAGGCTTTTTTTAAAATTTTTTCAATTCTAATTTACTAACCATTAAATAAGAGAATAAAATCATTATTATTAATGGAATAAATATGTTTATAGGGTTACTTTGAGTTATTAATATAAATAAGGCAACTACAGCACCTGCAATTGTTATAGGTACTCCTCTAAACACACCATCAAACTCAGTTGCATTATATCTTGCTAATCTGAAAGCTCCACATATTGGGAAAATAAGTAATATAGCATATCCAATTATCCCCTTAGGACCTAAATTAACAAAGTTATAACATAGAAAAGTTAATACAGATGGTGCAACACCAAATGAAACTAAATCAGCCAATGAATCTAATTCTTTACCAAGGTCGCTAGAAACATTTAAATAACGAGCAATTCTACCATCATATCTATCAACTAATCCAGCTAATAATATAAATATTGATGCTAAAAAAAAGTTTGATTTAAAAGTTTCTAATAGTGATAATATACCAAAAGAAAGGTTTATGAAAGTAAATATATTTGGTATACTACTTTTTCTCATACAATCACTCCTATATAATTTAATTGACAACAATAAAATTACATCATATATATGATAATATATAATATTGCAAAAATATGTTAAAAGAAATGAGGATAAAATACTATTTTATCGACAATAGTTTTAACAAATGATATAATTTTATAATATTGTAGAATTTGTGTAATATAATAAAAATCATACCATTAATTAAAAGAAATATCAATGCAATTTATAATAAGGAATTAAAATTGGAGGGGCAAAAGTGAAAAAAGTAAGATTTATATATAATCCATATTCGGGAGAAAACGCAATATTAAGAGAGCTTGATAAAATAGTAGCTATGCATCAAGAAAAAGGATATACCATAGTTCCTTATAGAATACAAAAAGGGGTAGATGTTATAAATTCTTTAGATATAGTAGATTCTACTTATGAATACATATTAATAGCTGGCGGAGATGGAACAATAGATACAGTTGTAAATGCTATGAAAAAAAGAAATATAGATTTACCAATAGGTATAATTCCAGTAGGAACAGCAAATGATTTTGCAAAACATTTAGGAATGCCTCAAGATGCAGGTGCTTGTGTTGAGCAAATACTAGAGTCATATCCTATGGGAGTGGATTTAGGTAAGGTTAATGATTCATACTTTGTAAATGTATTATCTACAGGATTATTTACAGATGTGTCTCAAAAAACAGATACTAATTTAAAAAATACTATAGGAAAATTAGCTTATTACATTAAAGGTATAGAAGAATTGCCAAATTTCAGAAAGCTTGATATAAAAATAACAGCAAATGGTAAGGTTTTTAATGAACCTATGTATATAATGCTTGTTTTTAATGGGCAAACAGCAGGTAATTTTAAATTAGCAACTAAGGCAAAGGTTCAAGATGGATTATTAGATGTAGTTATATTTAAGGCTTGTCATATACCAGAATTATTACCAATGTTTATAAAGGTTTTAAAGGGAGAGCACTTAAAAGATTCAAGAATTGAATATATAAGAACAGATGAACTTCTTATAGAATCAGATGAGAATATTGCTACTGATATAGATGGAGAAAAAGGGCCAAACTTCCCATTAAGAGTTCAATGTATAAAAGATGGGATAAAAGTTTTAGGAATAAATAAGTAGATTTAATAATAATTTATAGTAATGATTACTTTTAATATGTAAACAAAATAGGTTAGTAATAATTTAAGGAGGATTTATGAATCAAACATTTATTTATTACACATTTTTGTTATTTATAATTTTCATTACTATAAATAATTTGGTGGAAAACTATAAATATTCCCCTAAAAGGATAAGGCTTACAATAGGTTTTGCATTATTATTTCAGATTACAAGAATATTATCTTTCATTGTATTAGGTATTGTAAATAGACAAATTTATGTGAGTTTTTTTAAGTATACGGTTTTCTTAGATATTTTTTATATACCATTAATAATTATATTGGCTTTTTATATATTTTTAAGAAGTGATAAGTTAAATGTGAGTAAAATAAATAGGGCAATTTGTATTTTAGGTGCCTTTTATTTAGGGATGATATTATTATTTAAGCCATTTTTTAAGGCAACTTGGGAATATGGATATATTATAAGAGTTGAAAATGAACTTTTCTTTAGAGGGATTTATTCGATTTTAATAGTTTTTATATTAGGAGTTATTTTATTTTTTAAGAAGGAAAGTCATTCAAATAAAAATGGGCTAATATTTTTAATATGTGTATCAGTAATTATATTAGGTGAAAATTTACTGAGTTTAATAGGAATAAAATTTTTAAATGGATTTGTAATAAGTGAATGTATGTTAACTTTTTTATGTTTTTATATTGTTAATACATTTAAAAAAAATAGAGTGCTTTTAAATGGATAGTTTTTAACTATCCATTTATTTTTTTATAATTTAGGGAATACTATTAAAAATTACTGGAGGTGAAAATTTTGAAAAAGATACTTGTAGTTTTTTTAATAGGAATTTCTATGTTTTCATTTGGATGTAAGAGTTCATCAGATAGAATTCCTGAAGAATCAAATACTCAACAAATAAATCCAGCACAAGGAGTTTCACCAGATCCTAATGAAATTCCTGAGGATAAAAATTCTAAGGAGGAACATGGTAAAATTAGAATAAAAGGACTTTATGAAAGATTAGTAAAAGAGGCCGAAAATAATAAATCTTTTGATGAAAAAGATTGGAGTAATTTTAAATGTACTTATATGAATGAACTTAAGAAGGCTGAAAATGAATTAAGTGGAGTAGAGAGCGTTAAGAATAGTCCTATTTTAAAAGATTTGATTTCAGAATATGATAAATATTTAAATGGAAATAGTAATGATGAAAAAATAAAGGAGCTAAAAGTTAAAATAGAGAATAATATTAATTAAAAAGTATAGGAATAAAATATTTATAAAAAACTTACAAACATCATCTTGTGATTTGAATAGTATCTAATCATAACTATGTTTGTAAGCTTTTTATTGGGGTTTTAAAATAAAAATAAATTGGTTATTTGAAAAAATCACAGGCTAATGAATCATTTAAAATTTCACCAGAATTCAATTCAATAACACGAGTAGAAGTTTCCTTTGCAAAGTCCATGTCATGAGTTATTATTAGAACTCCTATGGAATCTTTAGATAAATTTTTTATTATTTTTGCAATTTCTAGTGTAAGTGTTGGATCTAAGGCTGATGTTGGTTCGTCAAAGCATATATATTTAGGGTTTAACATTAATGCTCTTCCAATAGCAACTCTTTGTTTTTGCCCACCTGAAAGTTCAAAGGGATATGAATTTGCTTTAGAATCTAATTCTAGATTTTTTAAAATTATCATAGCTTTAGAAATTGCTTCTTTTTTACTCATATTTAAGGTGTGAATAGGAGCCACTATTAAATTTTCTAATATACTCATGTGAGGGAAAAGATTAAAATTTTGAAAAACTAGTCCTATTTTTTTGTGAAGAAAAGTTAAGTCACAAAAATTTTTATAATTACCATTATCACATATATATTCTTCATCGATTAAAATACTTCCTTTATCACAGGTTTCTAAACCATTTAATATTCTTAAAATAGTTGTTTTACCGGCACCAGAAGGACCTAATAATGTTAGAATTTCTCCTTCAGAAAGAGAGAAGTTTATATTTTTTAATACTTTGTTTCCTTTAAAGGATTTTTCTAAATTTTTAATTTCTATCATTTTTTATCCTCCTTAATTATAATAAGAATATTTTTTCTCAAGTTTATTGAAAAATTTTGTTAATATTGCAACTAAGATTAAGTAAATAACACCAGTTAATAAAAGAGGAACTAAAGAAGCATCTCTATTACTTGCTATTTTACCAGCTCTTAATAACTCTCCAATACCTACAACATATACTAGGGAAGTATCCTTAACTAGAGTGATAACTTCATTTGCTATAGCAGGTAGTATCTTTTTAAATGCTTGAGGTAATATTATCTTTTTAAATGTGTAAGATTTTGAAAAACCAAGTATTTCACAAGCTTCATATTGACCAGATGGAACATCTTTTATCCCAGATCTAAATATTTCTCCAAAGTAAGCTGCATAATTTAAGACAAAGGCTAAAATTGCTGAAGGAAATCTGTCTATACTTATTCCTATTATAGGAAGTCCAAAAAATACAAATATTAATTGGAGTAAAAGGGGAGTTCCACGCATAACCCATACATAAAATGATGATATATTGTTTATCCATTTTATTTTTGACAATCTAAGCAAGGAAACAACAACTCCTAGTGGAATTGATAATAATAATGTAATAACAAAAACTCCTAATGTATTTTTTAATCCTTCAAGTATTGAAGGTATTAATGTAATAATATAATCCAAAATTTTTTCCTCCTTCTTAATTCTCTAAATCTTTTCCAAACCATTTTATTGATATTTTTTTTATGGTTCCGTCATTTTTCATTTCTTCTAAGGTTTTATTAAGTGGAGCTAATAGTGGAGAGTTTTTTCTAAGTCCTACGCTATAGCTTTCCTTTCCTAAATCCTCTTTTAGTATTTTAAATGGTACCTTAGCTCTTTTATTCATGTAGTATTGAGCTAATATTTCATCACATACTACAGCATCACTTCTTTTAGCTTCTAAGTCCATAAAACAGTCGTTAAAACTATCAAATAAAACAGGTTCTTTTCCTTTAAAAGTAGAAACTAACTTAGGATTTTCAAATAATACATCTAATGAACTAGATCCATCTTGAGTTGAAACTTCTTTTCCTTTTAAATCATTTAAAGAATTTATATTAGAAGATGCTAAGGTTACTATAACTTGTCTATTTTTTAGATATGGTTTTGAAAAGGCTACTTTTTTGGCTCTCTCAGGAGTCATAGTATATCCATTCCATATAACATCTATATTTCCATTGTTAAGTTCAGTTTCTTTCATTGACCAATCTATGGGTTGAAATTTAACTTTTAATCCCATTTTATGAAATGCTTCTTTTGCTAAATCTATATCAAATCCAACAATATTTCCTTTAATATCTCTAAATCCCATTGGAACAAAAGTATCGTCAATTCCAATGACAACAGTATTTTTATCTTTTACTTTTATACTTTCTTTTGAGGAACAACCATAAAGGAGTGTTGATAAAATAAAAATACTTAATAATAAAAATAATAATCTTTTCATAAACGCCTCCGTTGATTTAATTTATTATCACTTTATCATGATAAAGTGAAGAAGTCAATTGGATTTTTAAATTAAATTATTTTTAATTAAGAGTAAAAAGTTGCAATTTAGAGTTTATATAATATAATAAATTAGAGAGTTGTATAATTTTTTTGTAAAAAGGTGGTGAAACTAAATGGAAGATAGCCCTCGAGAAGATAGGTGCCAAGGAAAAGTTGAATATATTAAAAAAGAGGGAGTGAAAATTCCATTTAGAAAAC
Source organism: Clostridium sp. (assembly GCF_029267215.1). Taxonomy (GTDB): domain Bacteria; phylum Bacillota; class Clostridia; order Clostridiales; family Clostridiaceae; genus Sarcina. The sequence continues at coordinate 21,013 of NZ_JARIDH010000066.1, read as the reverse complement.
TTAATGGATTCTCCTTTTTTTAATATTTAAATTAATTTTAAAATTTATTTTTAGGATTAAAAGGAGGAGGTAAAATGAATAAGTTAACAATGTTTCTTTACAGTAACATAATAAACAGGAAAATATATGATGAATTCAATGAAGTAATGGGAATATTAAAGGATGTTTATGTAACCACAGAAGAAGGGTATCCAAGAATAATAGGATACAAGGTTAAAAGAGATGGTAGTATATTTGACTATGAATTTAAGAGCATAGACTTTTATCAAAAGGATAATGGTAAAATAAAAATACAAATAAGAGGAAGTAGAGAGATTTTACCTAGAAATTATAGTTATTTATTATCACAGAATTTATTAGATAGAAAAATAGTAGATATAAATGGAAAGAAAGTTGTAAAAGTTGATGATTTAAGAATTGTAAAAATTGCTGGGGAATTTAGAGTAATAGCAGTTGAAACTGGAAAAATAGTTAAGTTTAGAAGAAAAGGAATGGAGACATTAGGTAAGATATTAGCTAAGGTATTTAAAGAAAAATTCCAAGAAAAAGTTATTATGTGGGAAGATGTTGAGTCTTTAGAAATGATAAATGAAAATTTAAAACTAGCTATACCCTATAAAAAATTACAAAAACTTCACCCAGCAGATTTAGCTGATATATTAGAAGAATTAGATGCTACTAATAGAAAAAAAGTCTTTGATAGTTTAAATGAGGACTTAGCAGCAGATACTTTAGAAGAAATTGAACCTGAGGTTCAAAGCAGTATTATAAAGGGGCTTTCTCATTCACAGACAGCTGAACTTTTTGAAAATATTCCAAATGATGAGATTGCAGATATTATAGACGAACTTGATGAAGAGGAAAGAGAAAAGGTTCTTATTGCTTTAGAAAATGAGGATGCAAAAGAAGTTAAGGAACTTATGGGATATTCCCATGAATCAGTAGGAAGTATAATGAATAAAGATTTCATATCATTTAATTTAGATCTTACAGTAAAAGAAACAACAGAGCTTTTAAGAGAGTTAAATGCCGATGAGGAAGTTATGTATTATGTTTACATAACTGATGAGGAAGATAGGTTAAAAGGAGTTGTTACTTTAAGAGATTTAATAATGAATGAATATGATGATAGACTTAAGGAAATTATGCATACTTCTTCCATAAGCGTTAATATAGATAGTACTATAGAAGATGCAATAGAAAAATCAACTAAGTATGATTTAATATCTATTCCAGTTGTTGATTATGAAGAAAAATTAGTTGGAATAGTTTTGATTCATGATATAGTTGATGAATTAATTCCAAACAACTTAAAGAAAAAATTTAAGAAAAAGCATACAGATTAGTTGACAAAATTTAATAAATGCATATAATAAAAATATACAATTCATATCGAAATAGTCGGATAAATGTTGTGATAAAGTAAAGTATTATAAAGATAGGTTGCAGAGAGAAAGTGGGGCTGGAAATCTTTCACTTAAGCTTTATAAGAAGTGCGCTTTTGAACAGAAATTTTGAATTTACTTAAATAGTAGGAATTTTCGAGGATCACCCGTTAAAGTGATAGAGTATTTATTGTACTTGATTAAGTGAGGTCTTTACCTAATTAGAGTGGAACCACGGAGCATAAGCTTCGTCTCTAAATAGGTAGGGATTTTTTATTATATATTTAAGGAGGAAAATTATATGGTTTTTAAAAATGTTTTAGCTTTAATAGGAAATACACCAATATTAGAAGCGGAAAAAAGTTTGGATAAAAATGTTTTTGTTAAGTTAGAGAAATTTAATCCTGGTGGAAGCATAAAAGATAGGGCAGCTTTAGGAATGATTGAAGAAGCTGAAAAAGAAGGGCTATTAAAAGAAGGGGGAGTAATAGTTGAACCCACTAGTGGAAATACAGGGATTGCTATTTCTATGATTGGGAAATTTAAAGGGTATAAAGTTATATTAACTATGCCTGAAACTATGAGTAAAGAAAGAATAGATATGATAAAGGCTTATGGAGCTGAAATTATATTGACTGAAGGAAGTAAGGGGATGAAAGGAGCTATTTTAGAAGCTGAAAGGTTAGTTAAGGAAAAAGGATACTTTATGCCACAACAATTTTTAAATAAAGCAAATCCTAAGAAACATTATGAAACAACAGCAGAGGAAATAATAAAAGATGTTAAAGAGGTTGATGTTTTTGTAGCGGGGGTTGGAACTGGTGGAACAATAAGTGGTATAGGTAAGAGATTAAAAGAGATAAACCCTAATATTAAAGTGGTTGCTGTTGAACCTAGCACTTCAGCAGTATTATCAGGTGAACAATCAGGAAGTCATAAAATTCAAGGAATTGGGGCAGGATTTATACCAAAGATATATGATGAAACTGTTGTTGATGAAATAATTAAGGTTACAAATGAAGATGCATTTAAGATGGCTAAGGAATTCTCACAAAAAGAAGGTATATTAGTTGGAATATCTTCAGGGGCAGCCTTAGTTGGAGCAAAAGAAATAAGAGAGAAATTAGGTAAGGATAAAAAGATTGTTGTAATAGCTCCTGATGGGGGAGAAAAATATTTCTCAACAGGACTATTTGAGTAATTAAATAGGAGTGAAAAGTTTGTTTGAAAGACTTAAATATGATATAGAAAATGTTATGAAAAATGATCCAGCTGCTAGAACAAAGTTAGAAGTATTAATGCTTTATCCAAATATTCATGTTTTAATTTTTTATAGAATAGCAAATAAATTATATAGGTGGAAGAGATTCTTTTTAGCAAGATTAGTTTCTCAACTTGGAAGATTTTTTACAGGAATAGAAATACATCCAGGTGCTAAGATTGGAAAAGGCTTATTTATAGATCATGGAATGGGTGTAGTAATTGGAGAAACAGCAGAAGTTGGTGATAATGTGACAATATATCATGGTGTTACTTTGGGAGGAACAGGAAAGCATAAAGGAAAAAGGCATCCGACAGTGGGAGACAATGTTATAATTGGCTGTGGTGCTAAGGTTTTAGGGCCTATAGAATTAGGAGATAATTCTAAAGTAGGTGCTAATGCTGTGGTTTTAAAAGATGTTCCAGAAGGAAAAACAGCTGTTGGAATACCTGCGGTTATAAAGAATTAGTTTATTGATTAAAGAGAAGTATTGATTTTAGAGATATTTTTTATTTTATAGGCAAGTTATCTCTAAATCAATACTTATTTACATATGAAGTTAATAAGATAAATATTTAAATTTATTAAGAAAATTTTAAAAAAAGAGTTATGAAGATTATAAATCAGTTGATGCTATCTTAATTATATGGATTTTATTTGGCAGATATAAAATATAATTTAAAAACTCTTATTTTTATTTTATGAGGTGATAATCTTTGAAAGATAAAATAATAAAGTTTTGTAGTGAATTAGGGCTAGATAATGTTGGATTTATTAAGTGTAGAAAATTTTTAGAATTAGAAGAAGTTTATAAACTTAGAAAAGAAAAAGGCTTTGAAAATGATTTTGAAGAAAGTGATATAGAAAAAAGAATAAATCCTAATATATATATGGAAGATGGAAAAACTATTATATCAATAGCCTTTCCTTATTTGTATGAAGAAGAGTATGTTGATAATGGATTTTCTCTTTATACAAGAGGAGGAGATTATCATATGGTTGTTCAATCTTATTTAAAGAAGATATGTGAATATATAGAGAGTTTAGGTGGGAAAGCTTTAGGATTAGTTGATAGTAATTCTCTTCCAGAGAGATACATAGCTTATTTGGCAGGTTTGGGATTTATAGGGAAAAATAATATGCTTATAACTAAAAAATATGGTTCTTTTGTTTTTTTAGGAGAAATAATAACAAATTTAGATATTGATTGTGAAGAAAAAAGGAATTTGGAATCTTTGAGAGAATTTAAAGAGTGTGGGGATTGTGAAATTTGTTATGGAGAATGTCCAACAAAAGTTTTAAATAGAAGTAACATAAAGAATACAAATTCTTGTATGTCTTACATAACACAGAAAAAGGAAATTGAAGATAAATTTTTAAAACTTATGAATGGAAGAGTCTTTGGGTGTGATAGTTGTCAAAAAAAATGTCCTTATAATGAGAATGTTAAATATAGTAATATAGAAGGTTTTAAGCCTTTTGGTTTTATGCAAGATGAAAACTTAGAGGGATTAGACGAAATTAGCAAAAAAGAATTTAATGAGACTTTTAAGAAAACATCCTGTGGATGGAGAGGTAAAAATATAATTTTAAGAAATGTGATGATAAGAAGGGCTCTATTTGAACATAAGGATATATCAAAATTTAAGGTTAACTCAGAGGCTTTAAAAGAGGTAAAAAATAGACTTTTGAATTTTTATGAGGTATAATAGTATATCATTAAAATTCAATTAAGGAGGTAAGTTTTAGTATGATGTTTAGTCGTATTGGTGCTAATTTATTAGTTAGATTACCAGATAGCATATTTAAACCAGCAGCAAGAATTTTAATTGATAGATGTTTAAATAAATATGCTGACTTAAAAGTAGAAGGACTTGAAAATTTGAAGGATGAAAAAGGACCATTTATATTTATAGGGAATCACCTAAGCAATGCTGATGGCTTAGTTTTAGATAAAGTTTTAAGAAAGGATTATGATCCTTATTTTATAGCAGGAGTGAAACTTGATGGAGAGGCTTTAACTAATATTGGAACTAGATTGGTTAAAAATATAAAAATAAAGCCAAATTCAGCAGATAGAGAATCTTTAAGTAAAATAGTTAAAGAAGTAAAATCAGGACAAAATATAGTTATATTTCCAGAGGGAACTAGAAGTAGAACTGGTGAAATGATAGAAGCAAAAAAAGGAGTCTTACTTATAGCAAGGCTTACTAAAGCTAAAATAGTTCCATTTGGAATGACTGGAACACAAAACCTTATGCCTATTAATGATAGTGATATGGGATCTGAGAAATTTCATCATGCAAAAGTTAATATTAAATTTGGTACTCCTTTAACTTTATCTAAGAAGGAAAAAGATGAGGATAAACATAAATATGAAGAAAAATGTCTTTATTATGTTATGAAAAAGATTGCAAATCTTTTACCTGAAAGTTATAGAGGTTTCTATAAAGATTAGAGGTAGATTGTTATGAAAAAGAAAACTAAAGAAATTTTAGAAATTTTAAAATGTGAGTATCCAGATGCAAAGTGTGAGCTAAATTATGAAACACCTTTTCAACTTTTGGTTGCTACAATTTTATCAGCTCAAACAACTGATAAAAAGGTAAATGAAGTAACAGAAACTTTATTTAAGGATTATCCAGATTTAGATTCCTTTTTGAATATAACTCAAGATGAGTTAGAAGATAGGATAAAACAAATTGGATTATATAGAAATAAAGCTAAAAATTTAATAATGATGGCTCACCAATTAAAAGAAAATTTTAATGGTGAGGTTCCAAAGACTATGGAAGGAATAACATCCTTAGCAGGGGCTGGTAGAAAAACAGCTAATGTGGTATTATCAAATGCTTTTGGAGTGCCATCAATAGCAGTAGATACACATGTATTTAGAGTATCTAATAGAATTGGCTTAGCTCATTCTGATAATGTTTTGGAAACAGAGAGGCAACTTCAAAAGGAATTACCTAAAAAAGAGTGGTCTTTAACTCATCACTTATTAATATTCCATGGAAGAAGATGTTGCATAGCTAGAAAGCCAAAATGTGATTTGTGTCCAATAAATAAATATTGTGATTTTTTTAAGAATATAAAATAAAAATAAGCTACACTTTTGTGTAGCTTATTTTTATTTTGACTCCTTTTTATTGTGTAAAAAAATTGCAAAAGATGCACCAAGTATTAATAAATATCCTACTAAAGAAATCTTATCAGGAAAATCCCCAAATAAAGTAAATCCTATTAATGCTGTAAATATTACTTGAGTGTAATCATATATTGATATATCTTTAGCAGGGGCATATTTATATGCAGCTGTTAATGCAAACTGAGCACATGAAGCTGCTACTCCAGTTAAGATTAAAAACATAAATTGGTATGAAGTAAACATTTCAAATTGTGCAATCATAATAGGAAATGTTGTTACAAGTGAGAAGAATGAAAAGAAAAATACTATTGTAGCTCCTTTTTCTTTCCCTCCTAAATATCTAACAAATGTGTAAGAACCACCAGCAAATGCAGCAGAACATAATCCTAATATTGATGGAATTAAATTACTAGTCAAGTTTCCAGTTGGTCTAACTATAAATAATACTCCTAAAAAAGCAACTAATAATGAAATTATATGAATTGGTTTTAGTTTTTCTTTTAAAAATAAATAAGAAAATATAATAACGAAAAATGGACTTAATTTATTAAGAATAGTTGCATCTGATAATATAAGATTATCAATTGCATAGTAATTTGCCCAAATTCCTAAGGTTCCTAAGGTAGCACGTCCTATTAAAGCTAATCGATTTTCTTTATGTCCAAATAAAAGAGCTTTATTTTTTTTTATTAAATAAAAAGCAACACCACAGCTTACTAAATTTCTAAAGAAACTTTTTTCTATGGATGGTAAATCTCCAGATAATTTAACAAAAGTACTCATAAGTGCAAAACTAAAAGCAGATATAAGTATGAAAATTATCCCTTTTGTTTTATTATTCATTTAATCCTCCTATATATTAAAATTTTTTATAATATTATTGTAGTTCTTAGAAAGAAAATGGTCAATATTAATAAAAATATGGTAATTTTATGAAGAAATAAATAAGTTTTTGAAAAAATATACAAATAAAACTGTTATAAATAAGGATTTAATATATAATAATAGCATAAAAGGGAAAATGAGAGGATTAATATGTTTATTGAAATTTTTGATGATTTTAATTTAAAGGGACGAAATATAAGGATAATAGCTATAGTGTCAATTATTCTATTATCTTTATTTTATATAAAATGTTTAAATATATTTAAAGGAACCAATGAGGGGGTATTTACTGGGATAGATATAAATTGTGCTATTGAAGAAATTATAGTATTAACTATTATTTTACTTTCTCTTATGGTTCTTAGTATATGTTTTATTTATTATAGAGGATTAAATAAAAAATGCTTTTTTGGAATTTCATTAGTATATATAAGTATAGTTACAGAAATGATAACTATGGTTATTAACAAAACAACAAATGCTATTCAAGTTTATGATTTGAATTTATTAAGTATATTATTTAGAGTAAGTTTATTTTTCTTATCAATATCATCTTATAAGTGGTTTGAAAATTTAATATGTAAATATAAAAAAACAGCTATAGTTTTTGTAGTTTTTATAACTTGTATTTTGAAAAATTTTAATTCACAATATTTTATTACAGATAAAAATAATATTATATTTAAAACGCTTATAGTGCTTATAATGATATTATATATTTTGATTGTAATAATATCATTTATTAAAACATTTAAAAATGAAGAATTAATTTATCTAGTAATAATGATTAGTGTAGCAATGCTTTTACTTAAGTTTATATATTCAGTATCATTAATAATAACTGGAAATTACATCCTTAAAATTAATATAATATTTTTATTCTTTATATCATTCATAGTTTTTGTTTTTGGAACATTTTTTGATTATTTACAAATTATGAAAAATAAACAATCTATGCAAGAAGATTTAAAGGCTTTTTTTAATCTAATAGAATTTGATTGTAATAGTGAAATTATATTGCTTAGTAATAAATTGAAGGTTATTTATGCAAATGAGAAGTGTAGGAAAAATAGATTAACAAATGAAAAAGATAATAAATATTCTGAACTTGAGATGAAAATTAAAGAGTTTTTATATAATAAAAATATTTTAAATATAGAAAGTGTTTTAAAAAATAAGAACGAATGGAATGGAATAATAAAATTAAATTATGAAGATGAGGTTTTAAATGTTAATATTCAAAACTTAAAAAAAGGAAATCAGATTTATTATGTATTAAGAATTAATGATATTACAGAAAAATATAAAATGGAAAAACAACTTAAATTAGATGAACAAAGGCTAAGAGGAATAACTGAAAATATCAAAGATTTAATCATAACAATAGATGTTGATGGGAAAATAACTTATGTTAATAAGGCGGTAAAAGATGTTTTAGGATATGATGAAAATGAACTAATTGGAAAAGAATATTTTGATTTTTTACTTATAGAATCTAATGCAAAATTTATTGATTCTAATTGTTTTGATAAGGACAAAATTCTTACTATAGATAAGGTGAAAAGTAAGGAATCTGTTGTGGAACTAGAATCAATATCAAGTAGAATAATAGATAACAAAAATAGAACACTAGGATGGGTAAAAGTAGCTAGAAATATTGAAGACGTTAAAGAAATTGAATTTTTAAAAAATAAATTTGAAGAGATAAAACAATATGATAAGGTGAAAAGTGAGTTTTTTGCTAATTTATCACACGAACTTAGAACACCTATAAATATAATATATTCTTGCATACAACTTTTAAATAATAATAAAAAAAATGAAGTTGGATTTTCTAATTTCTATGAAAAATATGAGAAAACTCTAAAGCAAAATTGCTTTAGAATGTTAAGACTTGTAAATAATCTTATAGATATAACTAAAATAGATTCAGGTTTTATGAAGATGGGATTTGTAAATTATGACATAATAAAACTTGCAGAAGATATAACTATGTCTGTAATACCATATGTTGAATCTAAGAATATAGATATGCTATTTGATACTGATTGTGAAGAGTTAGAGATAAAGTGCGATCCAGATAAAATTGAAAGAATTATATTAAATCTATTATCTAATGCTATAAAGTTTACAGAATCAGGAGGAAAGATAGATGTTAATATAATAACTAATGATAAATGGGTTGACATAAGAATTAAGGATACTGGAATTGGTGTTCCTTCTCATATGAAAGAATTTATATTTGAAAGGTTTATTCAAAATGATAAGTCATTAAATAGGAACAAAGAAGGAAGTGGAATAGGATTGTCTTTAGTTAAATCATTAGTGGAGCTTCATAATGGAAAGGCCTTTTTAAGAGAAAGTAGTGAATTAGGAAGTGAATTTTCAGTACTTATTCCTAACATAAGGCTTAAAGAGAATGAAGAGAAAAGAGAAAGTTTAGATTATAAAACAGAATTTGAAAAAATATCTATTGAATTTGCTGATATTTATGAAATATATTAAAAGGAATTTAATAGGAGGACAAACTTTATATTTTAAAAGTATAGTGATATAATATTAAGGACTTGTTAAAAAAACAAGTCCTTAATTTGTTTTTTGTTTTGGAGGAGAAAATATGAAAGTTGGAGTAATAATGGGAGGTATTTCTTCAGAAAGAGAGATATCAATACAAAGTGGTAATGCTGTAGTAAATGCCTTAGATAAAGATAAATATGAAGCTATTCCTATAGTTTTAAATGAAAAAGAAGATTTAATAAAAAAAGTTAAAGGAATTGATTTTGCACTTTTAGCTTTACATGGGAAGTTTGGAGAAGATGGAACTGTTCAATCTGTTCTTAAAACATTAGGAATACCTTTTTCAGGATGTGGTTCTTTAAGTAGTGCTATATGCATGGATAAAGATATGACAAAAAGAATATTAGCCTTTGGAAATGTTAGAACAGCTAGATGGACTATGGTTAATTCAGTAGAAGGAATAAACTACGATGAAATAGAGAATTTAGGATATCCAGTATTCATAAAGCCTAATAATGGAGGTTCTTCAGTTGCAACTACATTAGTTGAGAAGAAAGAAGATGTAGAAAATGCTGTTTCTGAGGCTTTAAAATATGATACAGAAGTAATGATAGAAGAATATATAAAAGGTGATGAAATAACTTGTCCTATAATTAATGGTAGAATGTTACCTGTTATTGCAATAAAACCAAAAGGAAAATTCTTTGATATAGAATCAAAATATGCAGATGGTGGAGCAGATGAATTTATAGTAAACTTAAATGGAGATCTTCATAAAGAAGTTGAATTTATGGCTTTAGAAACATATAGATTATTAAAATGTGATGTTTATGCTAGAGTTGATATGCTTATAAGAGATAATGTTCCTTATATATTAGAAGTTAATACATTACCAGGTATGACTAAAAATAGTTTATTCCCTAAAAGTGCAGCAGGGGATGGAATGAGTTTTGAAAATCTTTTAGATACAATAATAGAAAAATCTTTAAAGGTTAATAGAGAATAGTCTTAAATAGGAACATATTCATTTTGAAAATTATATTTTATAATGAGAATTAATTTTCAGGAGAGTATTTATGCAAGATAAAAATCCACTAAGTACATTTGGACCTGATTTAAATGAATTTAGTAAGGATGTTAACTTTGAGAAGTTAGCAAAAAATTCAGACTTTATATATTTAAGAGGATCTGGTTCAGGAACTGGAAAACTAAGGATTGATAAAAAATTTATAGAGTTTGCTAAAGAATGTAGAAAATATGGAATTCCATGTGGAGCATATCACTTTGCAAAACCTTACAAGGACTTACAAACGGCAGTTCAACAAGCTGATCAATTCATTGATGTACTTCAACAAGGTTTTGGAAAAGGAGACTATGGTGATTTGTTTCCTGTTTTGGATGTTGAGGTTCCTGTTAATAAATCCCTAACTACTACTGAACTTGTTAATTGGATTGATAAGTTTAGAGATAGATTTGAGGAGAAAACAAGAAGACGACTTATGCTTTATACAGGATTATTCTTTATAGATTTGTATGATGGTTTTAAAGTTACAGGAAAAGGATATCCTCTAAGTGATATGCCACTATGGATTGCTATGTATAAAAGAATACCTTCAAACCCTAAAATACCACCAAATATTGGTGGGTGGAGAAGATGGACTATATGGCAATATACAGATGAGGGTAAATTAGATGGGGTAGGAAATCCTCTAGATTTAAACTGGGGACCAAATAGTGTGGCTAGACTTATGCCACCTTATAAGGTAACTGGACTAAAAGCTTATGATGACAATGATAATATATATGTTTATTGGAATAGTAACAAAGAAGATGATTTAAACGGATATAATATATTTGTTAATGATAATTATGCAGGTACATTATCAAGAAAAGCAACTAAATTTGTTATAAATAAAAATAAATTTTACTTACCAAAAGGAAAGCCTATTAAAATCTCTATAGAAGCATTTGATGTTACTGGGGATTTTTCTAAAGAGAGAAGTGAATTTATAATAGATTAATAAAGTTATTTAAATTAAATAGAGTTAAAAGTTTTTAACTCTATTTAATTTTTTTTCAAAGTTGTAAGAAATTTGTTATAATAAAAATGTTATTATAAAATAATGACTTTTAATTTCATTATATTATCATACATAGAAGAACTAAAGAGAGGAGAATTATTGTGAGCGAAAATAAAAAAAGTAATACAAGCTTCTTTAAAAGTAAAAAGAAAATAATAATTTCTATTTTAGTTATTATTTCTATTTTAGCTTGTTTGGTAGGCGTATATGTATTAAGTGTTCAAAAACGAGTTGAAGAGTGGAGTGGTAAGATATATCCTAACATATACGTTGAAAATATAAATTTATCAGGATTAAATAAAGAAGAAGCAATAAATCTTTTGAATGAAAAGATAATGAAGCCTATAGAAAATAAGGTTATAACAGTTAAGGCAGGAGACAAAAGCATAAAAATAAAATATACTGATTTATCTCCAAAATACAATATAAATTCAACTGTTGAAAGAGTTATGGAATATGGAAAGAATTTAGGTCTTTTTGAAAAGAATAGTTTAATAACAGGTGATGAAAAGAAAGAATTACATTTAGATTTTACATACGATGAAAGCAAATTAGCTGAATATGAAAATAAGTTATCTAAAATGGTTAATAGGAATGCAAAAAATGCTACAATAAAAATAAATGGTGATAATATAAGTATCCTTGAAGGAAAAGATGGACAAGAGATAGAAAAAGAAAAAATGGCTACTTTACTTAAGGAAGCCATAAATACTAATCCAAATGGAAATAATATTGTGGAAATACCTGTAAATGTAACTAAACCTAAAATTACAAAAGATATGCTTTTAAAGATAGATGGAGTAATAGGAAGTTTTTCAACTAGTTATGCAAGTTCAGATGCAAGCAGAAGTGCGAATGTTGAGATTGCAACAAGAACTGTTAATGGGAAAATATTAATGCCAGGAGAAACATTTAGTTATAATAATACTTTAGGAGAAAGAACTAAAGAGAAAGGTTATAGAGATGGAGCAGCTTACATAGCTAATAAAGTTGTTATGGTAACTGGTGGAGGAATATGCCAAGTTTCAACAACTTTATACAGAGCAGTTTTAAGAGCGGGTATATTACCAACAGAAAGACACAATCATAGTATGACAACTAGTTATTCTGGGCCTAGTGGAGATTCTACTGTGGCATGGGGATCATTAGATTACCAATTTAAAAATACATATGACTTTCCTATATATATTCAAGGATATACAAGTGATAGACATGTAGTATTCAATATATATGGAAATAAAGAAGGTATGGATGGAAAAACATATAAATTACAAACAGTAATAAATGAAAAATTAACACCATCTGTCAAAACTGTAGATGATCCTAATCTTCCAGTAGGGCAAAGAGTTATTGAACAAAGACCTGTTACTGGATATAAGTCAACTGGTTATTTGGTAACATATAAAGATGGAAAAGAAATTGATAAAAAACTTATAGCTCATGATGTTTACAAGATGAAGGATGAAATAATAAAAGTGGGAACTAAGAAAGCAGAAGAAAAACCGGTACCAACACCAAATCCAGCGCCAACTCCTACTCCAGCACCAACACCATCAAAAAATGAAAAACCTGTGCCATCAAACCAAACACCTGAGAAACCAGTTACTCAAGGTACAACAACATCTCAGAATACACAAAATGCTGAAAGTTCTAAGGTTACTAACAAAGCTTAGAATAAAGTGATTTTTCTAAACTGTATCAAAATAATTTTTTGATACAGTTTTTTTATATTAAGGTAATTTATATTAAAAAATGATTAACTTGCAATTTATTCGATTAGATACTATGATATATTTATAACTTGAATTAAAAATTTATATATTTTTACATTTATTTGGAGGGACAAAGGTGAATCTTAATATAGTTTTATATCAACCAGAAATACCACAAAATACAGGTAACATAGCAAGAACTTGTGTTTTAACAAATTCAAAGCTTCATATAATAAAACCTATGGGCTTTGTAATAGATGATAAGCGTGTAAAAAGAGCTGGACTTGATTATTGGGATCAGTTAGATATAGAAATACATGAAAGTTATGAGGCTTTTATGGAAAAATACGGACATAACAAAATATACTTATCAACAACTCATGCTACTGATCATTATGATGAAGTTAAGTATGAAGAAGGATCATTTATTATGTTTGGGAAAGAGACTGCAGGAGTTCCTGAAGATGTTCATAATGCACATCATGGAATAAAAATTCCAATGATAAATACAACTACAAGAAGTTTAAATTTATCAAATACTGTTGCCATAATAACATATGAGGCATTAAGACAAATAAGATTTCCAGGTATGAAATAAGGGGGAAATAAATTTTGGAGAAAATAAAGATTATAACGGATAGTACGTGTGACTTATCTAAAGAGATTATAGATAAGTATGACATAGATGTTATGCCTATGTTAATAAATTTTGGGGAAGATAGTTATTTAGATGGTGTTGAAATAAAAGTTGATGCTATGCTTGATAGAATTGAAAGAGAAAATACTCTTCCAACAACAGCTCAAATAATTCCAAGTAGATTTATTGAGAGGTATAAAAAGTACTTAGATGAAGGTTACAAAGTTATATCTATACATATATCATCTCACATGAGTGGAACATACCAATCAGCATGTTTGGCTAAAAGCGAGTTAGAAAGTGATGATATTGTTGTAATTGATTCAAAAAATGTAACTGTTGGATTAGGTCTTGTAATATTAAAAGCTGCTAATTTAATAGAAAAGGGAATAAGTTTAAGTGAATTAGAAAAAGAAATATTAGAATATAGAGATCATATAAAAAGTACAATAGCTTTTGAAAGTTTAGATAACCTAGTAAGAGGGGGAAGACTTTCAAAGGGAAAAGCTTTATTTGTAAATGCTTTAGGAATAAAACTTATGTTAAATGTTCAAAATGGAGAAATGAATGTTCAAGGTAAGATAAGAGGAACTAAAAAGATGGTTAAAGAAATGATTGAACAATTTGCTTCTATTCCTAAAAAAGAGGGGGAACCTATAATTTTAGTTGAACTTGAGAACGAAGATATATATATTCCTATAAAAGAATATTTAGAAGAAAATAATATAGAGTATATGAAACTTCCTTTAGGATGTTCTGTTGCGATACATTCAGGTACTAAGGTTTGTGCTTTATTCTATGTAGAAGAATATTAAAACTAAAAGTAATTTACCAAGTGGTAAATTACTTTTTTTATACATAATTTAAGTGTTTCATAGAAATAATATTATTTGATGTAAAAGATAAGGAGTGTTAGTTAATATGAGGTTAAAAAAGATTGGTTTATTACTAATATTGTTTTTATTTAGCTTCCTAAACGTAGGATGTTTATCAAATAAGTCTGTTTCTGTGGAAAAATTAGATATTATAGAAAAGAAAACTTACAATTTCGCTCTCATAAAGGATAATTTTGTTAATGAAAAAAATTATTTCACAGATTTAGCTGTAGATGGATTACAAAGAATAAAGAAAGAATATGGGGCTAAAATAGAAATTTTTGATACAAATTCTCAAAAAGACTATGAAAAAAGACTTAGAGAAGCTGCTCAAAATAATGATTTAACATTTGCTTCTACATTTAAGTTTCTAGAAAGTTTAGATAATGTGGCTAAGGATTATCCAAATAAAAATTTTACTATAGTTGATACTATATCAGAGTTGCCAAACGTAAAGTCTATAGATTTTAAAGATGAAGAAGGTTCTTTTTTAATGGGATTAATAGCTGGAAACATGACTAAAAGTAATAAAGTTGGATTTATTGGAGGGGTTAAGTCTGATGTTATAGAAAATTTTTTATCAGGATATTTATCAGGAATCAAAATTTCAAATGAAGAAGCTTATAAAAATATGGAAAATGCTAAGTTTATAAAATATGTAGGGGATTTTGAAAATCAAGAGGATGGATATAAAATAGCTAATGAAATGTATGATGAGGGAGTAGATATTATATTTAATGCTGCAGGAGATGTTGGATTAGGAATGTTTAAGGCAGCTAAAGAACGTAATAAATACGCTATAGGTGTTGATATTGATGCAGCAGCTATATTCCCCGAATACGCAAACAATATACTTTCATCTATGCTTAAAAATATAGATACAGCAATTTATAATACATCTAAAGAAGTTATAAATAGCAATTTTAAGTCAGGACCTGATAATGTTATGGAAAATGGATTGAAGAATAATGGAATAGAGGTTGCAGAATCAACTAAAAATTTAGTTCCTAAAGAAATTTTAAATATTGTTAATAACTACAAAGAATTAATAATAAATGGAGAATTGGATGTGCCTAAAACATTAAAGGAATTAGAAAATTTTAAGGTTAATAAACAACAGGGAAAGTGACAAAAAATTTTTCTTTAATAATATTTTAAATAGTTAGTATATCATTTTGTTGGCTGATAGGAATTTTCCTATCAGTTTTTTTATTAAATTATTTATGATAAAATAAAAAAATATTATTTTAAATGTTTTAGGAGGCTTACAGTGAAATTATTTAATGAAAGTAATAAATTTAGTGTTAGGAAGATGTGTTTTACAGCTATTTTGATAGCATTGAGTGTAATACTATCAAATGTAACTATTTTTTCTACAATATCTTTTGATTCTATGCCAGCTTTTATAGGAGGAATATTAATTTCACCGGTTATTGGGGGAATTATAGGTCTAATTGGTCATTTGGCTACATCACTTTTGAAAGGATTTCCATTTACTATACCTATACATATACTTATAGGATTTGAAATGTTTGTTGTAGTGTATATAACATCAATTATATATAAGAGAAGAAAAGTTTTATTAGCTGGAATAACAGGAATATTATTAAATGGAATAGTTTCTACTTTGATAACTGGATTTTTTATGAAGATATTCTTAGGTGGAACAACACCTATTGGACTATTAAGTTTAATGGGACTTCCTCTTACTTTAGCAAGTTTCGTTAATATAGTACTAGCTTTTATTATAGCCAAAGGGGTAAGAAATGCAAATATACAAATTTAGAGATCTAACAATAATTGATAGTGGAAAAAACGAAAAGATTGTTATAGCTTGTGATAGTTGTTGTGGAATAGGTGAAATGGAAAATGATATTGTAAGAACATCTAATGAAATTGTTGGATATTTTTCAGCAAGAGTTTGTATTTTTGAATTATTAGCCTTTAGGGCATATCCTAATGTAATAGTAAATAATTTAGGTATGCCTATGGAGAAATATGGTGAAAATATAATAAAGGGAATAAATAAAGCTATAAAGGAATATAATAAAGCAGGTTTTTCAAGAAAAATAAATTTAAAAGAATGTTTAACTGGAAGTACAGAAGATAATATTAAAACACTTCAAACCTTTTTGGGCTTAACGATAATAGGAGAAAAAGGAAAAGAAGATAAAAAGAAGATAGAAAAAGGAGAAAATATATTTCTTCTTGGAATTCCTAAAGTTGGAGAGGCTTTGCTAGAAGATATAAAAGGTGAAAAAAGCGAAATAATAAGCTTTAAAGATATTAAAATTTTATTGAAAAACAATATAAAAGAAATACTTCCTATAGGATCTAAGGGTGCTTTGTATGAAATAGGTCAAATAGAGAGAAGTAACGGTGTTGATATTGAATTAGAGTATGAAGGAGAGTTGCTAAAAAAATCAGCAGGCCCTTCTACAGCATTGCTTTTTGTGTGTAATGAGGAAATTTTGAAGAAAATAAAAAAAGAAATAAAAATTCCATTAATTAAAATAGGAACAATAAGGTGATAAAGATATGAAGGTCTTAAACTTTATTATACCGTGTATATTACATATTTTAAGTGAAATATAAATACAGGAATTATTATCTACCATATTACAATGTTGAAAAATATTATAATATGGTAGATAATTAAAATAAGGAAGGTTATTTAAAAGCTAATAATTTAGAATTTATATAATTTTAGGTGATATATATGTTAATGGATTTTAATTTAAATTTAACTCAGGAACAAAAATTAATAATGACTCAGCAAATGCAACTTTCAATTAAGCTTTTGCAAATGTCTACATATGATTTGAGAGAATATATAGAAAAAGAGTTTTCGGAAAATCCAGTTTTAGAAGCTCAGTATGAATCTCAAAAAGAAATAGTAAAAGAGCAAGATAGATTAGATTATAAAGAATTGGTAAAATATTTAGAATCAGATAATTATGGTTCTCAAAGTTATGGAGAATATGATAAAGAAAGTGTTTCTCCATTTACTTTTATAAGTAAACCAGAATCTCTTTTAGATTATTTAGAATCACAAATAAGAGAATTACCTATTAATGATTATGAGAGAAGCGTATGTAGCTATATGGTTCAATGCTTAGATCATAAAGGATACTTAGACATATCTAAAGAGGAAGTTTTAAAAGAACTTGGCTGTTCTGAAGAAATTTTTGAAAGAGTTCTTATAGTTCTTCATAATTTAGAACCAGCTGGGATTGGTGCTAAGGATTTGAAAGAATGTTTAAGAATACAACTAGAACGTAAAGGTGAGTTTGATGAAGTTTTAGAGGAAATAATAGAAAATCATTTGGACGATTTAGCAGATAATAAATATCAAGTTATAGCTAAGTCTTTAGGAATAACTCCTAAAAAGGCACAAGATTATGGTGATTTAATAAAGAGATTAGAACCAAAACCATCTAGAGGTTTTTATACAGGTGATGAAGTTGGATTTATAATTCCAGATGCAGAAATAAGAAAAATTGATGGGGAATTTTTTATAATAATGAATGATGGTGTACTTCCTATGCTTTCAGTAAATCCTTTATACTCATCCATATTAAAAGAGAGTGGTAGTGATAAAGAAGCTTTTGAGTATGTAAAAGAGAAAATGGGAAAAGCTATGTTTCTTATAAAAAGTATAGAACAAAGAAAAAGTACGCTATATAAAGTTTTGGAAAAAATATTAGAAAAACAAAAAGAGTACTTTGATAATGGGGATAAGTATTTAAAATCTATGACTCTTAAAGAAATTGCAGAACAATTAAAAATGCATGAATCAACTGTATCAAGAGCAATAAGAGATAAGTATATTTTAACTGCTATGGGAACCATAAAAATAAAGGATCTTTTTGTGAATTCTATAAGTAATAAAGAATTAGGAGGTGGAGAAGAAGATATCACAGTAATAAATATAAAAAAGGCGCTAGAAGAAATAATAAAAGAAGAAAATAAATCAAAGCCATTATCAGACCAAGCAATAAGTGGAATACTAAAAGAAAAAGGATTAGCTATTTCAAGAAGGACGGTAGCAAAATATAGAGAGGAAATTGGTATAAAATCATCTAGTAAAAGAAAAAGATTTTAAAAATAGGTAAATGTTAAATAAATTGCAATTAAAATTTAAAAAAAGCTTATTAATATTGAAAAATATAGAGAGATTAGGTAATCTCTCTATATTTTTTTAAAAAAATTTCTAAAAACCCTTTAAATTTTTTTTAATATGTTTTATAATAAACGTGTGGGACATTTAAGAAACTAGTGGGACTTTGAATGTCCAAAGGAGTTGTTAGATTTGCTAGAGATTTTAAAATTGCAAAAAATAATAGTTCCTGAAATGGTTGAACTATTAGTAAAAAGATACAATATAATCAGAACAATTTATTATAATCAGCCAATAGGAAGAAGAGCTTTGGCAAATAATTTAAATTTAGGTGAAAGAATTGTAAGAACAGAAATAGGTTTTTTAAAATCTCAAAATCTTATTCAAATAAACACTCCGGGTATGTCTGTAACCTCAAAGGGGGAATTCATGCTAGAGTCATTAAAAGGATTTATACATGAAATAAAAGGCCTATCTAATCTGGAAAAACAATTATGTGATTTACTAAATGTAAGAGAAGTAATAGTTGTTCCTGGAGACAGCTGTGAAGATGAGAGTACTATAAAAGAACTTGGAAAAGCAGCTGCAAATTATTCTAAAAATATCATTGAAGATGGATATACAATTGCTGTGACTGGTGGAAGTACTGTAAAAGAAGTTATAGATGAACTTCCGGAAATGGTAAATCTACATAATATATTAGTGGTACCTGCAAGAGGTGGTATGGGTAAGAAAGTAGAAACTCAGTCAAATACATTAGCTGCTAATTTAGCTAAAAAATTGAATGGTAACTATAAAATGCTTCATGTTCCAGATAATATAAGCAAGGAAGTAATGGATGCTTTGATGAAACAAGAAGATATGAAAGAACTTATATCAAACATAAAAAATGCTGATATGCTGATATATGGAATAGGTCAAGCTAAAAAAATGGCGGATAAAAGAGGAGTTCCAAAGGAAGAAGTTATGAAACTTCTTGAATTAGGAGCTATTGGAGAAGCTGTAGGATGTTATTTCAATGATAAATCTGAAGTTGTTTATGTAATGCCTACTTTAGGATTTACAATAAATGATTTAAGAAAAATAAAAAATCATATTGCTGTAGCAGGTGGTAAAAATAAAGCAGAAGCTATATTAACTACAATATATGGGAATGCAAATGCTATTTTAGTTACCGATGAAGGAGCAGCAAATGAAATATTAAATTTTTTAGATAGAGATGAATAAAAAAAATAGAAATCTCTAAAAATAACTTTGTTTAAAATATTTTTTAATATTTTATATATAAATAAAAATAAACAACATCTTTTAGGAGGTATTTATAATGGTAAAAGTAGCTATTAACGGATTTGGAAGAATAGGAAGATTAGCATTAAGATTAATGATTAACAACCCTGAGTTTGAGGTTGTAGCAATCAACGACTTAACTGATGCTAAAACTTTAGCTCACTTATTCAAATACGATTCAGCACAAGGAAGATTCGATGGAGAAATCGAAGTTAAAGAAGGAGCTTTCGTAGTTAATGGAAAAGAAATAAAAGTAACTGCTAAGAGTAATCCTGCTGAATTACCATGGGGAGAATTAGGAGTAGATGTAGTATTAGAATGTACTGGATTCTTCGCATCAAAAGAGAAAGCTTCAGCTCACTTAACTGCTGGTGCTAAGAAAGTTGTTATCTCAGCTCCTGCTGGAAACGACCTTCCAACAGTTGTTTACAATGTAAACCATGATATATTAGATGGAAGCGAAGATGTTATCTCAGGTGCTTCATGTACTACAAACTGCTTAGCTCCAATGGCTAAAGCTTTAAATGATAACTTCGGATTAAACAAAGGTTTCATGACTACAATCCACGCTTACACTAACGATCAAAATACTTTAGATGCTCCACACAAAAAAGGAGATTTAAGAAGAGCTAGAGCTGCTGCTGCTAACATAGTTCCAAACTCAACTGGAGCTGCTAAAGCTATAGGTTTAGTTATCCCAGAATTAGCTGGTAAATTAGACGGAAACGCTCAAAGAGTACCTGTAATAACTGGTTCATTAACTGAGTTAGTTTGTACTTTAGACAAAAAAGTAACAGTAGACGAAGTAAACGCTGCTATGAAAGCTGCTTCAAACGAGTCATTCGGATATACTGAAGATCCAATAGTATCATCAGATATTATCGGAACAAGCTTCTGATCATTATTCGATGCTACTCAAACTAAAATAATGGAAGTTGACGGACAACAATTAGTTAAAGTTGCTTCATGGTATGACAATGAAGCTTCATACACTAACCAATTAATCAGAACTTTAAAATGCTTAGTTTCTAAGTAATTTTTAAAATTAAATATTTAGACTGATTATATAAAAGGGTCTGGTTTTATAGTTAAAGCTATGAGGCCA